>UQQY01000008.1 GCA_900543295.1 uncultured Oscillospiraceae bacterium | reverse complement strand
CTACACGGGAAAATGGATCATTCCGGCTGATGGGATCACCGGCGATACGACGATTGTTCCGGAATACACTAAGGTCGCACCGCCGGTTGATACGGGCGACTATGCGCCGATTGCACTGCCGGTTGCTCTGGCGGGTATCGCCGCACTTGTATTCTGCATGAAAAAGCGGGAAGAAGACGCTGAATAAGCTCTGATTCCGTGGAATTCATAAAAACCCTCGGCGAAGCATATGCTTCGCCGAGGTTTTTGCATCCGATCAAAAATGCGGTTTAAAATATAAAACTGCGGTATCAATTCTTCATTTCTATTATCTGATATACAAATGAATTTTTTTGCAGCTTAACATTCAGAGTACTGCAAAATGAAACGGATAATGCGGATGAACAAGTGTGCTTTCTGAAAAAATGTGAATATTTTTAAATCTCCACTTGCATTTGTGAGACTGAATCGCTATAATAAAAATGATGTGTCGCACGGAAACGGCACCTGCGGGAAAAACTCGCAGAATAGCAAACAGGAGGAGATCTATATGGCATTTAAAAGCGAATATCTGCAAAGCGTCTATGAAACAGTGGAAAAGCGCAATGCAGGTGAATCCGAATTTCTGCAAGCTGTAAGAGAAGTTTTAGAGTCTTTCGAACCGGTTGTTGCAGCGAATCCTTCGATCATCGATACTGGCGTAATCGACCGCATTGTCGAGCCGGAGCGCTTTATTCAATTCCGTGTTTCCTGGGTGGACGATAATGGAAAGGTGCAGGTAAACCGCGGCTTCCGCGTACAGTTTAACTCTGCGATCGGTCCGTACAAGGGCGGTCTGCGCCTGCATCCGTCTGTCTGCGCTTCTGTTATCAAATTCCTTGGCTTTGAGCAGTGCTTTAAAAACAGCCTGACTGGGCTGCCGATGGGCGGCGGCAAGGGCGGATCTGACTTTGATCCGAAAGGCAAGTCCGACGGCGAAATCATGCGTTTCTGCCAGAGCTTCATGACCGAGCTTTCCAAGCATATTGGCGCGGATACGGACGTTCCGGCGGGCGATATCGGCGTCGGCGCACGTGAAATCGGCTATATGTTTGGCCAATATA
The DNA here is from genome assembly GCA_900543295.1 of uncultured Oscillospiraceae bacterium. Lineage (GTDB taxonomy): Bacteria > Bacillota > Clostridia > Oscillospirales > Ruminococcaceae > Paludihabitans. The sequence goes on along the minus strand of UQQY01000008.1, from coordinate 26,384 downwards.
AACGTCTCCGCAACGAGTTTACCGGCGTTCTTACCGGCAAAGGCCTGTCTTACGGCGGTTCTCTTGCGAGAACAGAGGCAACGGGTTACGGCCTGTGCTACTTTACGGAAGAAATGCTCAACTGCATGAGAAACGATAGCTTTAAAGGAAAAACGGTTGTTATCTCCGGCTCCGGAAACGTCGCAATCTATGCAACACAGAAGGCGACGGCGCTTGGTGCAAAGGTAGTCGCGCTTTCCGATTCAAACGGCTATGTCTATGATGCAAACGGCATTAATCTTGACGTTGTCAAACAGATCAAAGAGGTTGAGCGCGGTCGTATCAAAGAGTATGCAAACCGTGTTGAAGGCGCAGTTTATACCGAGGGCTGCCGCGGTATCTGGAGCATTAAATGCGACATCGCGCTGCCGTGCGCAACACAGAATGAATTAAACGGCGAAGAGGCCGCATTGCTTGTGAAAAACGGTGTAATGGCTGTTGCAGAAGGCGCAAATATGCCGTCCACACCAGAGGCAATCGAAACCTTCCAGAATGCGGGAGTCCTGTTTGGTCCGGCTAAGGCGGCAAACGCAGGCGGCGTCGCAACCTCCGGTCTTGAAATGAGCCAGAACTCCATGCGGTACGGCTGGACGTTTGAAGAGGTTGACGCAAAGCTTCACGACATCATGGTCGGAATCTTCCACAATGCGTACAACGCCTCCAAGAAATACGGCGTTGAAGGCAACCTGGTTGCCGGCGCAAATATTGCAGGCTTTGAAAAGATCGCTGAAGCAATGATCGCGCAGGGCGTTGCCTATTAAGCTTTAACAGCGTTTTCGTCATAAATCCGCACCGGCCTCCGGTGCGGATTTATTCTTTGCGGGCAGTTTCTCCTGATTTTAAGGGCTTGATTTTTAAAATTTTTTATGATAGAATAACAAAGTCGAGCAGCGGCAGAGCGTAGAAATTCCGACGGAGTTTCTACGCTCTCTTTTTTTTGTGCTCTTCGCAGTTTTCAGGCAGCTTTTTCTCTGATAAAGACTCCAAATTTGATGCTTTTATTGGAGGTTTTTTACGGATGAATCAGACTGAAAACGGCCAGCTTTTGGGGGAAGAGAAAATCTCAAAGCTGATGCTCAAATTTTCGGTTCCCTGCGTGCTTTCGCTTTTGGTCAGCGCACTGTATAACATTGTCGATCAGATTTTTATCGGCAACAGCGAGCTAAGCGCTCTGGGCAATGCGGCAACAGGCGTTGTTTTTCCCATTTTCATTATTGCGCAGGCCTTTGCATGGTGTTTTGGGGACGGATGCGCGGCCTATTTAAACATTTGTCAGGGAAAAAAGGATATGCAAAACGCACATCGATCGATTGGCAGCGGCATCACCTTTACCCTGATTACAAGCATTATCCTGATTTCTGTCTTCTTTCCGCTCAAAATACAGCTTTTGACCCTGTTCGGCGCTTCTGAAAACAGTATCGGGATGGCTGTGGAGTATTTCAACGTCATTCTTGCGTTTTTCCCGCTTTATATGCTTTCCAATATGATGAATGCGGTAATCCGTGCGGATGGAAGCCCTTCCTGGTCTATGGCTTCCATGCTGGCTGGCGCTGTTGTAAACATTATTCTCGATCCGCTGTTCATCTTTGCGTTTCACTGGGGGATGACAGGCGCTGCGCTTGCTACTGTTATCGGACAGACGATTTCCTTTGTCATCAGCCTGATTTACTTTTTCCGCACTAAGACGTTCAAGCTCACCCTTAAAAGTTTTATTCCGGACTTTAAGGTGTTTTCAGGCGCGCTTCAGCTTGGAACATCTTCTTTCATTACGCAGATGACAATCGTAATCATTTCGCTTGTATGCAACATCATGCTTGCAAAATACGGCGCACAGTCAAGATATGGCGTCGATATTCCGATTGCTATTATTGGTATTGAAAGCAAGGTGTTTACTGTCGTCATCAATCTGATCGTCGGCATTGTGCTTGGCTGCCAGCCCATTATTGGCTATAATATCGGCGCAAAGAAATACAACCGCGTCAAAAAGCTGTACCGATCCATTTTGTTCTGCACAATTTTGATTGGTGTTGTCTCGACCTTGCTGTTTGAGCTTGCGCCCCGTGCAGTGGTTTCCATCTTCGGTACGCCGACCAATATTCCAAATCCTGAGGATTACTGGATTTTTGCAGAAAAGACCTTTCGTATCTTCCTGTCGCTGGTGACCTTTACCTGCGTCATCAAAATGTCCTCAATCTTCTTTCAGGCGGTGGGAAAGCCGGTGCGCGCCGTTGTTTCTTCAATGATTCGGGATATTGTCCGCTTTATCCCGCTTATTATCATCCTTCCCTTATTTTGGGGGATAGAGGGTATTTTATTTGCCGCGCCGATCGCCGATTTTATTGCGATGATCGTCGCGGCAGCGCTCACCGTAACCTTTATGAAGACGCTGAAGCATGAGGATACGGAAAGCAAAACGGTGTCTGTAATGAGGCCGTCCCGAAAGGGCGTTATCCTGACTATTGCGAGAGAACACGGCTCTTCAGGCAAGCAAATCGGCAAGATTGTGGCGGAAAAACTCGATATTCCTTTCTACTACAAAGAGATGACAGCGCTTGCGGCACAGGAGAGCGGACTGGATCAGGAATTCATATCCGACATCAACGCAAATTCTCCGAATCTGCTGCACGATCTCTATTTAAGCACACAGGTCGTGCAGCAGGCGATTGCCGCACAGGATAAAATTATCCGCAAAATCGCCGATAACGGCAGTTGCGTCATTGTGGGCCGTGCCGCAGACTATGTACTGCGGGATTATGAGAATGTTGTCAGGGTATTCATTCATGCTCCCAAGGCGTATCGCATGAAACGGATAATGGAGGTTTACGGCGATACAGAGGAAGAGGCCAGAAAGAGCGTTCACCGTTCCGACGGCGCAAGAGCGTCTTATTATAAAAATATTACCGGAAACGAATGGAGCAGCGCGCATAATTTCGATCTGTCTATTGACAGCAGTATTGGCATTGATAAATGTGCAGAGATTATTTGCGACTATATTAGAATAAGCGATAACTGAGAAAAAGCATTCCCCGCAGGCAGTCGGTCTGCGGGGAATGCTTTTTCTCAAAGGTGCGGGAGATTATCCTCTGGCAATCAATTTTTGCAGAATTTCTTCGTCTGCCGGGCAGAATGCATAGTCCGAAAGCGCAGCGGGAGAAACCCACCGGATTTCAGTATGTACACTGCGCTCAGGTTTGCCTGAAAGAATTTTTCCTTCAAAAAAGGTAAAGAAAATATCCCGGTCCGGATAGCGGTAGAATGAGGTGCCAAACGGAGTGAGACTGCCAATTTCTACTTGGAGCTCCTCACGGCATTCCCGAACGGCACATGCTGCCGGCGTCTCGCCGGGTTCCTGCTTGCCACCGGGAAATTCCCACAGGTATGCGCAGCTTCCGCCTGCGCCCCTTTGACAGATGAGAAGTTCATTTTGCTCACTGCGCAGAATCACTGCTGAAACATTTGTCAAGAAAAATCCTCCTTAAAAAAGCTTCGCGCCTGTTTCGGGATCAATCGGATAGCCGCTCTTACGTACCTTTCCGTCTGTTTTCGGATCGCGGATTCCGTTCTCCGGATATCCCCATCCGTCCACGCCGCTTCTTCTGAGCGCTCCGAACATGCGATAGGTAAAGCCCTTGTCCTCGCGCTCCCGTTCACGCAGAAAAGTTTTCATATCCTCTCTGGATGTTGCGCCGTCCGCCGGACAAACGCTTTTTACGACGGGCAGCGCATTCCTGCGTACAGCGGCGGCAATTTCCTTTTCCGGCGCGAATATAAGCGGACGGATCATCGTCAAATCCTTGCGCGAGAGATAGGTGACAGGCGCAAAGCAGCCGATCCGTCCTTCGTTAAAGAGGTTCATCATAAAGGTTTCCACCACATCGTTATAGTGATGGCCGAGCGCCAGCTTGTTGCAGGAAAGCTCCCTTGCCGCATCGTGAAGCGCGCCGCGGCGAAGTCTTGCACAGAGCGAGCAGGGGTGTTTTTCCTTTCGTTCGTTGAATACAATCTTTCCGATTTGCGTGCGTCTTACTTCGTATGGAATATCGTACTGCGCGCAGAGCGCCGCAATCGCGCTGTAATCCGTTTCCTGCCCGTTAAAGCCGGGATCAAGCGTGAGCGCGACAATTTCATAGTCGATTCCAATAAAGCGTCGCAGCAGATGCAGTCCGGTCAGAAGCGCGACAGAGTCCTTGCCGCCGGAAACGCCGACTGCAATCCGGTCGCCGTTTTCAATCATCTGGAATTCGGTAATCGCCTTACGCATGTAGCCGGTTACGCGCTGCATAGCGGTTCCTCCTTTTTTCGTCTGCGCCGAAGGTATAGAATCAGATGAACCAGCAAAAAGCCGCAGAATACGCCGAAGGCGTCGAGCAAAACGTCCGAAACCTGCCCGCTTCTGTCTGGTATGAAGGTTTGCAGAAATTCGTCAAGCACCGCCCATATGGTGCCGATAAACAGCACCGTCAGGTCAAAGCGGCGCGGCAGGAGACCGGCCTCGCGCATGGTGAGGGAAAGCAGCACGCCCAAAAGCAGGTATTCGCCAAAATGCGCGCTTTTGCGCACCAAAATGTGCAGAAGCTCTGCGTCTATATGGAAAAACTGCGCGATCCACGATACGATTCCCATGCTCATCTGTTCGGAAACGGCGCCGGTTTTCATGGACTGGGAGAAGATGAAGAATCCCCATATAAGACTCAGCGCAGAAAAAAGAATCGCTCGGTTTGTTCTGCGCATTCAAAGCCTCCAATACCGGTATCCGGCTGCGCGAACTTCTTCTGGGTCCAAAACGGATTTTACGTCAATCAAAACCTTTTCCTCGCCGGGCCTTTCGGCATACATTGCGCCGAGCGCAGCAAGCGGTATCCTGCGGAAGCAGTCGTGCGCAACGGCAAGAATCAGTGCGTCAATGTTATGCACCTCGCCGAGCGGTACAAGCTCGATGCCGTATTCCCGTTTTGCCTCGTCTGCGTCGGCCACCGGATCGACAACCAGCGGATTGATGCCATATTCTCTAAGCTCGTCCGCAATATCGACAATGCGTGTGTTGCGGGTGTCCGGACAGTTTTCCTTGAAGGTGAGCCCAAGGATACAGACGCGGGCTTCTTTCACCCGCTTATCGGCCTGAACAAGCTGTTTGATTGTGGATTCTGCAACAAACTTGCCCATCGAGTCGTTGACCTTGCGTCCGGCGGCGATGATCTGCGAATGGTAGCCAAGCTTTTCCGCCTGATAAATAAAGTAATAGGGATCAACACCGATGCAGTGTCCGCCGACCAGACCCGGGTAAAAGCGCAGCGCGTTCCATTTGGTATTCATCGCTTCGATGACCTCTTTTGTATCGATGCCCATTTTGTCAAATACAAGCGCAAGCTCGTTCATAAAGGCGATATTAATATCGCGCTGCGAGTTTTCGACGACCTTCGCCGCTTCCGCCACCTTGATGCTGCCCGCACGGTGTACGCCAGCTTCCACAACAAGCTCGTACACCTTTGCAACAAGCTCGAGCGTATCGGCGTCCATGCCGGAGACAATTTTCTTGATGTTGGAAAGGCGGTGCACCTTGTCGCCAGGATTGATACGCTCCGGCGAATAGCCGACCTTGAAATCCCTGCCGCATACAAGTCCCGACTCCTTTTCAAGAATTGGAACGCAGACGTCCTCTGTCACGCCGGGAAATACCGTCGATTCATATACCACAACCGATCCCTTGGTAAGATTGCGTCCCACCACGCGGGATGCGCTTTCAACCGGTTGAAGATCCGGTGTTTTATCGGCGTTAATCGGCGTCGGCACAGCGATAATATGGAATTTTGCCTGCCGGAGCATCTTTTCGTCGCTTGTAAACTGTACGGAGCTCGCGCGTACCGCCTCGTCGCCAACCTCGTGCGTCGGATCGATACCGGCTTTGTACTGTCCGATTTTGCGGGTATTCGTATCAAATCCGATAACGCTTACCTTTTGGGCGAAGGCCACTGCAATCGGCATCCCGACATAGCCAAGTCCGACGAGTGCAATCTGCTCCTCCTTGGAGCATAGTTTCTGATATAGGTCTGTAAACATAAAAAGCCTCCAATCATGGGCCGAAGTTTGAGAATACCGCCCGCAGAAAAGCGTGCAGATTTTTATTCCGAAAAACGTTATTGATACCGGCCTTTCCGCTCGCGGTATTGCTTCGGTGAACAGCCAATGTATCGTTTAAAGAGCGTCTTGAAATAGGACAAAGAAGAAAAATGATAATCAAACGCAATATCTGCAAGGCTCCGGCCGCTCTGCGCCACATCGCGCGCGGCGGCCTCTATCTTCAGCCTGAGAATATACTCCTTTGGCATAAAACCGATCTGTTCCATAAAGCGCGCTTCAAAATCCGCGCGTGAAAGCCCGCTGCCCTCGCGCAGATCGTCCGGATCGATCCCCTCATGCAGGTGAGAAAGAATGTATTGCTTGGCGCGGTCAATCTCCGGCGAAAGGAGCGGAACGGCCTCCGGCGATTCCAGAAGGGCGGTTAGGGCATAAATAAAAAGCGTCCGTCCCTTTAAGGCGGAAGCAGCGCTGCCTCTGCACAAAAGCCGAAAGCTTTCGCGGAACATCGCATACACTTCCGGCGTCACGCAGAACATCCGTGCTCTGCATGATGAGAGAAGGCTTCGCAAAAAGTGCTGTTCCTCCTCTGTCAGGCTTAAAAGCGGCCCCTGCGCGTTAATCTGGAACCAGAGCATTTCACCGGCATCCTTTGTCGCGCGGTCTGCGGCGTGCGGCTCGTCCGGATGTGTGAAAAAGGCGTTTTCCGGATATACGGTGTAAGGAAGGCCGCCTGCGGTTAAAACACGCGTTCCGCCGTTTAGAAGCACACATTCGTACTTGTCCTTATGCCGGTGTTCGATCATGGGCAAAACGGCTTCCATTCCTTTGGCGCAGGCAAACACCGGTACTCCGAAGAGGCCGTGCTGCTCGGCAGTCAGAACCCGCCGAAACGATTTTTCAGAAGCTGCGGACTGCATGTTTTCACCTCACTCTGCACAGGATGGCATGTCCCCTGATGAGCATATGCAGATAAGGACCCCTGTGTTTTGCTGCTGTGCTTTATCATACCGTTTTTTTGTGAAAAGCGCAATGCATATTACGCAATTTCTCAGAAAATCCCAAAGAAAAAGCAGATACGAAAACCCGTATCTGCCATACTCTCTTTGCTGCAATCAGTCGTGCAGCGTCGTCTGCTCATATTGTTCCTTTTGCGCGTTAAATTTAGCCAGAAGCGCCTTGATCTTTGCAAACGGGTCAATCAGGCTGCTGGTGGAGTTGTCATGATTCAATTCCTCAATAATATACGCTACATATTTCGACATATCGACCGAGCAGTACCATGGCTTTTCAAGCAGCTCGTCCGGCGTATAAATCAGGTTTGTCGTGAAAATCTTGTCAAACATGCCCTGCTCATACATCCGGTCAAAATGCTCAAGGCCATGCGTAAACAGTCCGAACGATACGCAGGCAAAAATGCGTCTTGCGCCGCGCTCTTTCAGATTTTTGAAGATGTCAAGCATCGAATCGCCGGAGGCGATCATGTCGTCTACTACGATAATGTCCTTGCCCTCTATGCTGTTGCCTAAGTATTCGTGCGCTTCGATCGGATTTCTGCCGTTGACAATAACCGAGTAGTTGCGGCGCTTGTAGAACATGCCGACGTTTACGTTTAATACGGAAGAATAGTATAAGCAGCGGGAAACGCCGCCCTCGTCCGGGGAGATGATGGCAAGCGACTGATCCTCAAACGCAATATCCGGCACCGTCTTGGTCATGGCTTTAATCATTTGATAGGTGGGCTGGAAGCTGTCAAAGCCGGACAGCGGAATGGCGTTTTGCACGCGCGGATCATGCGCGTCAAAGGTGATGATGTTGGAAACGCCCATGTTGACAAGCTCCTGCAAGGCCAGCGCGCAGTCGAGCGATTCGCGGGAGGAGCGCTTGTGCTGTCTGCCCTCATACAGCATCGGCATAATAACGGTAATGCGTTTCGCCTTGCCGGCTGTTGCCGAGATCATACGCTTTAAATCCTGAAAATGATCGTCCGGACTCATCGGGACGTCCATCTGATACATTTTATAGGTTACGCTGTAATTAAAGCAGTCCGTAATGATATACAAGTCCTTGCCGCGGACGGATTCACGGATCAGACCCTTCGCCTCGCCGGAGGCAAAGCGGGAGATGACGGTATTGACTACATAATTGTGGTCAAAATCGTCGTGCCACGTTTTTAGATAACGTTCCACCTTTTCCACAAAGCCTTCGCAGCCGGGCATACAGATGATTCCAAGGTCGCCGATCATTTCACTGTGCAGTTCTTCCATTTCAACTCTCCTCATCATAATCAAGCACACAAAGCGTGCGTTCCTTTCGCCTTGGACGCACGCAACAACCTAATCTAATAATAAAAAACGAGCAGCGATTTGTCAACGAAAAAACGAGTGAATTCTGTTTTTCCCGTTGATTTTCTCCGTATGCGTAAAAATCATGCGGAAAATCAGCGCGAGGTTTGAGCGTGCTGAATATTCAGAATCCAGCAACTTCCATAAATTTTCTTTTCATACAGGAATGCGCGCAGCCCCGTTTCATAAGCGCTTGGTGTGGGAACGCTTATCTCGGACGCGGAACCAAGCAGCGACGAAAACCAGATTACAGAAAAGGCGGGATCGCCGTTTGAGAGAAATAAGCGGCCGGTCAACTTTTTATCTGCGGCAAATACGGGTTGTTTCTTTGCGGAAAATCCCTTTTCCAACCGGAAAAATGCTTTACATCGAAATTAAAACGTGATATGATATTAATAAGTGTGCGGGACTGTCTTTTTTGCAAAAGGACGGCCCTGCTTGACCGCGTTTAAAGCGGCCATTGCACAAACTTCTAAGGAGGAAAAACCAAATGGCAAGAAAAATGAAAACCATGGACGGCAACAACGCTGCCGCTTATGCTTCGTATGCCTTTACCGACGTTGCGGCGATTTATCCGATCACCCCTTCGTCCACGATGGCGGAAGTCACCGATAAATGGGCGACTGAAGGCAAACTGAACATCTTCGGCGAAAAAGTCCGCGTTGTTGAAATGCAGTCCGAGGCCGGTGCTGCGGGCGCTGTCCACGGTTCTCTGTCCGCAGGCGCTCTGACTACCACGTATACCGCTTCGCAGGGCCTGCTGCTCATGATCCCGAATATGTACAAAATCGCAGGCGAGCTCCTGCCATGCGTCATCAATGTATCCGCACGCGCGCTCGCTTCTCACGCGCTGTCCATTTTCGGCGATCACTCTGACGTGTATGCGTGCCGCCAGACTGGCTTTGCAATGCTCGCGTCCACCTCTCCGCAGGAGGCGATGGATTTAGGCGCTGTCGCGCATATGTCCGCAATTGAAGGCCGCGTTCCGTTTTTACATTTCTTTGACGGCTTCCGCACTTCTCACGAGCTGCAGAAGGTCGCCTGCTGGGATAACGAGGACCTGGCGGATATGGTCAACTGGGAAGCGATCGACGAGTTTAGAAAGAACGCGATGAATCCGGAGCATCCGACGCTTCGCGGCACTGCGCAGAATCCGGATATCTTCTTCCAGGCGCGTGAGGCTTCCAACGTTTATTATGCAAAGGTTCCGGCTGTCGTTGAGAAATATATGGCGAAGGTCAACGAGAAGATCGGCACCAACTATCAGCTCTTCAACTACTATGGCGCGCCGGATGCAGAGCACGTCATCGTTGCGATGGGCTCTGTGCTCGACACCATCGAAGAGACCATCGATTATTTAAATGCAAACGGCGGCAAATTCGGTCTGGTCAAGGTTCGCCTGTACCGTCCGTTCTGCGCGGACAAGCTGGTTGCGGCAATTCCGGAGACGGTAAAACAGATCACCGTGCTCGATCGCACCAAGGAGCCGGGCGCTCAGGCGGAGCCGCTGTTCCTCGATGTGGTTGCTGCGCTTAAAGATACGAAATTCGACCGTGTTCCGGTATTCGGCGGCCGTTACGGCTTGGGTTCGAAGGACACCACTCCGGCTGACATTATCGCTGTTTACAGAAATACTGAGAAAAAGCACTTCACCATCGGCATCAACGACGATGTGACGCATCTTTCTCTTGAAGCGAAAGAAAACCCGAACACTACGCCGGCCGGTATCACAAGCTGCAAGTTCTGGGGCCTTGGCGCGGACGGTACGGTTGGCGCAAACAAGAACTCCATTAAAATTATCGGCGACCACACCGATATGAACGTACAGGCTTACTTCGATTATGACTCGAAAAAGTCCGGCGGCCTGACGGTTTCCCACCTGCGCTTCGGCATGCCGCAGATTAAATCCACCTATTTAATTAACAAGGCTGATTTTGTCGCATGTCATAATCCGTCCTATGTCCACAAGTACGATATGATTTCCGACATCAATGAGGGCGGTACGTTCCTGCTGAACTGCGGCTGGAATCTCGACGAGCTGAATGAAAAGCTTCCGGGTCAGATGAAACGCGCCATTGCCGAAAAGAAGATCAAATTCTATACCATCGACGGCGTGAAGATTGCAAAAGAGATCGGTCTGGGCGGCAGAATCAACACGATTCTCCAGTCCGCATTCTTTAAGCTTGCAAACATCATTCCGGCTGATGACGCTGTGAAATTCATGAAGGATGCAGCTACCGCTTCTTACGGCAAGAAGGGCGAGCACATCGTCAAGATGAATCACGACGCGATCGACCGCGGCGCACAGGATGTCGTCGAGGTCAAATATCCGGCGGACTGGGCAAATGCAGAGGATGTTGATCTCTCTGTCACTGCAACAGAGGGCCGCGAGGATGTTCTCAAATACGTCAACTCCATCCAGAACAAGATCAATGCGTTTGAGGGCAGCAAGCTGCCGGTTTCCGCATTCACCGATTATGCAAACGGCGTTCTGCCGCTCGGCTCTTCTTCTTATGAGAAGCGCGGCATCGCGATCGACGTTCCGAACTGGAATCCGGAAAACTGCATCCAGTGCAACTTCTGCTCGTATGTCTGCCCGCATGCAGTCATCCGTCCGGTTGCTATGACCGACGAAGAGCTTGAAAACGCGCCGGAGGGCACGGTTTCGGCTCCGATGACCGGTATGCCGGGGATGCATTTTGTTATGACGGTTTCCGCGCTCGACTGCACGGGCTGTGGATCCTGCGCGAACGTCTGCCCAGGCAAGAAGGGCAACAAGGCGCTTGTTATGACGCCGCTTGATCAGATGGTCGAAAAGCAGGCGGGCTTCAACTACGGCCGCAAGCTTGCCGACAAACCGGAAGTTGCAGCGAAGTTTAAGGATACTACCGTTAAGGGCAGCCAGTTCAAGCAGCCGCTGCTCGAGTTCTCCGGCGCATGCGCAGGTTGCGGCGAGACACCGTATGCAAAACTTGTTACCCAGCTCTTTGGCGACAGAATGTATATCGCCAACGCAACGGGATGCTCCTCCATCTGGGGCGGCTCTGCTCCGTCTACGCCGTATACCGTCAATAAAAACGGCTTCGGTCCGGCTTGGGCGAACTCCCTGTTTGAGGACAACGCGGAGTACGGCTATGGCATGTATCTCGCACAGAATACCATCCGCAAAAAGCTTATCAAGAAGATTGAGGCGCTTGGCGAAAAAGTTGAGGGCGAGAAGAAAGCTGTCATCGACGAGTATCTTGGCACCTTGAACTGCGGCACAGCAAACCGTGCGGCAACCGATAAGCTGGTCTCCATGCTTGAGGAATGCGGCTGCGACGAATCCAAAGAGATTTTGAAGAGCAAGGATTACCTCTCCAAGAAATCTGTCTGGATCTTCGGTGGCGACGGCTGGGCATATGACATCGGCTTCGGCGGCGTTGACCACGTTCTGGCTTCCGGCGAGGACGTTAATATTCTGGTGTTCGATACCGAGGTTTATTCCAACACCGGCGGACAGGCATCCAAGTCCACTCCGACCGGCGCGATCGCACAGTTCGCTGCGGCGGGCAAAGAGGTCAAGAAAAAGGATCTTGCTGCAATCGCAATGAGCTATGGCTATATCTATGTCGCACAGTGCGCGATGGGCGCGGATTACAACCAGACCATCAAGGCGTTTGTCGAGGCGGAAAGCTATCACGGCCCGTCGCTGGTGATCTGCTATGCTCCGTGCATCAACCACGGTATCAAGACTGGTATGGCAACCGCGCAGACTGAGGAGAAGAAGGCCGTTGAGGCAGGCTACTGGCATTGCTTCCGCTACGATCCGCGTCTGGCGAAAGAGGGCAAGAATCCGTTCACGCTCGACTCCAAGGCGCCGTCTGCAAGCTATAAGGACTTCATCATGGGCGAGGTTCGTTACAACTCTCTCGCACGCTCCAACCCGACAAGAGCAGCAGAACTGTTCGAAAAAGCGGAGGAGAACGCAAAAGAGAAATACGAAAAGCTTGTGGAGCGTGCAAAAGCAGAGAATTGATTCTTTGGTTTTAGGCGTTAAAAGCTAAATTTCAAAAGGCCGCAGGGCATTCGCTCTGCGGCCTTTTTGCATATAAGCGCCGATCCGTATGAAAGACCGGTCATTGCGCTATTTTTTCCTGCGAAGGCCTGTTCTTGTTGCGCGGAATATGGTATAATATGAACACTTAATGAGCCGGAGCCGAAGGCGAACGGTGAATTTAGTGAGAATATATACCTCGATCCTTAGCAAACGGGGTGCTTAGTATGGAAGGTATCCTATTCTCAACTATAAGGACGACGCGGAGAGTTTTTTCTTTCCGCAGCAAAGGAGTTTTCAAAATGGCAATTACCGCTCCGAGAGGGACGCAGGACGTCGTTCCTTCCGACAGCTATAAATGGCAGTTTGTCGAACGCACCGCGTTAGAGGCGGCGGCGCTGTTCGGATTTCGTGAGATTCGCACGCCCACCTTTGAGCAGATGGAGCTGTTTCAGCGCGGCGTAGGGGATACGACCGACGTGGTCCAGAAGGAAATGTTTGAGGTGAAGGGGCAAAAGGGCAAGGATGTCTTCGCCTTAAAGCCCGAGGGTACCGCAGGAGCCGTGCGGGCTGCGCTGGAAAACGGTCTGTTAAATGACGCGCTTCCGCTTAAGGCCTGCTATATTACGCCGTGCTTTCGTCACGAGCGTCCGCAGGCGGGACGTCTGCGCGAATTCCATCAATTTGGATGCGAGGTGTTCGGCGCAAAATCTCCGGCGGCTGACGTGGAGCTTATATCTCTTGTGGATCACATTTTAAAGCTGTTCGGCGTCAAGGGAATAGAACTGAGCCTGAACTCCATTGGTTGCAAAACATGCCGTGCGGAATATCACAAGGCGCTGAAAGCCTATTTTGAGCAATATAAAGGCGAGCTTTGCGAGACTTGTTTAGAGCGTCTTGACAAAAACCCGATGCGGATTCTGGACTGCAAATCGCCGGAATGCAAAAAAATTGCGGAAAATGCGCCGATCGTCACGGACTATTTGTGCGATGAATGTGAAACGCACTTTACCGCGGTTAAGCGCGGCCTTGCAAAGCTTGGCATCGCCTATACTGTCGATCCGAAGATCGTCAGAGGGCTTGATTATTATACGAAAACCGTGTTCGAGTTTGTCTCCAACGATATTGGCGCGCAGGGCACTGTTATCGGCGGAGGACGCTACGACGGCCTGGTCGAAGAACTTGGCGGAAAACCGACGCCGGCTTTGGGCTTCGGCATGGGTATTGAGCGCTTTCTGCTGCTGCTTTCCGCACAGGGCATCGAACTGCCGAAGCCCGCTCCCTGCGACTTATACATTGGCAGTATCGGCGCTCCCGCCGGCGAAAAGGCGATGGTTCTTGCGGACAGGCTCCGTACAGAGGGCTTTTCCGTTCAGTTTGACGTCATGGAGCGCAGCGTAAAGGCGCAGATGAAGTATGCAAACAAACTGGGTGCAAAAATGTCCATGATTCTGGGCGACAACGAACTGGTAACTGGAAAGGCGAACGTGAAGGACATGGCGACTGGCGAGCAGAAGGAGATTGCCTTTGAGACGGAGCTTGTCAACGTCCTGTATGACGCGGCGCTTGCTTCCGAGGCGGATGCGCTGGCGGGCGAGCTTGGCGAGGACGCATTCAGGCGGATTATGCAGATGGGCAAGACGGAATAAGATAAAATGCAGAAGGGAAGCTTTTATATGGCTGAAAGAATGGGAAACATGCGCCGCACGCACTATTGCGGCGAGGTATTAGAGCCGGTCGCCGGCGCTAAAGTGACGGTTGCGGGTTTTGTGCAGCGTCAGCGCGATAAGGGCAATCTGATTTTTATCGACCTGCGCGATCGTACCGGCATCGTACAGCTTACGTTTGATGATACCACCAATCGTGAGGTTTTTGCTAAGGCGAAGGCGGCAAGAAGCGAGTATGTGCTGATTGCGACGGGAGAGGTGCGCCGCCGCGAGAGTATAAATCCCGACATTCCGACTGGCATGGTCGAGATTTATGTCGAAGAAATGCGCACGCTTGCTTCGGCGCAGACGCCGCCGTTTCATGTAAACGACGACGGCAAGGTCGGGGACGAAATCGCGCTCAAATATCGTTATCTTGATCTGCGCCGCGAAAAGCTGCAAAAAAACATCATGCGCCGGCACCAGATTGCAAAGGTGACGCGCGACTATTTTTATGAAAACGGCTTTTTGGAAATCGAAACCCCGATGATGATGAAATCTACGCCGGAGGGCGCAAGAGACTATCTTGTGCCGTCGCGCATTCATGCGGGCAAGTTTTATGCGCTTCCGCAGTCTCCGCAGATCTACAAGCAGCTTTTGATGGTTGCAGGCTACGACCGCTATATCCAGCTTGCGCGTTGCTTCAGGGATGAGGATCTCCGTGCGGACCGTCAGCCGGAGTTTACGCAGATCGACCTTGAAATGAGCTTTGTGGACGTGGATGATATTTTAACGATAGCGGAGGGATATATTCACCGCCTGTTCAAAGAGGTGCTGAAGCTGGACATTCCGCTGCCGCTTGAGCGCATGACCTACAGGGACGCAATGAAGCGCTTCGGCTCAGATAAGCCGGATACGCGCTTTGGTATGGAAATCTGCGATTGCTCCGCGCTTGTAAAGGACTGCGGCTTCTCTGTATTCTCCGGCGCCGTTGCAAACGGCGGCAGCGTACGCGCAATTGTCGCAAAAGGCGGGGCCAAAACGCTCTCCCGCAAGGAAATCGACAAGCTGACTGAGCAGGCGCGTGGTATCGGCGCAAAAGGGCTTGCCTTCATCCGCTGGACGGACGAAAAACCCGCCTGCTCGTTTGCAAAGTTTATGAGCGAAGAAGAGCTTGCCGCGCTGATGGCGCATATCGGCTGTGAGCAGGGCGACGCGGCGCTGTTTGTCGCGGATAAAAATGCGGTTGTGCTCGGCGTACTGGGACAGCTCCGCCTGACGGTAGCAAAAAAACTCGGCATGATTCCAAAAGATCGCTTTAACTTCCTCTGGATCACGGAATTCCCGTTCTTTGAATACGACGAAGAGAGCGGGAAATGGCTTGCGATGCACCATCCGTTCACCATGCCGATGGACGAATGTCTGCCGTATCTGGACTCTGATCCAGGCGCAGTGCGCGCGAAGGCGTTTGATTTGGTGGTAAACGGAACCGAGCTTTTGAGCGGATCCATGCGTATTACCGACTATGAATTGCAGCAAAGGATGTTCGAGGCGCTGGGTCTTACCGATGAGGAGATTGAGGCGAAGTTCGGCTTCCTTGTGGATGCATATCGCTATGCCGCGCCGCCGCACGGCGGTATGGGCATTGGCCTTGATCGCCTTTCCATGATTATGTGTGGCGCGGACAGCCTGCGCGACGTCATTGCGTTTCCAAAGGTGCAGAACGCAAGCGAACTGATGAGCGAATGCCCGTCTTCCGTGGACGAAGCGCAGCTTGACGAGCTGCATATCGAAATCAAAAAGAATGCGGAATAAATAAAGCGTATTACAATTACGAACCCGCTTCGCAATACACAGCCGTTATCTGCAAAAACGGAGAAAGAGGCGGCGTATATAATACACCGCCTCTTTCTCATATCAATCGTGGATGTACAAAAACAAAAAGTGAGGTGTTTTTATGGAATTATCTGTTATGATGGGCATTTTGGTTGGTATTCTTGTCGTTTGCCTGATTGCGCTTGGCGTTATCGTCACGATCTATGTGCTCGGTGCACTCGGCGCATATCGGCTGGCCAAGCGCCGCGGTATGCAGAGTACGTGGCTTGCATGGCTTCCTGTCGGGCAAGAGTATATTCTCGGGAAGATGTCTGGCGACATTTCCGCAGAAGAGCCGCCGTATCAGAAAAAGGGATGGTGGATCTCCTATCCGATTATCAGCGGCGCTTATCTGCTGCTTTCTCTTGCAAGCTGTATTTTGACGTTTGCCGCAATGCCGGACTACATGGAAAAAATACAGTGGGCCGTAATTTTTGGATCGGAAGAGGACACATTGAACGCGGTATTCTCGATTTTTTCCGGAAGCGGCGCCGCTATCATGATCCTTTCAGAACTTGTATCTCTGCTGTCTATTGCAGCGGCGATTATCGGTTCGATTCTTTTATACCGCGTATATAGGCGCTATATGCCGAACGCAGCCATGGCGTTTGCCATCTGCGGCGGTATCTTCGGCTTGCATTGGCTGTTTTTGTTTATCATCCGAAACAGGCAGCCGATGTATCCGTACTATCCGCAAAACGGTTACGGCGCGCCGGTTTATATGGAAGCCCCGCCGCAGAATCCGTATCCGAACGGACAGCCGAATCCGTATGACTGGCAGAACCCTTATGATAACGGCGGGCAGCCGCCGCAGAACGGCTAATAGCAGAATTCAGGAGGGTTTTATATGAACAGTGTTTATATACAGGTTCTTCCCTTTATCCTTTTTGCTTTGATTTGGCTTGTGATGATTGGCGGCACGATTGCGCTGTATGTACTCGGTGCGCTCGGCGCATATACGGTTGCAAAGCATCGCGGCATACAAAATGCATGGCTTGCATGGCTTCCTGTCGGAATTTCTTATGTTTACGGCGCGCTTTCGGACGATGTAGTATCGCTGCGCGGCATCCCGAAAAAATATCGCAGCCGGGTGCTGCTGCCTGCGTTGGACGGCTGTGCGGCTGGAGGAATCGTTTTGCTGTTTGCGGTTATGGTCTCTGTATTTTACTCTGTGATGCCGCTTTCCAATGCGGCTGCTTCGGCGGCTCCGTTTGTCCAGCTTCCTTTTATGATGCTGTTTGCTTTTTTAATAAACGGAACGATGATCGCGTCGCGCGTATTCGCTTCCATTGCATTGTATCCGGTTTATCGGGAATACTGTCTGCCAGGAACCTCGCTTGCATTCGCTGTCTGCGGCGGCATTTTCGGATTGCACAGCATTTTTCTGTTTGCCATTCGCAATAAACAGCCGCTTGCTGCCGCGCCGCGATATTACACCGGCGTACCGCCGCAGAATTTATAGTGCTTCGGGCGGCGCAAATCTATATGTATAAAGAAGGGATGCGAAAGAATGAAATATAAATGGGAGAAAAAATATCTCTATTGGGGTATAACTGCTTTTTTGGTGATTGTCTCAAGCATCCTGTTTTTTTCGCTTTTGAATCGTCTTGATGTAGTGGCGCAGGTAATTGGCTTTGTGTTGAATCTGCTGATGCCTTTTATCATTGGCCTGATTATCGCCTATTTGCTGGGACCGCTTGTGGATTGGTTTGAAGACGTCTGTTTCAGGCGTCTGTTCGTAAAAATGTTCCATAAAGAAAAACGGCGCGCGGCGCGCGTTTGTGCGCTGATTGTAACGTTTTTACTGGCAATCGCTCTGGTTGCGGGACTGTGCGTACTGGTGTTCCCGCAGCTTTTTGAAAGCATCAAAGGGATTGTCGGAAACCTGTCCAGTTATTTCAGCCGCCTGGAAAAGTGGGTTCTCAGCTTTTTTGAAAAGAATCCGGACATTGCCAAGATAATAGAAGCGCAGTTTGACAATATTACAAAGTCCATAAGCAACTGGGCGACAAACGATCTCCTGCCGCAGGTGACCAATCTGGCAGGCGGTCTGACAAACGGCGTCATCAATGTGGTAAACGTCGTGACCAACTTGATTGTCGGGCTTGTAGTTTCCATTTATGTCCTGTCTGCAAAGGAGCACTTTTTTGCACAGACGAAAAAGGTTACGTATGCGATTTTTTCGATTCGCACAACCAATACGCTTCTGCGGATTACGCGCCGTGCGGATCGTGTATTTGGCAAATTTGTAAAGGGAAAGCTGATTGAGGCGCTGATTATCGGGCTTTTGTGCTTCGTCGGCATGTCGATTTTTGGGATGCCCTTTGCTACGCTTATCTCGGTTATCATTGGCGTGACGAATATCGTTCCGTTTTTTGGCCCTATTGTGGGCGCGGTTTTTTCGTGTATCTTAATTCTGCTGGTCGATCCGCTGTCCGCCTTGTATTTTGCGATTTTTATTCTGATTTTGCAGCAGTTTGACGGCAATGTAATCGGCCCGAAAATTCTCGGCGATTCCACGGGACTTTCTTCTTTCTGGGTGATTTTTTCCATTATGATATTTGGCGGATTGTTTGGCTTTACCGGTATGATTATAGGCGTACCGACCTTTGCGCTGATTTATTCGCTGGTTGCAGAGATGGTCAGCGAGCGCTTAAAGCGCAACGATATGCCGTCGGATACAGCGGATTATGAAAAGATTGACCATATTACGCTACAGGATGAAATTATATACCGAAAACCGGATGGGGAGGAGCCGGAGGAACCGCCCAAGGAAGAACCACCGGCAGAGCAGGAACAGAAATAAGACCTGTAATAATTGAATGGAAACGTCCGGCTTCCGCCGGACGTTTCTTTCATAAAAACATTCTTTTATCGCCGGAGATACACTTTTTGGCGCTTTCATTTGACAAGGAAAGAAAAACACGGTATAGTATATGCTGTATCTGTATATTCCGCAGTACCGGTGTCGGGAGCTGCTTCACCGTACGGCATGTCCGTAAGGAGGTTTTGCGGGAAGGGCAAAACGGAAGCAGGGATGCGGAGGGCTTCCTTCCGTGAAAGGAGAGTTGAATGGACGACATAGGGCGATATATTTGGGGAACAGCGGGAATTATCCTGCTGGTCTTAATCGCTATGTTTTTTGCAGCAGTGGGAACGGCGGTGGCCTCTTTGAGCGGCAGCCATTTAAAACGGCTGAGCGAGGAGGAAGGGGATGAACGCGCGGCGGCTTTATATCGAATTAAACAGAAGCAGTTTGGTTTTTCCCTGTTCACCGGTGCGGCGACGCTGCTTTTAATTGGTGCAGCGCTGGTGCTCGGCATGTTTTTGTACGCAGAGCCTGTGAATCTTTTGTTCCCTGCGTTCAGTCCGCGCGCTTCGGAGCTTTGCGTGCTGATTATTCTGCTGTTTTTACTTATTACGGTATGTTATCTTTTGCCGAAAAAGTTAGTATCCTATCGTGCGGAGAAATTTGGATATTTTGCGCTTTCCCCGCTCAGGGTATTGGGACCGGTTTTTTATGTGATTACGTGGCCTGTCATCAAGCTGACGCGTTTGATTGTGCGCATCTGCGGCTTTGATCCGAATGCGGAGGCGGAGAACATTTCGGAGGAGGAAATCCGGCTGCTGGTTGATACGGGCAACGAAAAGGGAACAATCGAGCTGTCCGAGCGGGAGATGATTAACAACGTCTTTGAATTTGACGACCGCACGGTGGATGAGGTTATGACGCATCGCACGGAAATCTGCGCCGTCTCAAAGGACGATACGGTTGCGGAGGTCTTGCGCGCGGCAATTGACGAGGGCTTTTCCCGCATACCGGTTTATGACGATGGAATTGACGATATTGTCGGTGTGATTTACGCCAAGGATCTGCTGGTCTTAGCAGGCTGTACGGATTTGGAAGCGCATCCACTGACGTCTTATATACATGAAGTAATATATGTGCCGGAATCTACTCGCTGTCGCATGTTGTTTCGGCAGTTTAAGGCCACGAAGCGGCACATGGCTGTTATTGTGGATGAATACGGCGGTACAGCCGGCATTGCGACGATGGAGGATCTGCTGGAATCGATTGTCGGCGAAATCCAGGATGAATATGACAGCGAGGAAGAAGAGACCTGCCGTTTGGAGAATGGCAATTATTCTTTTGACGGCGGAATTCCGATTGAAAAGGTGGAAGAGCTTCTGGATGCGGATCTCGGTGCGGATGAGGATACGGATACGCTCGGCGGGCTTGTTATCAACCTGCTGGGCCGTATTCCGGAGGATGGCGAGCGCCCTTCTGTTACCGTTGACGGAATACTTTTCACCGTAACGAAAATAGAAGAACGCCGGATCGTCCGCATTATGGCTGAACGGATTCTCAGACAGGAAGAAGAAACGGAGAAAGACGCATGAAATTGCTGATGATCGGTGATGTGGTCTCGCATCCCGGATGCGAGACAGTACGCAGTTGTCTACCGGCGCTGAAAAGGCGCTTTGGCGCCGACGCGGCGATTGTGAACGGCGAAAACTCCGCCGTGGGCAATGGCATTCTGCCAAGCAGTGCAGAACATCTGCTCGACAGCGGAGCGGACGTCATTACCACCGGCAACCATGCGTTTAAACGCCGCGAAATTTACGACTATTTTTCTTCGCACGAGCAGGTGATTCGTCCGGCAAATTATCCGCCTGCCGCGCCCGGCGCGGGCGTTTACCGCTACGACGGCGGGGCGTTTTCTCTGCTTGTAATCAATCTGCAAGGCACTTCTTTTATGGAGCCGATTGAAAACCCCTTTTTGGCGGTTGATCGAATTCTGCGTGAAGAAGAAAAGGCGACGTTTACCGTGGTCGATTTTCACGCGGAGGCTACCGGAGAAAAAAAGGCCATGGGCTTTTATCTGGACGGAAGAGTTAGCGCAGTGTTCGGCACACATACGCATGTGCAAACAGCCGATGAGGAAATCCTTCCAAACGGCACCGCGTATCTGACGGACGTGGGTATGACAGGACCCGCCTATTCGGCGCTCGGCGTAAAACCCGCCTGTGTGATCGAGCGGCTGCGCACAAGCCTCCCTACACGCTTTGAAGTAGAGCAGGAGGCTCCCTGCCGAATGGACGGCGTTTTTGCGGAATTCGACCGCAAAACAGGATTTTGCGCAAAAATTGATCGATTTTGTGCGCGGATTGCGCCCGGACATGCGGAATTCACTTTACAAATTGCCGGTGAACGGGATATAATAGAACATGTAAAAACGCGGTAATGCAGCAGAACGAGAAAGGGAGATCTGTATGGTAAAACTTGAAAACCATCTCGGTGTAATCGATGTTTCCTACGATTATTTAGAGGGCATTGTCAAAAATGCCGTTGCCTCCTGCTATGGAATTGCCGGGCTGGCAGCTCCGGCAAAAAAGAAAAGCCTGCTTTCACTCATGCTGCGGCGCGATCAGCAGGAACGCGGCGTCAGCATTCGGGTGAAGGGCGCAAAGCTTACAATCGATCTCCACATTATCGTGGTGCATGGTATGAATATTCCCGCTATTGTCAAGAGCATCACGCACAAGGTGCGTTTTGCCGTGGAGGAGAGCACGGATTTTTCTGTTGCGCGCGTCAATGTGTTCATTGACGGAATGAAAACGCATTGATTAAGACGGCAGCATATAAGATGAGGAGTGCAGAATTGTGATAGAAGGCAGCTTACTGGCAAAAGCCATTATTTCGGGTGCGAATAATATCGCAAATCAAAAACAGATGGTGGACGAATTAAACGTTTTTCCGGTTCCGGACGGCGACACGGGCACCAATATGTCGATGACAATCGGGGCGGGCAAGCGCGAGCTTTCCGTGCTGGACAATCCGACGGTTGAAAAGGCGGCGGATGTCGCAGCTTCCGCGCTTTTACGCGGCGCGCGCGGCAACTCGGGCGTGATACTGTCCCTGCTGTTCCGCGGCTTTTCCAAAGGATTGAAAGGAAAGAAAGAGGCGGACGGACAGGATATCGCACATGCGCTCTCACTGGGGGTGGAAGCGGCCTATAAGGCGGTCATGAAGCCGACGGAGGGCACCATCCTTACGGTTGCGCGCCTTGCCGCAGAGGCTGCAAAGACAGTAGCTTTACAGACGAATGATCCCGGCATCGTATTTGACGAAATTCTGCGTGCGGCAAGGGAAGCGCTTGAGCAGACGCCGGAGCTTTTACCAGTGCTCAAAAAGGCGGGTGTGGTCGATGCAGGCGGAAAGGGCTTTGTCATCATTTTTGAGGGCATGGCGCACACCGTTCATACCGGCGAGGTGATTGAGGCCGCGCAGGAGGAAAAGGCAAAGGCGAAATCTCCGGCAAGCGTTGTGGCTGAGGCCTCCGGCGATATTAAATTCGGCTATTGCACGGAGTTTATCGTGGATAAAAAGCCGGACTGCGCCGATCCGATGAAGCTGCGCGCCTATCTTGAGTCCATTGGCGACAGCGTGGTATGCGTTGATGACGCGGACATCATCAAAGTGCATGTACACACAAACGATCCGGGCAATGCCATTCAGGAGGGGATCAAATTTGGTTCCCTTATCAATATCAAAATAGACAATATGCGCGTGCAGCATCAGTCTAAGGTTGTCGAGGCGGAAAAGTCTGAGAAAAGCGGAGCCTATGTTCCGGTGGATCCGGAGAAGCCGTTCGGCTTTGTCGCCGTTGCAGCGGGCGCAGGGCTTCAGGCGCTGTTTGCCGATTTGGGCGTCGATCAGATGGTCAGCGGCGGACAGACCATGAATCCAAGCACGGACGATATTCTGCGTGCAATCGAGGCGACGCCGGCGGAGACGGTGTTCGTCCTGCCGAACAATAAAAATATCATTATGGCGGCGGAGCAGGCGGTCAAGCTGGCCGACCGCAGAGTCTGCGTTTTGCAGACGCGCACGATTCCACAGGGCATTTCTGCGATGCTGGCGTTTGATCCGGAATTGAGCTACAGTGAAAACCGCGTCAATATGACCAAGCAGTTCGATCAGGTGCAGACAGGACTTATTACCTTTGCCGCACGCGACAGCGAGTATGACGGTCACTCCATTAAAAAGGGAGAAATTCTGGCGCTCGATAATGGCAAGCTCGACTTTACAGACCGCGACATCACCAAGGCGCTTACAAGGCTGGTGCGGCATCTGGTGAAGAAAAAGGACGCGAGCTTTATTACGCTGATTTACGGCAGCGATGTGACGGACGATCAGGCGGAGCAGGCGCGTCAGGTAATTGTGGAAAAATACGGCGACGATTACGAGGTGACGATGGTAAACGGCGGACAGCCGGTTTACTATTATATGATCTCGGTGGAATAAAGAGAATATTGACTAAAAACCGCGCACACGGGCAGTGTGCGCGGTTTTTGGCAAACGGCGGTTAACCGAAAGAACGAAAGGGGGCCTTCCCATGCCGCTCACGGAAAAGGATCCGGTCCGCCTGCTTTCCGGCGTCGGGCCAAAGCGCGCCGCGCTCTATGAAAAGCTTGGCGTGCACACCATCGGGGATCTTCTTTTGTATGTGCCGCGCGGATATCTCGATTTTTCTGCGCCGCTTCCGATTGCCGCGTCGCACACCGGTGAAAACGTTGTCGTCCGCGCTAAAGTGTATAAAAAGCAGGGAGAACAGCGGATCCGCAAAGGCCTTTCCATTTTCCGCGTCTATGCAACCGACGAGAGCACGGATTTAAAAATTACAATATATAATGCAAAATACCTGTTCGAATCGCTGAAAGAAGGCGTTTGGTATCTTTTCTACGGCAAGGTTACCGGCTCCCTTCTGCACAGCGAAATGTCCGCGCCTCAGGTGTTCCCCGAACAGGAGGCAGGCGGACTGCTCCCACTTTACAGTTTAACGGAGGGCCTTTCCAACAGACAGGTCACGGAAAATGTGAGGGAGGCGCTGCGCGTCTGGGGAGACTGCCTTTTGGACGCGCTTCCTCCTTTGCTCAGACGCGAAAACGAGCTCTGTCAGCTTCGTTATGCGGTGGAAAACGTTCATTTTCCTACAGACAGCCATGCGCTCGGCGTCGCGCGTTATCGTTTGATTTTTGAAGAGCTGCTGATTTTGCAGCTTGGTATGACCATGCTCAAAAACAGGAACCGCGAGGAAACCTCCGTGCAGCTTCAGAAAACGGAGCTTATGCCGTTTTTGAGCAGCCTGCCGTTTACGCTGACGAATGGGCAGACGCGGGCAATCGACGACTGTATCCGCGATATGCAGAGGACGGAGCCGATGAACCGGCTCGTGCAGGGCGACGTCGGCTCCGGCAAGACGATGGTGGCGGCGGCGCTCTGCTTTTTGTGCAGGGAAAACGGACTGCAAGCGGCTGTGATGGCGCCCACGCAAATTCTGGCGGAGCAGCACTATGAGACCTTTTCCTGCCAGCTTGCGCCGCTTGGCGTTCGGTGCTGCCTTTTGGACGGAACCCAGAGCGCGAAACAGCGCGCCGCAACGGTCGAGTCGATTCGCGCGGGCGAATACACTGTGGTGATCGGTACGCATGCGCTTTTACAGGAGGATGTGCGCTTTCAAAAGCTTGGATTGGTCGTTACGGACGAACAGCACCGCTTTGGCGTCGGACAGCGTGCCGCTCTCGCCGAAAAGGGCGATCATCCGCATCTGCTGGTTATGTCTGCGACCCCGATACCGCGCACATTGGCGCTGCTTATCTATGGAGATTTGGATGTTTCGGTTATTCGTGAGCTTCCGTCAGGCAGAAAACCCGTGCGCACAATGGCGATAGGAAGCGACAAGCGGCTGCGTGCACTGGGCTTTATTAAGAAGCAGATCGATGCGGGCAGACAGGCCTATATCGTCTGTCCGCTCATTGAGGACAACGAAAGCGAGCTTGTCTCCGCGCAGGAATATGTGAAAAAGCTCAAGAATACGCCGCTTGCAGAATGTTCGTCGGCCATCCTGCACGGACGTATGAAAGCGAAAGAGAAGGAAACGCTGATGCGCGCGTTCCGCGACGGTGAAATATCACTTTTGATCGCTACGACCGTCGTAGAGGTCGGTGTGGATGTGCCGAACGCAACGGTCATGATGATTGAAAATGCTGAACGATTCGGTTTGTCCCAGCTTCACCAGCTCAGGGGCCGGGTTGGGCGCGGCGCGTATGAAAGCTATTGTATTTTGGTTTCCGATCACAAAGGAGAAGAAAACCGCCGCCGTCTCCACACAATGGTGACGATGCAAAACGGCTTTGACGTGGCGCAGGAGGACTTGAAGCTGAGAGGGCCGGGTGATTTCTTTGGAAAGAGACAGCATGGCTTGCCGGATCTGCGGGTTGCAGACCTTTTAGCGGATATGAAAACGCTGGAAGCCGCAAGAAAGGCTGCGGAACGGCTTTTAACTGCGGATCCTGAGCTCAGCCTGCCGGAGCACTGCGCGCTTTGCGAGAAGGTTCAGCGCCTGTTTTCTCAAAATGGACAGATCACGTTTAACTGAGGGAGAAAGATGGAACGAAAGCTTGTCTATACCGTACCGCAGGAGGCGGACGGCATACGTCTTGAACGTTTTTTAATGGGAATGCACGGCTTTTCCCGCCGCATTGTCCGTACGCTGAAGCAGCGCCCAGACGATATTCTCCGAAACGGCAGTCATATTCGTATGATCGATCCGGTTTTTTTCGGAGATGTGATTACGGCAATTCTGCGCGATATAAAAGAGACTGCTGCGCCCAGCGCTGTCCGTGTACCGGTGCTCTATGAGGACGACGATCTTGTGATTTACAATAAGCCGCCTTTTCTCGCCATGCATCCGGCAAAGCGGCATCAGTCGGACACGCTTGCAAACGTCTATGCCGCGTCGCATCCGGAAAGTACGTTCCGTCCCGTCTACCGGCTTGACCGCGATACCGACGGCATCTGTGTCTGCGCCAAGAATGCGCTGGCGGCGTCGCGCCTTGCAGGAAGGGTTGAGAAGACGTATACGGCAGTCGTCTCTGGCGGCCTGCCGGAGGACTGCGGCGCAATCCATGCCCCGATTGTACAGCTTCAGGCGCATCAAATGCGCCGCGGCGTCCGTGCGGACGGACAGCGTGCGCTCACCATGTATACTGTGTTGAAGCGAACGCCGAGCTGTACGCTGTTGTCGCTCACTCTTCCGACCGGACGCACGCACCAAATCCGCGTCCACCTTGCGCATATTGGGTGCCCGCTTGTGGGCGATACCATGTACGGCGTGCAAAACAGAGGCGTTAAACGTCAGGCGCTCTCCTGTACGGCGGTGCGGTTTATACATCCCGCTACAGAAAAAACAGTTGATTTGTGCATAAATATGCATCAAGATCTTGAGCTGCTCGTACAAAATGAATAAACATGCAGAATACTGCGTATTTTCTTCTTGCTTTTGTAAAGGTTTTGTGTTAGAG
>UQQY01000007.1 GCA_900543295.1 uncultured Oscillospiraceae bacterium | reverse complement strand
GTCTGCGCAGGAGAGAAGGATTTCGGTGGAGATGCGCGCGGCGGAAAAGGGTGTGTTCAAAACGCCTTTTTCCGATTCGGCTGGAACCGGAAGAATAATGTAGTCCGGCGGAGGAAGCGTGGAAACCTGGGCGGGCGGAAGCTCTCCGGAAAAGGCGGGTGCACACTTTTCAAGGCCGGTCGTATAGACCGTACAGGTTTTCGCGAGAATCTGTGCGAGATAATACTGCCGCAGGTCGCCGCCGGCAATCAGAATAAGTCGTTGTTTTGGCACGTATAACAGCTCCTTTGCTGATTCCTTGTTTCTTTTGAAAAAGCTGGTTTTCGGCCATTGTCCCGATGGGGAGATGCGGCCGATAAAAAGAAATCCGCTGATCTATCTTATGACGCAGCGCTTGCGGCGGTTACGGATCAGCGGCTAAAAAAGAAATGATACAGATTAATAAAAAAGCTTTACAAACTAAAGAAAAGCCGATATAATGCAGATATACCTAAAGCGTGCCGTCTTGGGGCGGTATTTTAAAGCATCGTACAGACAGGCTGTCCGGCAACCGGAGCGCTGCTTGTTATCGAGGGGAGTTTTTTGAGTGAGCAAAGGCGCGTTGACAAAGCCTTTCCGAGCGATCGGGCGGTTTTTGGACCGAAATTACGGAAGTTCAATGTTTACCAGTCGGGAGTTTTTCGGTATTTTGGGGCCAGTCATTATCGACCAGTTTTTTATGTACTTAATCAGCATGCTGACCACAGCGATGATCAGCGCCTCCAGTCAGGATTCCGTGTCGGCGGTCAGTCTTGTGAATCCGATTCTGTTTTTGGTCATGGCGCTGTTCGGCGCAGTTGCAAACGGCGGTACGGTTGTAGTTGCGCAGTATAAGGGCAAGGGCAACCCGCTGCGTGTCAGGCAGGCGGCCGGACAGTCCGTTTTGGCGACGTTTATTGTTGCGGCCATGGCGGCGGTTTTGCTGTGCCTGCTTGCTAATCCGATTGTTATGCTGCTCTTCGGCACGGCGGGCGAGTCGGTTTGCGGCAGGGCGACGGAATATCTGATCGGTATGGCGATTTCTTTTCTTCCATTTTCCTTTTACAGCGCCTCTTTTTCTGCACTGCGCGGCGTCGGAGACTCAAAATCCTGTCTGCGCCTGACTATTATTATTAACGTCATCCATCTGGTTCTGAGCATGATTTTCCTAAACGTCATGCATCTGGATATTTTCGGAACCATCCTTTCCTATTTCCTCGCCCGTATCGTCGGCGGCGCTACCGCGCTTTATTCTTTGATGAACAAGCACGGACAGATCGGCGTTCGCTTTTCGGATATTTTCCGTTTTGAGCCGAAACTTCTGAAATCTATTTTCCGCATGGGAATTCCGTTTGCGATCGAGCAGTGCTTTTATAACGGCGGTACGGTTATTGTGCAGACATATATGGTGCAGCTTGGAAACATTGCGGTTGCGGCAAACGCAATCGCCAACTCCGTATTCAGCCTGATCTATGCGGCGGGCTTTGCCGTGAGCGTGGTAACGCTTACCGTTACCGGACAGTGCATCGGCGCAGGAGAAATTGCGCTTGCAAAACACTATGGCCGCCGTATGGAATGGCTCGGCAATGCAATATGTACGCTTTCCGTGATTGTGATTCTGCCGCTGATGCCGTTTCTTTTGATGCTGTATGCGCCGGAGGCGCAGACGCTTCCGGTTATTTATCCGCTTTTGTGGATCGGTTCCGCTTTTATGCCGTTTGTATGGTCCGGAGCCAACGTCATGTCGAATACGCTGCGCGCTGCGGGCGATGCGAATTTTACTTCCGTTACCTCGCTTGTATGCATGTGGGTGGCGCGCGTCGGCCTTGGATATTTGCTCGCACTGCCGCTTGGTCTCGGCATCAACGGTGTGTGGATTGCCATGGGCATAGAATGGGTTATCAAAACGATCGTATTTCGTATCCGTTTCCGCGGCGATAAGTGGTACTGCAATAAGGTTGTGGAGGAATAATTCCGTAGGCTTTTCCCTTTGATATGACGTATTGCTTCAATACATACGAATGTCCCGCCCTTTGGGCGGGACATTTTCTGATAAAAGGGAATGGGGAGAAAAATCCGGTTTGTACAGCGGCGGCATTTGTGGTAAAATAGCTGTGCAATGCAAGGACTGTTTGTTTCGCCCTCAAAGACGGAGCAGTCATTTTTATAATAGGGAGGCGGCGTGTCTGGACAATCTTTCAAACATCGGAACGGTTAAGGAGCTGTGCCGCAAATACGGCTTTACGTTTTCCAAAACGCTTGGGCAGAATTTTTTAGTCAATCCGAGCGTTTGCCCCCGTATTGCGGAATACGGAAACGCACGGCCGGGCTTTGGCATCATTGAAATCGGGGCGGGCTTCGGCGTGCTCACAGTGGAGCTGGCCAAGCGCGCAGAGCGGGTTGTTGTAATCGAAATCGACGAAAAACTGCTTCCGGTGCTGGATGAAACACTTGCGGGCTATGACAACATCAAGGTGATTCATGCGGATGTGTTGGAGGTGGACCTGCACAAACTGATTCGTGAAGAATTTGCCGGTATGGAGGTTGCAGTCTGCGCAAATCTCCCCTATTATGTGACGTCGCCGATTCTGATGCACCTTTTGGAATCGCGGCTGCCGGTTGCCTCGGTCACCGTCATGGTGCAGAAAGAGGCGGCACAGCGCCTTTGTGCCCAAATGGGTACAAGACAGTGCGGTTCTGTTACCGCTGCGGTGCGCTATTACAGCGAGCCCTCGCTTTTATTCCATGTCTCCCGGGGCAGCTTTATGCCCGCGCCGAACGTGGATTCCAGCGTGATACGGCTCGATATTCGGAAAGAACCGCCGGCGCATGTGGAAAATGAGGCATATCTGTTCCGTGTGATCCGCTCGGCTTTTTCTCAGCGGCGAAAAACGCTGCCGAATCCGCTTTCCGGCGCGCTTTCTCTTACGAAGGAGCAGGTTGCGGCTGCACTGACGGTCTGCGGGCTTTCGCCGACTGCGCGTGCGGAAGAGCTGACGCTTTCTCAGTTCATTTCGCTGGCCAATACGCTGTATGAGGTGCGCCATGGGTGACGCACCGGTCGGGCTGTATGTTCACGTCCCGTTTTGCGCGAAAAAATGTCCTTACTGCGATTTTTTTTCCGAAGCTTACCGGAAGCAGACGGTACAGCGCTATGTTCTTGCGGTATGCCGCCGGATGGAACAATTCGCTGAGACCGGCGCAGTTGCAGATACGCTTTATTTTGGCGGCGGGACGCCCAGCCTTCTTTCACCTGTCCAGATTTCCGATATGATTGATACGGCATGCCGATGCTTTGCGCTGGACGGGGAAATTACCATGGAAGCGAATCCAAATACGCTGACGAAGGAAAGACTCTGCGCCTATCGTGAGGCCGGCGTAAACCGGCTCTCCATTGGGGTGCAGTCCTTCTGTGCCCCAGAGCTTACGGCGCTTGGACGCCGCCATACGGCTGAACGCGCCGCATGTGTCGTATATGATGCGACGGAGGCCGGATTTGACGATATATCGATCGACCTGATGCTTGGCGTTCCCTATCAGACGGAGGAATCTTTGCTGTTTACGCTTCAAACGGCGGTGTCGCTGCCGGTTGCGCACCTTTCCGCCTATTTATTGAAGGTAGAGGAAGGAACGGCCTATCAGGAAAGTCCGCTGCTTGCGCACTGCCCGGACGAGGATACGCTGGCTCGTATCTACTTGCAGACGGTCTCCTTTCTGGAAAAGCACGGCTTTATGCAATACGAGATTTCAAACTTTGCGAAAATTGGACGAGAGAGCCGTCACAATTTAAAATATTGGCGATGCGAGCCGTATTTGGGCATCGGTCCGGCGGCACATTCTTTTTTTGCGGGAAAACGCTTTGCTTCCGCACCGGATCTCTGCCGTTTCTGCGAGGCGGCGGAAAGCGGAATATTCGGCGATTTGACGCTTGCCCACGGTCAGGCGGGAGGTGCGGATGAGCGGATGATGCTGGCGCTCAGATTGCGGCAGGGTGTTTTGATCGAAGAGCTTATGCATGTTATCCGGACAGAATGTGCGGAGAAAGCCAGGCGCTTTCTGCGGCAGCTTTGCGATCATGCGCTTGCCGAGGCGGTGTCCGGAAGATTTGCGCTGACGCCGCGGGGATTTCTGGTTTCAAATGAGATTTTGTCGGAGATTTTGACTTTTTTATGAAACTGAAAAATTGGTACGGCCAATACTTGACAGCAGGATGAGTTCCCGATATAATATATGTATAAACTGTGGTGGAAGTAATCGCCGCTTGTTTAACAGGAGCAATGCTCCTTTTTATACTGCGTATGACGCTTTTTCATATACTACCCCCACTCTAAATGCAAGGCATTTTTTCGCCTTGCATTCTTTTTTTGCATGAAAAAGCCTGCCGGCCGCGGCAGGCGGCAGGCAGGCCTGGATGTTTCGGAAAGCTGCGGCTATTGTGCGGCGAGCGAGGATTGATAGCAGGATAGGATTCGCTCCTCAATGGCGCTGCGCTCCTTGGAGGAGATTGGGTGCACAATATCGCGGTAGACGCCGTTGTCGTCCCTGCGGGAGGGCATGGCGACGAAAAGCCGGTTCGGCCCTTCAATCACTTTAATGTCGTGCAGGGCGATTGCATCGTCCAGCGTGACGGATACGATTGCGCGCAGCCGGCCGTCATGCAGCAGTCTGCGGATCTTTACATCGGTAATGTTTATCATAAAATCTGCTCCGTTTCTCCGACGTCGTTTTGTCAGCGCGCCCTATGTGCGTCGGTGTGTCTGCGCGCAATCTTAGTTTGATCGGTTTTTTCTATATTTATACAAGACGTTTAGCAGAAACCGCCTGTGTATTACAGCAAAAAGGATCGCCCCTCGGGGCGATCCTTTTTGCTGTTTGCAGAGCGTTATCCTTGCTTATTCTGTCTGGGAAAGCGCTTCTTTTCTCTGCTGGCGCCGCATGGCGGCAGGATAGATCAGAATGAACAGCACAACGGAAACGGCAGACACGCCTGCGCCGATGAGCAATACGGCCTGTGTGCCGAGCAGACCGTCAAGCCAGCCGACGATCGGCGCGCAGATAACGGTGGAAAAGATAGTGGTGATAATGGCGTTTGCCATCTGCGCAGTGGTGCGCATCTGCGGCGGCACTGTGTCGCCGATATATTTGATGATACAATAGGCGCTGCTGACAACCGACATACCGCTTAACACCTGTAAGCAGAGCACGATATACGGGTTGGTGACAAAGGAAAGACAAACCATTTTTAAGATGATGGCGCTGGTTGCAATGGTTAAGAACCACTGTGTACCGATTTTGCGTTCGATCCGTCCTGCGTACCAGAAAAACGGAAGCTCGCTTAAAGCGCCGATCGTCGTCATCCAGCCCAGAAGCTCCGACGGCGCGCCAAGCTGATGACGGAAGTAGATGGAGTAATACATGCTGAAGGACGAGCCGAGCGATGATAAAAGCTGGAAGCCAATGATGCACATAAGCGGCGCGTGAGACAACACCTGGCGATAGGGGATTTTCTCTTTTTTCTTACGATGGCCGGCTACAGGCTTGGTGAATAGCTGGAGAATGCCTGCCACGCCGTACAAAAGCGCCATCATCCAGTAAATACGGCCGTAGTCGTCGGCGATCAGAACGCTGGTGAGCATGGCGCATACGGCATAGCCGAGCGTGCCGCCCAGGCGGATGTTGCCGTAATCCCAGCGGCTTTTGTCCATCAGTTCAAGCGTATAGCTTTCCTGAAGGGTATAGGCGGGCTGAAAAAAGAGCTGATACATTATCACGCACAGCGCCAGCCAGTAGGCAGAAGCAGAGATATAAAAGGCAAGGCAGATGAGCGCGTTGATGATCAGAAGCACGCCGATAATCCGCGCTTTGTTTTTGGATCTGTCGCTGATAACGCCCCACATCGGCTTGATAAAGATAAGAATGGCGGTGAAAACCGAGCTTATCATGCCAATCTGTTCCTGTGTCAGGCCGCTTCCGTATAAAAACAACGTATTATACGTATTGTAAAATGCGTGTCCTGCATAAAAGATGACGTAAATCAGGAAAATGTGAATCGGAAAGCGGCTATCTTGCTCCGAATGAAGTTTGGATATTGTCAAAGGGAACCCTTCTTTCACATGTCTGTCTGCGATTGCTTTCGGACGGATCGGCTGAATGTGCATTTAAACAAAATAATCCCGCCGAGCATGATGACTGCGCCGACCAGCAGCGTGCCGCCGGAGCCTAAAAAGTCGGCGCAGACGCCCGCGACTGGGGCAAAAAGAATAGAAGCAAAAACGGTTGAGAGAATGCTGTTTAAGGACTGGGAGGTTGCACGCATGGATTTCGGCACGTTTTCATTGATGTAGTTCAGGATGCAGAAATTGAAAGTGGAAAAGCCGCATCCATTTAAGGCGTGAACCAGAATCACGAGCCATGGATTTGTGACAAAGCACAGCAGAATATGCTTCGCGACAAGCGAAAGAGCGGCCATAATCAGATAGCGCTCAATACCAAGCTTTTTCTGAATTTTTCCCGCATACCAGAAAAACGGAATCTCTGCAAGCCCGCTGACCATTGTGGCCATGCTCAGCATAAACGGCGTGGCGCCGAGCGTTGCACTGTAATAGATCGTATAATACCGGGAAAAGGTATTGGCAATAAAGTAGAT
Organism: uncultured Oscillospiraceae bacterium; assembly: GCA_900543295.1. Classification (GTDB taxonomy): domain Bacteria; phylum Bacillota; class Clostridia; order Oscillospirales; family Ruminococcaceae; genus Paludihabitans. The sequence goes on along the minus strand of UQQY01000007.1, from coordinate 24,451 downwards.
GATATTGAACACAATCAGCCAGACAAGCGGTTTGTTTTGCAAAAGCACACGATAGTGCACCTTTTCCTCTTTATGCCGATAGCCGCCGACGTGACGCCGCATGCACATCAGCATCAGTCCGGCAGGAATGAAGAAGAGCGCAATCCACCAGTAAATTTGGCTGTAATCGCGGATGAAAAGGCCCATGACCGCCGCGCAGACCAGATAGCCGAGCGTACCGCCCAAACGAATGTTACCGAAATTCCAGCGCGTTCCCTCTGTCATTTCGAGCGTGCAGTTGTCCTGCAGGGTGATTGCGGGAGAGAAGAAGACCGCCACCGACATGGTGCAAAGCGCAATCCACCAAAGCTCCTTCATCAGATAGACGGCCAGTCCGGATATGCCGCAAAGCACGATCAAAAGGCCGGCGATCCTGTTTTTATTCTTTGATTTGTCGCTGATAACGCCCCAGAGAGGCTGGATCAGAACAAGGACAAGCGTGGCGACTGAGCTCATGATACCGATGACGCTTTGGCTGAATCCATTCTGCGACAGGAAGACCGTACCATATGTATTGTATACCGCGTGGCCGCAGTAGAAAATAAAATAGGTCAGAAAAAGATAGACTGGAAAAGGCGTTTTGTCCGCCGCTTTGTTCTGTTTCAATTCGTGCTCCTTCCCCATATTTCAAAAGAATCCGGCTCCCAAAAAGGGAGCCGAATTTTTTGACTGCGGCGCGCCGGAAAACCGACACGGCAAAGTGTGCGCTGCAAGGCGGTTGTTACAGATCGATTATAGTCGGCTGATCCGCCGCGTGCAACTGTTTTTTTGATATATCGCGCTGTTCAAAAAAGCGCATTTTCCATCATTAGATTTTTTTCATGCAAAGCGCGTACATATACCATGTCGCATGCGGAATCCACTGCTCAGCCCAGCGCCAGTTGTCGTTGACTTCGTCGGTTGCGTCAGCGTGGAAGGCAATGCCATGTTCATCGTGCAGAGCGCTGGTAATGCCGTTTACAATGCCGCCCGGGCACTGGATGAAGTCGCGGCGCTCCCCTTCAAAGAAATAATCGATATTATTGCGGCCTTCGCCCTCCAGCATACAGCTATCAAAGGGATTGAGGCCCAGCACCCAGTTGATCTGATCGTCCGCGTACTTGCGCAGCGCGGCGGCGAGATCTGCATCCTTCGTATAATAGGCGAGCGAGCGGGCTGCTGCTGCAAGCGAGGCGATCCGTGCATTCTCGCCCTGCCACCACGGCGCGGTTTCCACATCATGCGGATAGAAGAACTGGTTTTCCTTTGTGCCGTCGCCGTGCTCCACAAACTGTCTTGCATAGCCGAAAGGGTTGGCAACCTCGTTCGTGACGGACAGCTCGTGGCGCATCAGCTTTTCGCAGACGGCAAGAACTGCGGCCTTATCCTCTGCCTGACGCTCAACTGCACAGTAGTTTAAAAGGTTTACGACCGGCATACCGGCGTCCGCCGCATGGAAGAAGGGGCGATCCGTACCGTTTACGCTCAGATAGCCCATCGTATCGTCGATTGGAATGTAGCGGTCAATGATGCGCTTTGCGAGCGCTCTTGCACGGCGAAGGTAGTCGATTTCCTTTGTGGTCTTATAGATTTCGATCACCGCATCAAGCGCACAATATTCATCGACCAGGTTCCATTTGCCGTCGTTTGCGTACAGCTCATTGTTTGCGTACAGATAATCGTAGGCGCGTACAGCGGCTTGCAGATACTCTTCCTTGGTATAGTCGCTCGGGTAGGTTACGCGCGCAGCGTAAGCAAGCGCTGCGATCGCGTAGCCGCCGCCCGCGCGGAAGGAGGTTTCGTAATCGTATTCCGTGATTTCGTCAACGCTGCCCCAAGTGCCGCCGCCCTTGCGTCCGGTTGGGTTGCGGTGATATGCACCCAAAACGCGCATGGAGGCGACCGGACCGTAGGCGTCCATCGTGCGGGATTTTGTAACAAAGAAATTGCCGGAGGGCGCGCGCATCCGCATTAAAAAGTCCGCGCCGTACATGCCCTCTTCGATCAGGCGGCGTTTAAGCATGGTGTAGTAAGGATAATCGGCTTCTTCCAGCAGATCGTTCATTTTAAAGAACGCATAGGCGGAAAAAGAGGCTTGCTGCGGATTAAAATAGGTGGTGTGCGACAGATGGGAGAGATGCACGCCATAGTCGCCGGTCGCATCGTACCAGCCGCCATGTGCGTCAACGCGGCCCTCGCGTTTGCCGTACATGAACGGAATGTTCCTGTCCGCGGCCTCATATTCGCCGGTGGAGCGCTGGGCTTTAAAATAGTAGCCGACCGCGCTCAGCGTGCTCGTCTCAAGAAGGTTTTCCCCGATCTTGAACGGATAGGAGCGAACGACAGCGCCTTTATTGTCGGAGACCTCGATATAGTACTGACCTGGCGTTTTCACCTCGTCAAAGCGCAGAGTGTAATAGTAGCCGGTGCCCCAGTTGTCAACTTCGCCCGCCTCCACGGGCGCGCCCTCAAAGCAGACAGCGCCGGTCTTATCGCAGATTACGCGAAAGGAGACGGGCGTTTCGTCGCTTTGACGCTGGTAAACGGCATTTTTGGTGTCGCCGCAGTCGTAGCCGATGTGGTTTGTGAGAATAGGTACCATGATGAAATGTCCTCCTAAAATAAAATTTATGCTGAGTTTTATTCTGCATCGTATCGTTTTGAACGGCGCTGCGCAGGGACGCAGGATTTACTCCTTGAGCACCGGATGCGCCTCCTGATATGCTTCCGCCTTACTGAATGTAAACGCGAACAGGAGCACGGCCGCGACCATCAGTATACCGTTGCCTAAAAGGACAGTGGAAACGCTGAAATGGTCGGCAAGGACGCCGCTGATGGGGGTGAAAATAATGCGGGAGAAAAAGGTGCCTAAAATGCCGTTTAACGACTGCGCGGTTGCGCGCATGGATTTCGGCACATTGTCGTTGATATAGCGAATCAGGCTGTAGCTGAAGCCTACGAAGCCGCAGCCTGAGAGCATGTTGACCACGAGGATTGCGTATGTATTCGTGAGGCAGGCAAGAAGGAGCCAGCGCAGCGCGGCGGCTGTTCCGGCAAACAGCATGAGCGCCTTGGTGCCGAAGCGCTTTTGCAGCCGCCCCGCAAACCAGAAAAACGGGATTTCAGAAAGCGCACCGAAGGTCGAAAGCAGACCCACCATAACCGAAGAAGCGCCCAAATCGTTTTTATAGTGGATCGAATAGAACTGATAGAAAAACGCCGTGCCGAGCGTGTAAACAATGTTAAAAAGGAACATGCATACAAGACGGCGGTCTTTTAACAGCAAAGAATATTTTACTTTCTGCTTTTTTTCGCGGTGTCCGGAGACGCGCGGCAGCCGGAAATAGAGCAGGCCGGTGATGACGAAGAAAATGCCCATCATCCAGAAAATCTGGCTGTAATTTGTCTGTACCACAAACCCGATCAATGCGGCGCATGCGGCGTAGCCGAGCGTTCCGCCCAGCCGGAGCTGGCCAAAATCCCATCTTCCGCCTTCAAGCATCTCGAGCGTGTAATTATCCTGTAGGGTGACGGCAGGATTAAAGAAAACGTTGAACAGAAGCACGCAAAGCGCAAGCCACAGAGCCGTCTTTGAGGCGTAAAAGGCAAGTCCCACAATGGAGCAGATCAGCAAAAGCATGCCCACGATCTGGTTTTTACTTTTCGACTTGTCGCTCAAAACGCCCCACAAGGGCTGTACCAGAACGAGTACAATCGTGGAAACAGAGCTTAAAAGTCCGAGCTGTGTTTTGGAAAAGCCGTTCTGATCCAAAAACAGGTTTAAGTATACGTTGTACATTGCCTGACCGGCGTAAAACAGAACGTAGATCAAAAACATTTTAATCGGAAACGGTTCTCCTCTTGATGCCGCAAAATCCTTTTGCAAGGGGTATCTCCTCCTAAAATAAAGTATAACGTTTCATGAAGCTGGAAACGTACATTCACCGATCGCTCATCCGGCCGAGCAGTGAATTCCTGATAAAAATAGACTATCACGAAGAAGTTTCTTTGTCAATATTTTTTGTAAAGAAAGTTTACTTAGAAACAGAAAACCATCCGCCTTTTATCCAAAACCGGATAGCGCGAAAAAACGACCATCGGCAAAATTCGCTTGCAGTACGCTGTCCGGCATGATATGATAAAACCAAAGGGAAACGGGAAAGGAGGTGCCTGTCCATGGAAATATGGGAGATTTTATTCTGGGCTGCGCTCAGCGTGGTTTTGATTATTGCAGAGATTGTTACGGTGGAGCTTGTCGCCGTATGGTTTGCAGGCGGCGGAATTGCGGCTTTTATCGTCTCGCTTTTTGAAACGCCGTTTTGGGTGCAGCTTCTTGTCTTTGCTGTGGTATCGCTTCTGCTCCTTCTTGCAACGCGGCCGGTGGTGCGGCGGCTTGTCTCGGACCGAAAAAAGGTGGCGACCAATGCTGACAGCATGATCGGGCAGGAAGCGATTGTAAAAGAAAAGATCGACAACAGGGAGGACACGGGGCGCGTTCTGGCCAGCGGCCTTCTCTGGACTGCACGCACTGTGGACGGCAGCACGATGGAGCCGGGCGAAACCTGCACGGTGGATTCGATTGTAGGCGTTAAGCTGATTGTACGGCGCAAGCCGGAAGCATAATCAGAAAAAGTTAAAGGAAAAGGGGTTTTTGTTATGCCATGGGGATTTTACATTGTAATTGGTCTGATTGTGGTGATTCTCATCATTCTGATTACACAGATTAAGGTTGTGCCGCAGGCGCAGGTCTTTGTTGTGGAGCGGATCGGCTCTTACTATCAGACGTGGACCACGGGGCTGCATTTTCTGGTGCCGTTTATTGACCGGGTTGCAAAGCGCGTTTCGCTCAAAGAGCATGTTGTGGACTTTAAGCCGCAGCCGGTTATCACAAAGGATAACGTCACGATGCAGATTGACACGGTTGTGTTCTATCAGGTGACGGACGCGAAGCTTTTCACATACGGCATCAACAACCCGATGTCCGCAATTGAAAACCTGACCGCTACGACGCTTCGCAATATTGTCGGCGAGCTGGAGCTGGATGCGACGCTTACGTCCCGCGATACGGTAAACTCAAAGATTACGTCCATCCTCGATCAGGCCACGGATAAATGGGGTATCAAGGTAACGCGCGTAGAGCTTAAAAACATTCTTCCGCCGCGCGAGATTCAGGACGCGATGGAGCGCCAGATGAAGGCGGAGCGCGAACGCCGCGAGAGTATTTTGAAGGCGGAAGGCGAGAAGCGCTCGCAGATCCTTGTCGCAGAGGGCGAGAAGGAATCGCAGATTCTGCGCGCACAGGCCGTAAAAGAGGCGACCATTTTGCAGGCGGACGCAATCCGTGAGAAGAAAATCCGCGAGGCGGAGGGCGAGGCTTCTGCAATCCGCGCCGTACAGGAGGCGTATGCGGAGAGCTTAAAGCTTTTGACCGCTGCCGATCCGAGTGAAAAGGTGCTTGCGATCAAAGGGCTTGAGGCGTTTACAAAAGCTGCGGACGGAAAAGCGACAAAGATCATCATTCCGTCGCAGATTCAGGGACTTGCAGGCCTTGCAACCAGCGTAAAAGAGCTGTTTGCCGACCAGAACATCGAACAGTAATCCTGTTTTTCAATAATCGGAACGCCCCGGCGTTCCGATTATTTTGTCAAAATCAACAGTTTATCCGTCCGGAAACGGTTCTATATTTTATCCCGCAGGACTTGTTTTTGGAGGCGCTTTCATATAAAATGATAGTGAAAGAACTGCTTGGGATAGGAGGATACCGCCGCATGGAAAAGCTGGTGACCGGGTGTGCCCGTAGAATGCGTCGCCCTGCCGCAGTGCAGCTTTTTTCCGGATCGGCGTCATTTTTCCTTTCTTTGAAAAACGCAATCGCTGTATATCATTGAGCAAAGGGCTGCATATCTGCGGCCTTTTTCTATTTTATGCAGCGGCGCTTTTATGCGGGGAAAATCCTTATAAGAGTAAAGGAGTGCTTTTGAATATGCCGACAGCAAAAAAGGTTGCCGTCATTATGGGAAGCGACAGTGATCTGCCGGTGGTTATGCCGGCGATTCAGGAATTGAAACGATTCGGAATTGAGACGGAAGCGCGCGTTATGTCCGCGCACCGCACGCCGGAGCTTGCCGCGCAGTTTTCGTCAAAGGCGCGTGAAAACGGATTTGGCGTTATCATTGCCGCAGCGGGAAAGGCGGCGCATCTGGCGGGCGTTCTTGCCGCGCACACCACTTTGCCTGTAATTGGGATTCCGGTGAAATCTTCGACGCTCGACGGACTTGACGCATTGCTTGCGACCGTACAGATGCCGTCCGGTATTCCGGTTGCGACAGTTGCAATCGACGGGGCGAAAAACGCCGCGCTTCTTGCAGTCCAGATACTCGCGCTTTCGGATGAAGCGCTTTCGGACAAGCTATGGAAATGAAAACGAAGATGAACGACGAGGTTATCGAAAAGGACAAAAAGCTGCAGCTTGACATGCAGATGTAATTTCATAAAACAGGAGGAAATAATGATGAAAAAGATGGAGCTTCTTTACGAAGGCAAAGCGAAAAAGGTCTATAAAACCGACGATGAAAACGCATATATTGTCGATTACAAAGACGATGCTACAGCCTTGAACGGCTTAAAAAAGGGAACGATTCACGACAAAGGTATCATCAACAACCGTGTGACCAACCACCTGATGAAAATGCTTGAAGCAAAGGGCGTTCCGACCCATTTGATCGAGGAGATTTCCGACCGTGAGACCATCGTAAAAAAGGTTTCTATTGTGCCGCTTGAGGTTATTGTGCGCAACATCGCAGCGGGCTCTCTGTCGAAGCGTCTCGGCCTGCCGGAGGGTACGAAGATGAATAAAACCGTGTTGGAGTACTGCTATAAAGACGATGCACTGGGCGATCCGATGGTCAACGAGTATCATATCCTCGCCATGGGCTTTTGCACCAAGGAAGAGCTTGACACGATCGCTTCCTACGCACTGCGGATCAATGAAATCCTGACAGAGTATCTCAAGGAAGTCAATATCGAGCTGATCGACTTTAAGCTGGAATTCGGCAAAACGGCGGACGGCGCCATTGTGCTGGCGGATGAAATTTCTCCGGATACCTGCCGTTTCTGGGATGCGACTACGCATGAGAAGCTCGACAAAGATCGCTTCCGCCGGGATATGGGCGGCGAGGAGGACGCATATAAAGAGATTTTGAAGCGTCTGCTCGGCGAATAATTCCCGAATGCAGCCGGACGGCTTTTAGAGCGGCATGTCCGGATATATCCGTTTTCCAGTCCCGCGCCAGCGCCGCGGGACTGGTTCATTCTCAAAACAGGAAAAGGAAGTATGTTATGGGCGGCGTTTTTGGCGTCATTTCAAAAAAAGACTGCGTGACCGATCTGTTTTTCGGCACGGATTACCACTCTCATTTGGGAACGCGGCGCGGCGGACTTGCGGTTTATTCGCCGGAGTCGGGCTTTTCGCGTTCCATCCACAACATCGAAAACGCGCCGTTTCGGACAAAGTTTGAGCGCGATGTAAACGAAATGGCGGGCAATATGGGAATTGGCTGCATCAGCGATATGGAGCCGCAGCCCCTGATTGTGCGCTCGCATCTTGGAACCTACGCGATTACGACGGTGGGCCGGATCAACAATGAAAAAGAGCTGACCGAGGCATGTTTCGCCTGCGGGAAGTCCCATTTTCTTGAGATGAGCGGCGGACACATCAATGCGACGGAGCTGACTGCGGCAATCATCAATCAAAAGGACAGCATTACCGAGGGCATCCGCTATGCGCAGGAGCGCATCGACGGCTCGATGACGCTGCTGATTCTGACCAAGGACGGCGTTTATGCCGCCCGCGACCGCCTGGGCCGCACCCCGCTTGTCGTCGGAAAAAAGGAGGACGGTTTCTGCGTATCGTTTGAATCGTCGGCATACCTGAATCTGGGCTACAGCAAATATAAGGAATTGGGACCCGGGGAAATTGTGCTGGTTACGCCGGACGAGGTGATTAAAAAGGCGCCCGCCGGAAAAAAGATGAAGATCTGCGCGTTCCTCTGGACGTATTATGGATATCCAACCTCCGACTATGAGGGGAAAAACGTAGAACAGATGCGCTATGACTGTGGCAGAATTCTGGCCAAGGACGACCCGATCGATCCCAAAGGACTTGACGCGGTGGCAGGCGTTCCGGATTCCGGCACAGCGCACGCCATCGGCTATGCGAACGAGTCCGGCGTACCTTTTGCACGCCCGTTTATGAAATACACGCCGACATGGTCCAGAAGCTTTATGCCGCAGAATCAGAAAATGCGCAATCTTGTGGCGCATATGAAGCTCATACCGGTGGATTCGCTGATCCGCGGAAAGCGTCTTTTGTTCATTGACGATTCCATTGTGCGTGGAACGCAGCTCGGCGAGACCGCTTCATTCCTCTATGATTCCGGCGCAAAAGAAGTGCATATTCGTCCGGCATGTCCGCCGATTCTGTTCGGATGCAAATATTTGAATTTCTCCCGCTCGACAAGCGATATGGACTTGATTGCACGGCGCGTAATCAAAAAAATTGAGGGAACGGACAGCGTTTCCGTTTTAGAGCCGTATACCCACTATACCACGGACAAGTATTCGCAGATGATCGATATGATTCGTGAGGAGCTCGGCTTTACCTCACTGCGCTATCAGTCGCTCGAGGGGATGCTTGAGGCGATCGGCATCGATCCGGAAAACGTCTGCACCTATTGCTGGAACGGCAAGGAATAATCCGTCCCACGCAATCCGATGCAGGCACTGCCGGATGGGACACTCAAAGAAAATATTATGATCGACCGACGAAAGGAAAACTGCTATGAAAAGTTTTAGCGAGAGCTATAAGGAAGCCGGCGTTGACGTAACCGCCGGATATAAGGCCGTGGAGCTGATGAAGGAGCATGTCAAAAGGACGGCGGTTCCGGGGGTTGTTTCGGGAATCGGCGGCTTTGGCGGCCTGTTCGCGCCGGAGCTTTCCGGTATGAAGGAGCCGGTGCTTGTCTCCGGCACGGACGGCGTGGGAACGAAAATCGTAGCCGCCATGCTGATGGACAAGCATGATACCATCGGTATCGATTGTGTTGCAATGTGTGTAAACGACGTGGTCTGCTGCGGAGCAAAGCCGCTCTTCTTCCTTGACTATATTGCGTGCGGCAAGAATGTGCCGGAAAAAATCGCTTCGATTGTAAAGGGCGTTGCGGACGGCTGTGTGGAATCCGGCTGTGCGCTGATTGGCGGCGAAACTGCGGAGCATCCGGGCGTGATGCCGGAGGAGGAATACGATCTTGCGGGCTTTACCGTCGGTATTGTCGACAAGGATCAGATAATCGACGGAAGCCGCATGGAGCCTGGGGACGTGCTTGTGGGCATAGCTTCCTCGGGCGTGCATTCAAACGGGTTCTCTCTGGTGCGGAAGGTGTTCGGCCTGACGAAAGAGAAGCTTGCAATCTACTGTGAAGAGCTGGGACAGACGCTGGGCGAGGCGCTTCTTACCCCGACCAGGCTGTATGTAAAGCCGGCGCTCGCCGCGATTGCGGCGGCGGACGTCAAGGCAATCTCTCACATTACGGGCGGCGGCTTTTACGAGAACATTCCGCGCATGATGAAAGAGGGCTGCACCGCGAAGATAGAGCGCGCGGCGATTCCGGTTCTGCCGATCTTTAACCTGATTCAAAGAACTGGAAGCATTCCGGAGCGCGATATGTTTAACACCTTCAATATGGGCGTCGGCATGTGCATGGCGGTTTCCAAAGAGACGGCGGACGCGGCGGTCAAGGCGATTAACGACGCGGGTGAAAAGGCGTTTGTCATCGGCGAGGTTGCCGCCGGCAATGAAGGCGTTATCATTGTGTAAGGCAAGGACGGAACGATGAAAAAGATTGTAGTGCTGGTTTCCGGCGGCGGAACCAATTTGCAGGCCCTGATTGACGCGCAGCGCCGCGGCGAGATCAAAAACGGCGAAATCACCTGTGTAATCGCGTCGAAGCAGGGCGCGTATGCGCTTACCCGCGCAGAGAAAGCCGGAATTAAAACGCGCGTCATTGAAAGAAAGCAGTATCCGGATTCCAAGACGTTTTCCGCCGATCTTCTGGCGGCGCTCAAGGAGGAAGAAGCCGATCTTGTGGTCTATGCGGGCTTTATGACGATTGTTGACCGTATGGTTTCCGAGGCGTTTCCATACCGCATGATGAACGTCCATCCGGCGTTAATCCCAAGCTTCTGCGGCAAGGGCTTTTACGGACTGCACGTTCACGAAGCGGTGTTAAAAAGCGGCGTGAAGGTGACGGGCGCAACCGTCCATTTCGTAAATGAGGTCTGCGACGGCGGCGCGATTATTCTGCAAAAGGCGGTTGACGTGAAAAACGGCGATACGCCGGAGAGCTTGCAGAAGCGCGTAATGGAAGAGGCGGAGTGGAGAATTCTTCCTAAGGCCGTATCGCTTTTCTGTGAGGACAGGATTAAAATTGAAAACGGCATTGCCGTGGTGGAGGCGTAACAGCGGAAGAATGCGGGACGTCCGCTGTGCAAAGCCGAATTCAGAGCACCGGCTATCATGGGCATTCCATGCTAAGACAGCTTGATACATAAAACGCAATAATGTTTGACGATAAGGGAGGAAATCTGATGCGTATTGATTTACCGAATGCGCTTTGTGAAAACACCTATCCGGGGCGCGGCATCATCATCGGCAAAACTGCTGACGGCAGACATGCGGCCGTCGCTTATTTCATCATGGGAAGAAGCGAGAATTCGAGAAACCGCATTTTTGAGGAAAACGAGACAAACGGGATCCGTACCCGCGCATATGACGAATCAAAGCTTGTTGATCCGTCGCTTATCATTTATTCGCCGGTGCATGTTCTGGGAAACCGCTTGATTGTAACCAACGGCGATCAGACCGACACGATTTACGATTACATAAAAGACGGAAAAACCTTTGAAGAGGCACTTCGCACCCGCACGTTTGAGCCGGATCCGCCGAACTTTACCCCGCGCATTTCCGGTATCGCGACGTTTGCGGAGAACGATTTCTCCTATAAGCTCTCCATTTTGAAGAGCAACGACGGAAACGGCGGTTCCGCACTGCGTTTCTTCTATGAATATGCACAGCCGGTCGCGGGCGAGGGTCATTTTATCCACACCTATCAATGCGACGGCAATCCGATCCCGAGCTTTGACGGCGAGCCGGAGAAGGTCGAAATCGGCAACGATCTGGATGCGTTTACCGATATGCTGTGGACTTCGCTCAATGCGGATAACAAAGTCAGCCTGTTTACGCGCTTTGTAAATCTCGAAACCGGTGAAGCTGCAACAAGAATCATCAACAAGCATCAGTAAAAAGGAGGATTTTTCTATGAAAGAACTTGCTTTGAAATACGGCTGTAACCCCAATCAGAAGCCGTCGCGCATTTTTATGAAGGACGGCGCCGAGCTGCCGATTGAAGTGCTTTCGGGGCGTCCAGGCTATATCAACTTTCTGGATGCGTTCAACAGTTGGCAGCTTGTGAAGGAGCTGAAGGAAGCGACCGGCCTTCCAGCGGCGGCTTCTTTTAAGCACGTCAGTCCGGCGGGCGCGGCGGTTGGATTGCCGCTTACGGACGTTCTGCGTAAAATCTACTTCGTGGACGACGCGGAGCTTTCCCCGCTGGCCTGCGCCTATGCGAGAGCGCGCGGCGCGGACCGCATGTCCTCCTACGGCGATTTTATCGCGCTGTCCGATTGCTGCGACGTGCCGACTGCAAAACTCATCGCGCGCGAGGTTTCCGACGGTGTGATTGCGCCGGACTATACGGAGGAAGCGCTGGAAATTCTGAAGTCAAAGCGCAAAGGCAATTACAACGTCATCAGGATTGATCCTGCGTACAAGCCGGCGCCGGTTGAGCACAAGGACGTTTACGGCATTACGTTCGAACAGGGAAGAAATGAGCTGAAGATCGACGACGCGCTGTTTTCCAATATCGTCACCGACAACAAAAACATCCCGGACGAGGCGAAGCGGGATCTCATCATTTCGCTCATTGCATTAAAATATACGCAGTCGAACTCGGTCTGCTATGTAAAGGACGGTCAGGCAATCGGTATCGGTGCGGGTCAGCAGTCGAGAATCCACTGCACCCGTCTTGCCGGAAATAAGGCGGACATCTGGTGGCTTAGACAGCACGAAAAGGTGCTGAACCTGCCATTTAAAGAGGGCATCCGCCGTGCGGACCGCGACAATGCCATTGACGTATACATCAGCGAGGATTACGAGGACGTGATCGGCGACAACGTATGGCAGAACACCTTTACCGAACAGCCCGTCCCGCTTACCCGAGAGGAAAAGCGCGCATGGCTCGATAAAATGACCGGCGTTTCGCTCGGCTCCGATGCGTTTTTCCCGTTTGGCGACAACATTGAGCGTGCGCACAGAAGCGGCGTTTGCTATATTGCGCAGCCGGGCGGTTCGATCCGCGACGACAATGTGATTGAGACCTGCAACAAGTACGATATTGCAATGGCGTTTACGGGCATTCGCCTGTTCCATCACTGATAAGGGGAGAAGATGCGTATGAATCGTACTGTGGCGCCCAGAAGTGCGCGTATTCTGGCGGTTTGTTCCATTGTTCTGTCGGGATTGGCGTTTGTTTTGTACATTGCCGTCGTTGTATTGCAGCGGCAGTATAAGGAGTTGCTTGCGTATCCGGCAGAGCTGGTGAGCTATTTTGTCGTTCCGCTTTCTCCGGTTTTGGCGAATCTTGCGCTGTTTATCACACAGCTTGTCTTCTGCATTGTTCTGCTTTCTTCGAGCAACAAGCCTGTGTGGACGAGAGGAAAGGGCGTGGCCTTTGTGACGGTCGAGGCGATTCTGCTTTTTCTGTCCGGCGTGCTGATTACCGTGCTTTCTATGGTGGAGAGCACGATATACGCGCAGTACGGAGCTTATATGACCGCGTCTTACAGCGCGGTATCCGGACTGGCGGCGAAAACCGGCGATATTATGACCGGTTCGGTCATTTGCTCGCTGATTGCGTTTTCTATTGTGACGTATCGCTCCGCGCTTGACCGGAGGGCGCAGACAGCAACAGGAGGTTTTCAATGAAAGTTTTGGTTGTGGGCGGCGGCGGCCGCGAGCATGCAATCATTAAAAAGCTCAAAGAGAGCAAAAAAAATCCGGAGCTCTACGCGGCGCCGGGAAACGGCGGGATCGCTGCGGACGCCGTCTGTGTGCCGGTCAAGGCGACCGACGTTGACGCCATGGTTTCATATGCCGCTGAAAACGGAATTGATTTCTGCGTCGTGGCGCCGGACGATCCGCTCGTTTTGGGCATGGTGGATGCGATGGAGGCAAAAGGAATCCGCTGTTTCGGCCCCTCGAAAGCGGCCGCAGCTTTGGAGGGAAGCAAGGTCTTCGCCAAGGAGCTTATGAAAAAATACGGCATTCCGACCGCCGCATATGAGACGTTTGGCGATCCGCAGAAGGCAATCGAGTATGTAAAAGCGCAGAACAGCTATCCGACTGTCATCAAGGCGGATGGTCTGGCGCTCGGCAAGGGCGTTATTATTGCCGAAGATTTTGCCGCGGCGGAAGCTGGTATCCGCTCAATCATGGAGGATAAAATCTTCGGCAAAAGCGGCAGCCAGATTGTCATCGAGGAGTTTTTAACTGGGCCGGAGGTCTCCGTACTGTCGTTTACCGATTCGCACGTTGTTGTGCCGATGATTTCCTCGATGGATCACAAGCGCGCTTTAGACGGCGACAAGGGCCTGAATACCGGCGGCATGGGTACCGTTGCGCCGAATCCGTTTTATACGGAAAAGGTGGCCAGACAGTGCATGAAGGAAATTTTCCTGCCCACGATGCATGCGATGAACGCAGAGGGCCGTCCCTTCAAGGGCGTGATCTACTTCGGCCTGATGATTACGCCGAAGGGGCCGAAGGTCATCGAATACAACTGCCGTTTCGGCGATCCGGAAACACAGGTCGTTTTGCCGCTTTTGGAGGGCGACTTGCTTGAGATTTTCGAGGCCTGCCGCGACGAGCGTCTTTCCGATGTATCGTTCCGCTTCTCCAATAAGTCGGCGGCGTGCGTGATGCTTGCCTCCGGCGGCTATCCGGTCAAATACGAGTCCGGCAAGGAGATTGCAGGTTTAGACGAAAAAGGGCAGTCCGATAAGGCTGTGATCTACCATTCCGGCACAAAGCTGGCGGACGGAAAATTTTATACTGCCGGCGGACGGGTTCTGGGCGTTTCAGCAACGGGAAAAAACCTGATGCAGGCTCTGGGACGCGCCTATGAGGCGGCGGAGACCATTTCATTTGAGGCGATGCATTACAGAAAGGACATCGGTAAAAAGGCCCTTTCCGTTATCAGATAAAGCAATCGTGCTATCCGGCAGAGGAGAAGGCGTATGGCAGAGCGGAAATATATCAGCAGAATTGCGCTCAAAAGCGGAGAGCGGCTTGAGCCGTATTTGCGGGAGCTTCCGGCAGTACAGCGCCTTCTCTCCGGAAAACCGCTGTCGTTTTCTTCGGACATAACGTTCTTTGTCGGGGAGAACGGAACGGGAAAATCGACGCTGCTGGAGGCGATAGCCGTTGCGTGCGGCTTTAACGCGGAGGGCGGCAGCCGCAGCTTCGATTTTTCTACAAGCCGCACGCATTCCAACTTGTATGAGAGTCTGGTTGTCTCGCGGCAGGCATATCCGAAAGACGGCTTTTTTCTGCGGGCGGAGAGCTTTTATAATGCGGCGACCTATATCGACAGGCTGGACGAGGAGCTTCCGGGGCTTACCCGAAGCTACGGCGGCGTTTCTCTGCACCGGCAGTCGCACGGCGAGAGCTTTTTCTCCCTCGTGCAGAACCGCTTCGGCGGCAGGGGACTGTATCTGCTTGACGAGCCGGAGGCGGCGCTCTCCCCGATGCGCCAGATGGCCATGCTGGTGCAGATTGACGAGCTGAAAAAGCGGCAGTCACAGTTTATCATTGCAACGCATTCCCCGATTTTGATGGCCTGTCCGGACGCGCAGGTTCTGCTGTTTTCCGAAGAGGGAATCAGGGAGGTTTCCTATCGGGAGACAGAGCATTATCAGCTTTCGCGCCGGTTTTTAGAAGATCCGGAACGGATGCTTGACATCCTGTTAAACAGGAAATCGCCGGTTTAGCGCTTTCTTCTTGTAAAACGGAGAAGCGTCCGGTATAATAGAATTGTTTCGATTGTGAAGCAATAACAAAGACAACGCGCTGGGACTGCGCGGTAAAATGAGAAAAAGGAGCTTTTAAGCGATGTACGCAGATTTAATGGATTCCATTGGCTTTGTTGCAGGCTATGATAAGGAAGTCGGCGACGCGATGAACGCGGAGCTTGCCCGCCAGCGCCGCAATCTTGAATTGATCGCCAGTGAGAACATCGTCTCTCCTGCCGTTATGGCGGCGATGGGCTCGGTGCTGACAAACAAATATGCGGAGGGCTACTCCGGCAAACGGTATTACGGCGGATGCGAGTGCGTCGACGTTGTGGAGGATATTGCAATCGCCCGCGCAAAGAAGCTGTTCGGCGCAGAGTTTGTAAACGTTCAGCCGCATTCCGGCGCACAGGCGAATCTTGCGGTTTACTTTGCCCTGTTACAGCCGGGCGATACCGTTTTAGGCATGAGCCTTGCGGACGGCGGCCACTTAACGCATGGCTCTCCGGTCAATATGAGCGGCAAATACTATAACTTCGTTCCATACGGCGTGGATGAAAAAATCGGCCGCATTGACTATGACGCGCTGCGTGCACTGGCAATCGAGAAGAAGCCGAAGCTGATTGTCGCAGGCGCGAGCGCCTATCCGCGTGCGATTGATTTTAAAAGGATCAGCGAGATTGCAAAAGAGGTCGGCGCTTACTTTATGGTTGACATGGCGCACATTGCAGGGCTTGTTGCGGCAGGCGAGCATGAATCGCCGGTTCCGTATGCGGATGTTGTCACTACGACAACGCACAAGACGCTCCGCGGCCCGCGCGGCGGCATGATCTTGTGCAAAGAGGAATTGGGCAAGCAGATCAACAAGGCGATTTTCCCGGGCACACAGGGCGGCCCTTTGATGCATGTGATCGCCGGCAAGGCTGTCTGCCTCGGCGAAGCGCTGTCCGATTCGTTTAAGGCGTATCAGCATCAGGTTGTATTAAACGCGCGCGCGCTGGCAAAGGCGCTGATGGAGAAAGGCTTTAATCTGGTTTCCGGCGGTACGGACAACCATCTGATGCTTGTCGATCTTCAGAATAGGAACGTTACCGGCAAAGAGCTTGAGAAGCGCCTGGATACCGTTTACATCACCGTCAACAAGAATGCGGTTCCGAACGATCCGCAGAGCCCGTTTATCACAAGCGGCATCCGCATCGGTACGCCGGCAGTTACAAGCCGCGGATTAAAAGAAGAGGACATGGAGATAATCGCCGACTGCATTTATAAAACGGCGACCGATTACGAAAACACGGCTGACGAGGTTCGTGCGGCGGTAAATGCGCTTTGTGCAAAGTATCCACTGTACCAAGACTAACACGATTTGCGCAGACGATAATTGCTATTACATCAGCAAAAGGCTTCCCTAAACAGGGAAGCCTTTTATCGTGGGAGCGGCGGCGATTCAGCATAGTGCGGCTCAGGCGAAGGAAAGCGCTTTACTTTCTGTCATTTTGGTGCTATGGTAAAGATAGAAAAAAGAGAGGGATGATTTGATGGTTCAGGTTGGCATTTTAGACGAACGGCTTTATAACTGGCATACGATGCATTATCCGCGGTATTTGAAGCTTGCCGCCGCGCTTTACGGCTATGATATTGCCGTTACGGCGGCATGCGCCACGCAGGCGGAGGAAGCGGAGACCCGGCGCTGGTGCGGAGAGTATGGCGCGGCATACTGTGAAACGCCCGAGGAGCTGATTGCACGGTGCGACGGGATCATGGTGATGGCGGCGGACGAATGCGGCGGTCATGAGGCGCTGGCAAAGCCCGCTTTGATGAGCGGGAAGCCGGTTTTCTGCGACAAGACCTTTGCGCCTGATTATGCGTCTGCGGCGCGGATGTTCGCGCTGGCAAAGGCGCACAATACGCCGGTATTTTCCTGTTCGTCACAGCGGTTCTGTATGGAGCTTCTTTCGTGGAAGCAGCGTCATGGCGCGCCGCGCCGGTTGGTTTCGCAGGGACCGGGGGATCTTCGGAATTATTCGATTCATCAGTATGAGATGATCGAGCATTTGATGGGGATCGGTGCGAACCGCTGTATTGCGTTTGGCGGGGAAGATGCGCGGCATATTCTGTATGAGTATGGAAACGGCCGTACAGCGCAGATGACGCAGATGATGCCGGCGATTCCGTTCCGCCTTACGGTGTATGAGCAGGAAAATGTGTCCGGCGAGGATATTGCGGTAACGGATCACTACATGACGCTGATGCTCTCGCTGTGCCGGTTTTTCTGCGGGGGAGTACTGCCGGTCTCTCCGGAGGATACGCTTGAGATTATGGCGATGCAGGAGGCGGGAAAACGCGCCTGCGGACAGTACGGCACATGGATTTCACTTGATGCGGTGAGAAACGGATGAGAATCCTTTAATGAAGGGAATAAAAATTATTTTACCTAAACCGTTTACAAGGGCTTGTCATTGTGGTATGGTAACAGCGGGAACGGCGGAGCGGCTTCCCGTATCAAAGGAGGAATGGGCATGAAAACAAAACCGATTACAGGAACCTGGTTTGAGTTTCTGCATCACAACACAGCGGAAGGAAAGTATTGGAATGATACGCTTACCGCTTTTACCGAAGAGCAGTGGCGCGAAAAAATCCGGGAAATGAAAGAAGCGGGAATGCGCTATATCGTGCTTTTGGCAACGGCGCTGCACTTTAAGGCGTACTATAAGACGTCTATTTTTCCGGAATGGAAAATCGGCTGTGAAGATCCGATAGAGGTGCTTTTAGACGAGGCGGACAAGCAGGGAATGCATGTTTTTATCAGCACCGGATTTTACGGCGACTGGATGGATCCGATCGGCAATATGACAGATCCCGCTGTGCTGAAAAAGATGCTTACGGCAATCAACGAGCTTTCGGCGCTCTATGGGCATCATCCGAGCTTTTACGGCTGGTACTATCCGGACGAAACATGGATCAACGGCCACTTGTCGGAGGAATTCATGCGGTATGTCAATTTGTCCTCTGCTGAAATCCACAAGATGGATAAGCGCTTTCGGACATTGATCGGTCCGTACGGAACGCGGGACGTGATTGCCGACGAGCGGTATATCCATGATCTGGAGCTGCTCGATATTGATTTTATGGCGTATCAGGACGAGATCGGCGTGCGGAAAACAAAGCTTTCCGAAAGCGAGGGCTTTTACGCGGCGTTAAAGCGTGTGCATGATAAAGCGGGACGCGCAAAGCTTTGGGCGGACGTCGAGGTGTTTGAATTTGAAGGCGAGGTATACAAATCCGCGCTGCTGCCGGCGCCCTTTGAGCGGGTGCAGAAGCAGTTGGAGGCTGTATCGCCTTACGTGGAGGAAATCCTGATCTACGAATATCCGGGACTGATGAATAAGCCGGGCAGCAAAGCGTTTGTGGGTCATCCTTCGTCAGAGAAGCTGTATGAAGAATATATGGCGTATCGCGCCGCATTGGAGGAAAAGTGAGAGAGCGGACGCGCTTTCTCAAAAAACAGGACGAAAAACAGGCGCCGCTTTTAAAATGAAGCGGCGCCTGTTTTTATCCGGTCAAATAGCGCTACGGATGGTCGAAAAAATAAGGGTTGGTATCGACTGTGCATTGAAAATGCGACCAAAGAGCTTGTCTTGCCGCGTCAAAGTGAAGCTGCGGATTGTTTGCATAGGGGGATGGACTTTGCGCGCCGAGGACATCGTCCTCCATCCACGCAAGGATCTCCTCAAAATCTGCGCGGTTTTCTTCGGTTACATTTTTCTCAAATTCTGCGCGGATATAGTCGCAGGCCGCGCTGTACTCCGCAGGCGCGTTTGGCCCGATCAGCGAGCCGTAAGAGCGGAACGGCAGCAGGTTATTCAGTTCTGTCCGAACGGAGTCGAGATAGCCGTCCAGATCACTGTGGTATTCCTCTGGAATTGCCCCTGCCTTTTTTTCGTTTATGACGTCTATGACCGCATCCTTTTCGAGCCGTCCGTCGTACTCTTCCGCCAGACCGTCCAGCTCAGCTTTGAACTGCTTGGTGAGCTCCGGCAGAGACAAGGCGGAAGAATCTTCAGTTTTGCTTTCGACAGGCGGTTTTTCAGATGTAGAGGGGCCTTCTGGGGTTTCGCCGGTCTGACAGGCCGCAAGCGGGAACAGCAGCGCCAGCCCGCAGCAAAAAGCGAGTATTTGATACAAACGGTTTTTCATGATGACGTCCTCTTTAGAGCCGTAACAGTTTTAAGCAATATGGATTAAGGCGCATAGATGAGCGTTCTTCCATTCAGCATTGTTCTCAGTTGGCTATAGGTTACCGTGTGTTCTCCACGATATGCGGAATTGTAATGGGGATCGACAATAACCGCTGTTCCCGTACTTCCGTTAATCGCACGAATTGTAATGTAATGTCCGCCGGTTGAACTTCCGGTATAATAAGGAAGATTTTTAAGAAGCACAGAAAATGCACAATATCATTTACAATACCATTGTATCATACATCAAACAAAAATCAATATATAATAAGGAATTTTTTGATAAATATTGATGAATAAAAGGCTGATTTCAGGCAACTTTTCCATTTGTCCCTTTGCGCGGTCAGAAAAATAGATACAGCTGGCTGTTTTTTTCAATAAAGTGCACAAAACCGATTGAAAAATGATCTCTTATCATTTATAATGACAGTAGATACTGTGACGCTGTGTGCGGTCTGCGCGCAGCATCCCGATCGGAAATAAGCCGGACGCCTGCCGGCGGTAAAGGCGTCGGATCGGCTTTTATTACATTCCGCCGGAGAATGAGGTAATTGTTATGGCTAAAATCATCGGCAGTGCCCTCCCGAACATTCCGTGGCAGGACAAACCGGCAAATTGCAGAGACATCGTCTGGCGTTACGACCAGAACCCGATCATTCAAAGAGACGAGCAGAAGGACTCAAACTCCATCTTCAACAGTGCGGTTGTTCCGTGGGAGGATGGCTTCATCGGCGTATTCCGCTGCGACAGCCGTTCCCGCTCGATGGACATCTTTGTCGGACGTTCAAAGGACGGCTTAAAATGGGAATTCGAGGATGAGCCGATCAAATTTGAGGGCGATGATCCGGAGATTCTCAAGAGAGAGTATCGCTATGATCCGCGCGTATTGAAGATTGAGGACAAGTACTATGTTACCTGGTGCAACGGCTACCACGGCCCGACCATCGGCATTGCGTATACATACGATTTCAAGAAATTCGTACAGTGCGAAAACGCATTCCTGCCGTATAACAGAAACGGCGTGCTTTTCCCGCGCAAGATCAACGGAAAATACGCGATGGTTTCCCGTCCGTCCGATACCGGCCACACGCCGTTCGGCGACGTCTTCTACTCCGAGAGCCCGGACATGGTATACTGGGGCAAGCACCGTTATGTCATGGGCATCATCAACGACGATCGCTCCGCCTGGCAGTCAAAAAAGATCGGTCCGGGCCCTGTTCCGATTGAGACCGACGAAGGCTGGCTGCTGTTTTACCATGGCGTGCTGAACAGCTGCAACGGCTTTGTTTATTCCTTTGGCGCGGCGCTTCTTGATATTGACGAGCCGTGGAAGGTGAAATACCGCACCAGACCGTACCTGCTCTCTCCACAGAAAATATACGAATGCGTAGGAGACGTTCCGAACGTTGTATTCCCGTGCGCAACGCTTACCGACGCTGAAACCGGCCGCATTGCGATTTACTACGGCTGTGCCGATACCGTTACCGGCCTTGCCTTTACGACGGTTGACGACGTGCTGAACTACATGAAGGAAAACTCCCTGTAAGCGCTGGCTTACAGGCGGCACGTTTTCTGACAGGCGGGAAAGCAGCCAGCGAAAGCGCCGCTTTTGTTGGCTGCTTTTTTCCTGCTATCTGTAAGAATATTTTGAAAAGGAGTGCATGATATGGAGAATTACCGTTATGAGCGGGTCAATAAGATTTGTACGGATCTTCTGGCCATGGCAACAGTGCAGTCTGCGCCGATCACCGGTTTTATGATGAAACCGGGCTTTTACCTGACTCCGGCTGAGGCGGACGCAGCGGCGGAGGAATGGCGCGCGTTTGATACGGACAAGGATATATGGCCGGGTCCGGACGCGCACTATTGGTTCCGTGCGGAGGTTACGGTTCCCGAGAGCTTTGACGGAAAACCGCTGTGGTTTTATTTCGTTACACAGGTGACATTCTGGGATGCGGTCAATCCGCAGTTTTTGCTGTTTGTAAACGGCGAGGTCACCCAGGGGCTTGACACAAACCACCGCGAGGTGCGGATCACCGACTGCGCGAAGGCGGGCGACCGCTATGTGATCGACTTACAGGCGTATACCGGCCGGGACAACGACCACAATCAGGGCTCGACCTCACATCTGCGCCTGTCCGGCAGTATGATGCAGATCGATCCAGAGATTCAGAACTGCTACTATAACTTAAACATTCCGAACCGTATTGTAAGCCATCTGGAAAAGGGCGACCAGAGCCGTATCAAATTACAGCTTGCCCTCGAAAAGGCGGTCAATATGCTCGACCTGCGCGTGCCGTATTCCGATTCGTTTTATGATTCCATCCACGCGTGCAATGCGTTTGTAAAGGACGAAATTTATACAAAGCTTGCAGGCGAGGACAGCGTGATTGCCACCTGTATCGGTCACACGCACATTGACGTAGCATGGTGGTGGACGGTTGAGCAGACCAGAGAGAAGGTCGTACGTTCGTTTGCGACGGTTCTGAAGCTTATGGAGGAGTATCCGGAATATAAGTTCATGTCGAGCCAGCCGCAGCTTTACGCTTTCTTAAAGGAGCGCTATCCGGAAGTTTACGAAAAGATCAGGCAGCGTGTCGCAGAGGGGCGCTGGGAGCCGGAAGGCGGCATGTGGGTTGAGGCAGACTGCAATGTGACCTCGGGTGAAAGCCTTGTGCGTCAGTTCCTGCACGGCAAAAAGTTTTTTAAAGAGGAATTCGGCAGGGAAAACGAAATTTTGTGGCTGCCGGATGTGTTCGGCTATTCCGCCGCGCTCCCGCAGATTATGAAGAAGTCGGGCATCAAATATTTTATGACCACCAAAATTGCGTGGAATCAGTTCAACGAGCTGCCGATGGATACCTTCTGGTGGAAGGGGATCGACGGATCGGAAATTTTCACGCACCTGATTACCACGCAGGACGTTGAACAGCCGAAGGACAGCTTCTACACCACCTATAACGGCAAGCTTGATCCGATCTGTCTGATGCGCGGCTGGGAGCGCTATCAGCAGAAGGATTTGAACAACGATATTCTGATTTCCTACGGCTGGGGCGACGGCGGCGGCGGCCCGACCCGCGAGATGGTTGAGACCGGCGTGCGGATGCAATCCGGCATTACGGGCGCTCCGAAGGTGCGCATGGAGACCTCGCACCAATATTTTAAAGAGCTGTATGACCGCGCGGCGGGGAACAAAGACCTGCCGAAATGGGTCGGCGAGCTGTACCTTGAGTACCACCGCGGCACCTATACCACAATGGCGCGCAATAAGCGCAGCAACCGCAAGTGCGAGCTTTTGTGGCAGGACGTCGAGTTCTTCAGTATTCTGGCTTCCCTTCTGGGCGTGCCGTATGACGCGGAGGAAATCTATAAGAGCTGGGAGGTTATATTGCTGAACCAGTTCCACGATATTCTGCCCGGATCTTCGATCAAAGAGGTTTACGAGGTTACAAAGGTTGAGTACGCGGCGCTCGAAAAACGCGCGCATGAGCTGATTGAAGAAAAGACCAATGCTATTGCAAAGGCGCTTGCGGCGAAGAAGGACGATCTCGTCGTGTTCAACTCCCTTTCCTTTGAGAGGAACGACGCGGTGAAGGTTCCGTCCAGCGGCTATGAGGGCGTTACGGCGTTTAAATCGGCCTCCGGCGAGCTGTATCCGGTACAGCGCACGGTTGAGGGCGGCCTGTTGTTTGCAGGCGCGCCGGTTCCGGCCAAGGGCTATGCCGTCCTTTCTCCTGTCAAAGAACCGCTCTCTCCGGAAAACGGCGTCACGATTCAATCGCTTAACGAGATTGAAACGCCGTACTATAAAATTAAGCTCAACAATCTCGGTCAGTTTGTCAGCATTTTCGATAAAGACGCAAAGCGCGAGGTGCTGAGGGAAGGCGGCCTCGGAAACGTTCTGCGCGTTTATGAGGATAAACCGATCTATTACGATAACTGGGATATTGATATTTACTACACCCAGAAAAGCTGGGTTGTGGACGGCCTAAAGAGCGCGGAATGGATTGAGAACGGTCCGGTACGTATTGTGCTGCGCCTTACATACCGCTTCTGTGAGTCGGATATTGTGCAGGACGTCATCTTCTATACGAAGAGCCGCCGTATCGATTTCAAGACGTATGTTGACTGGAAGCAGCATCAGCTCCTGCTGAAGACGGAATTTGAAGTCGACGTAAACGCTTCCGAAGCGACGTATGACATCCAGTTCGGCAGCTTAAAACGTCCGACGCATAAAAACACCTCGTGGGACGGCGCAAAATTTGAGGTCTGCGGCCACAAGTGGGCGGATGTGTCCGAGGGCGGATACGGCGTGTCAATTTTAAACGACTGCAAGTACGGCCACGACATCCACGACGGCAAGATGACGCTGAGCCTTGTAAAATCGGGCATTTTGCCGAACCCGACCACCGATCAGGAGGAGCATTTCTTTACCTACGCGCTGCTGCCGCATATGGGCGACTGCAATGCGGCGTTTGTGCAGAAGGAGGCATACTGCCTGAATGTTCCGGCCTATGCGGTTCGCATGGAGGAGGACGGCGCAGATACCTTCGATGTACCGAGCCTGTTCACCGTCAGCGCGCCGAACGTCATTGCGGAAACCGTAAAACCGGTGGAGGACGGCAGCGACATTATTGTGCGTATGTACGAGGATCACAATGCGCGCACGGCCGTTACGCTGACATGGCATAAGGAAATGAAGCGCATCGTAGAATGCGACCTGATGGAGAACGAGATTGGAGACGCGGCAGAGAATACAGCGGCGTATACGTTTACCATCAAGCCATTTGAGATCAAGACGTTTAAAATTTGCGAATAAATAAGCTTATAAGAAAAAGCCCTCTTTGTAAGAGGGCTTTTTCTTATGCAGTGAAGTGGAAATACGCACTGCAAAAATGATAATATAATTGGCTTTATCAATATATCTAAATATTAAGATGAAATGACAAAATGTTGAATGCAAGTATTGACAAAAAATATTATTAAATATATAATAAAATAAATTTTTTAAAAAA
>UQQY01000006.1 GCA_900543295.1 uncultured Oscillospiraceae bacterium | reverse complement strand
CCACCAGCTTCTCGGAAATGCCGCCGATCAGGAGGGAGAAGATTATGTTTCGCGCTCTGCCGGAGTGATTCGGTTCGTTCGTGAATTCTTGGAAACGGAGCACACAATGTCCTCTTGGGGGGCATCGCTGAATGGAATTGCTTTGCCCTACGATACGGCAAATGACATCTATCGTGAAAATTTCTACCGCTTTGTAGGAAGAAAGCCGAAGAAGATTCACATTTCAAAAGCGGCCGCTTATACAGAAGCCCGTCTTCACGAAGCTAAAAAGCGCATTGACGAATGTCCTGAAGTCATTCCGGAGCTCGAGCAGACCTTTGCACATTTGGTTTCTCTTCTGTAAGAGCGTTATGTGCGCAAATCTGCATATAGATATATATACGGTTTTACAAGAAACTCCTGTCATGCTTAACGCATGACAGGAGTTTTTAATAAATTACGCTTTAATCGCAGAATTTTATTTCCTTCAGCAACCGCCCATCTGCGTCAAATACATGGAAGCATAGCGTCCGTTCAGGCGCATAAGCTCCTCATGCGTCCCCTGCTCTGCAATTTTTCCATCCTCGATTAAAACGATTAAATCGGAATCGCGAATCGTCGAAAGACGGTGCGCAATGATAAACGAAGTACGGCCCTCTGTAATTGCCAGCATGGCGCGACGAATTTTCTGCTCTGTTACCGTATCAACCGAGCTGGTTGCCTCATCTAAAATCAGAATCGGCGCATCGGCTAAAACAGCACGCGCAATGGTCAAAAGCTGTCGTTCACCCTGGCTTAGCTCCGCGCCTCCCTGTGTCAGGATCGTATCGTATCCCTTCGGCAGGCGGCGGATAAACGTATCAGCGCCCGCCATACGGGCTGCTCTCTCGACTTCTTCCTGCGAGACATTCTCTCTGCCATAACGGATATTGTCCCTTACGGACTCTGCAAACAGCGCCGTATCTTGCAGCACGACGCCGAAGCAGCGGCGCAGATCGCACATACGATATTCCCGCAAATCATGCCCGTCCAACAGAATTGCGCCGCCGCTTACATCATAAAAGCGGGTCAGCAAATTGATGATCGTGGTTTTTCCGGCGCCGGTTGGTCCAACAATGGCCGTTTTTGTGCCTGCCGGAACACAAAGCGAAACATCCTTCAAAATCGGCGTTTCTGATGTATAGCCAAAGGCAACATGAGAAAGTTCAATATCACCTCTTGGAGAAACAAGCGGCAATGCGTCCGGCTTGTCTTCCGGTTCAGGCTGTTCGTCCAGTATCTCAAAAATACGCTCCGCACCGGCAACAGCGGTCTGAAAGTTATTGTAGATATTTGCAATGTCCACAAATGGGCGCGAGAACTGCCGTGTATAAAGCAGAAAGCTTGAAATCATGCCGATGGAAATCTGCCTGTTGACCGCCAGGATACCGCTTATGATCGAAATCGCCACATAGCTCACATTGTTGATGACATTGGTAAGCGGCATCAAGTATCCGGACCAGATGAGCGTGCGAGTCGCCACTTTCCGCAGTTCCTCGTTGTTTTCTTCAAATTCCTTTACCATTTCATCCTCACGGCAAAACGCCTTAACGACCGGAATGCCGGAAACGCTCTCCTCGATTTGTCCGTTGAGCTTGCCAAGGATCTTTTGCTGATCGGCAAAAAGCTTTCTGGTATGCTTTGTCACGACACGTGTAAGCAGAAAAATAAGACCTACGCCTACCAGCGAAACAATGGTCAGCAGCGGACTCAGCGCCAGCATAATGATAAAGATGCCAAGTATCGTAAAGCCGTAAGTCAAAAGCTGGGTTAAAGAGTTGGATATTGTATTGCTGATGTTGTCCACATCATTCGTCAACCGGCTCATCAGTTCGCCATGCTGCTTCCGGTCAAAAAAGGCGAGCGGCAAGGATTTCATTACGCCAAATAACGTCAGACGAATATTGTGGATAATCCGCTGTCCGACAGAGGCCATAAAAAACTGCTGCAAAAAACGCACCAGCCAGTCGCCTATGTACAGCGCAAGCAGAAGCAACAAAATCATCATTACAGGATTCTGCCCATTGACTGCATTGACCGCCTCACCGATCACCAGCGGTGACAGAATCGCCGCCGCAGAGGAAAAGGCGGAGAGCAGCAAAATCCATCCAAGGCCTTTGCGGTGTCCCTTAGTCAGCGCCCATAAGCGGAAAAGCGTCCCCTTCAAATCCTTTGGTTTGACAACAGGACGGCCGCGCATCGGCCCTCTTCCGCCCATTTGGGGAGGCGGCGCCATATTCTGATTAGGCATCTTTCCCACCTCCAATCTGAGAAGCATAGATCGCCTGGTAAGCCGCGCAAGTGTCAATCAGTTCCCCATGCGTACCAAAGCCCTGCACAGTTCCGTTCTCCATACAAAGGATACGATCCGTGCGCATAACGGTAGAAATTCGCTGGCTGATTAACAGAACCGTTGTTCCGCCGGAAAGCGTTCGCAGACCATTTAAGACAGCCGCTTCTGTATCCGCGTCCAGTGCACTGGTGCAGTCGTCCAAGATCAGAATGCGCGGATTGCGGACCAAAGCGCGCGCTAAAGCCAGGCGCTGCTTCTGCCCTCCCGAGAGATTTACGCCGCCCTGTGAAAGAAGAGTGTCATATCCGTTTTCCATCTCTGATACAAACGAATCTGCGCACGCAATCTTCGCGACACAGCGCACCTCTTCCAAAGAAGCGTCTTCTCTCCCCCAGCGCAAATTTTCAAGGATAGTTCCAGTGAATAAAAGCGCCTTCTGCGGAACGACGGCAACCGCTGTCCGCAGTATTTTTTCGTCAATCTGCGTCACATCCTGTCCGTCTATGCATACTGTTCCGCTGGAAGCATCGTAAAAACGCGGAACAAGATTGACAAGCGTGCTTTTGCCCGAACCCGTTGGGCCGATAATTCCAATCGTTTCGCCCGACCGCGCGCAGAAGCTGATTTCATGCAATGATTCTTTTCCTGCTCCAGCATAGGAAAACGAGACGTTTTCAAAAGCTACACCGCCCTTTAAATTCGGAGAAAGCGGCGTTTCAGGAACTTGCTGTGCAGGCGTTTCGTCCAGTATCTCGCTGACACGGTGAGAAGAAGCCATTGCCCGGGCCGCCGTATTTAAAATGTTGGATACCATACCGACCGCGAACAGGATCTGCGTCATGTAGTTCACAGCCGCCATCAGCCGTCCGATTTCCGATCCGCCCTCTCCTTGCGCAGTCCAAATCATGATAACAATCCCGAGATTGACCGCAAGATTGATCAGCGGACCGAACACCGCCATAACGCGCATGGCGGATACGCCTGCGTCTGCAAGCTCCTGTGAGGCGGTTTCAAATTTTTCTTCTTCCCTGCTTTCCGCATTAAATGCTTTCACCACGCGGATAGAGGACAAAAATTCCCGACTCACATTATTCAGACGGTCCAGCTTTTTTTGCAGCCATCCAAAACGCGGATAGCCGAGCTTCATGTTGGCAAAAATCAAAACAGCAGAGACAGCCAGGACAACTATCATCATGGGAATATGACGCGGCGTTTCCAGAATAATCAGAACAACTGCACCGATACACGTAATGGGCGCCTTAATCATAATCCGCATACAGCCGTTAATAAATTCCTGCATTTGGGTGACGTCGTTCGTAATGCGAGTGATGATCGAGGCAGGCTGTAGCCGATCAATATTTTCAAGAGAAAGCGTCTGCACCTTGCGGTACATATCGCTGCGCAGTTCCTTTCCAATCGTCTGGGAGGTACGGCTTGCAAAAAGATTCCGCATTACCGCTCCGAATGCTCCCAATGCGGCAATGCCGAGCATAATCAATCCATAGCGGAGAATCAGTCCGACGTCTGCCCCTTTTACCCCCTCATCCACGATATGCGACATAAAGGTTGGCTGTAAAAGATCTGCCATTGCTTCAACGCTTAAAAAGAGTAAAGCAGTCAAAAAGGAGCCCAGATGCCGCTTAATACAACGTAAAATCAGCTTCATGAGAGCGACTCCTCCCTTTCTTCTTCCGGCAGGGTGCTCCAATGCTCCTGAAGCTTGGTCAGAAGCTTCAAAAGCTGTCTTTTCTCTGCCGGATTCAGCGATCCAAACAGCATATCCGCATTTTTCAAACGCTTCTGCGCCGCCTCTATCGCCGCCTCTTTTCCCGCCGCAGTAAGCCGCACATCGACATTCCGTTTATCCGCAGCATTTTTCTCCCTTGTAATAAGGTTTGCCTTATCCATGCAGTCAAGCTGTTCACTCAGCGTAGCGGAGCGTCTTCCGGTAAGCTCGATCAGTTCCCGCTGTGTAAGCGTGCCCTTTTCGTTGAGCAAAATTAAAATGCGCCCCTGACCGCAGTTCTTTCTGATATGATGCAGTTGATGCGCACAGCGATGGAACAGATTCAGCAGCGTCAAATGATCTACATCTTCCATTTTAGTCTCCCCTCGTAAAAAATCGTTTGGTACCTGACGATTCTATTTTATACGTTTATTTTCTTAATTTCGAGGGCCCTAACGAAATTTTATTTTCAAACGATAAAAGCAGAACAGGCGCGCCCGTAACGGGCGCGCCTGTTCTGCTTTAGCAAATAACAGCTTCGTTTTCTGTTTTATCTTTCCCCATAACGGCGGCGCAGTGCCAATACCGCACCAGCTGCCAGTGTGAGAACCAATGGAAGTGCAAACGGCGCGCCGTCACCGGTATCCGGATTTTCCGGGGTAACAGGCGTTGCCGGTTTGAGCTGCGCATTGTTCAGCGCGTTTTGGAGCGCCTCATATGCCTCTGCCAAATCCTCTTCAGAGCCGCGGTTTGCAATGACTTCTTCCGCCTTTGCAATTGCATCGCGGATTGCGTCTGCACTCTCGTCAGTGTACTTGCTCAGATCTTCCTTCTTCGCAGAGTCCACAAGACCGGAAAGCGTATCGCTTTCACCGGCTTCCTTCAGCGCTTCACCAGCGGCATTCAGTACAGCAGCAGCAGCGTCAACCTCTTCCTGTGTTGCATTCGGATTTCCAAGAACTTCCTCTGCTTCATCAAGCGCCGCGAGGAACGCTTCGAAGCTGTCCGCCGTAAACATCTCTTCAGCCGCTCTTACCAGCTCGCCGGCTGCGCACAGAACGGTAAGCTCCGTTACGTCAACCAGACCGTCGATCGCGGACTGTAGCTCAGCCTTTGCCGCATCAATCTCTTCCTGCGTTGCGTCTGCATCCGCAAGAACAGCCTCTGCTGCTGCAATCGCCTCATCAAGAGCGTTCTGCGTCGATTCTGTATAAATCGTCTCAGCGGTTAACGCATATGCCTCATCAACCAGATCCGAAAGCTCGGTCTTATTCCCGCGTGCGATCAAACCGGCTTTCGCCGCGTCCAGTGCTGCGACGGCTGCCGATACCTCTTCCTCAGAAGCATTTTCGTCAGCCAGAACAGCCTCTGCGTCTGCAAGTGCATCCGCAAATTCTGCCCATGTATCACTGGTATAATCGTCTTCCTGATAATCTGCAACAGAATTTATAAGCTCTTCCAGCGTCGATTTATCTGCGCGTCCGACCAACTGATCTACCGCTGCATCAAGCTCTTCAATTGCTGCGGCAATCTCTTCTGCCGTAGCATTTTCGTTGTCAAGAACAGCCTGCGCATTCTCAAGCGCCTCTTCGAATACAGCCCATGTTTCCGGTGTGTAATTCTCTTCCGTGTAACCGGAAAGCGACTCAACCAATTCGGCAAGCTCGCTGTTGTCCGCACGCTCTACCAACTGATTCTTCGCTGTAGTCAGCGCTTCAAGCGCTGCCGCAACCTCTTCTGTCGTAGCCTCTTCGTTTGCAAGGACAGTCTGCGCATCAGCAAGCGCCTCTGCGAAAACGCTCCAGCTATCCGATGTGTAGTCAGACTCCGTATAGCCTGCAACTTCATCAACCAAAGACTGCAGCGCCGTCTTGTCAACGCCGTCCTCCGGCTGTTTTGCCGGAATACCGGTCATGCTCCACTCGTAAATACGGGTGGACGGCCACTGATTGGAGGAATCGCCCTTTGTTACATTCAAGCGGAAGTAACGGCCGACGACCGCCTCCGTAAATGTATAAGAGGTACGATTCTGCTGATTGTTCGTGTAAGAGGCAACCGTAATCCAGTTGTCATCATTCGTCAAGAAGGCCTCATCCGCAAGCTGTTCAGCTGTCGGGTTTTTAACCTTCAGGATCTGCAGCGCAAAGTCGCGGGTGTTGCGGCCGGAACCATCAGAGGAAACGCCTGCGTGCGACATATCCCACTGTGTTACCGTATAGTACGCGCCAACGTCAATCACCATCTGAGACTGAACCGCGTTGCTGCCTGGGCACCATTTTGTGGATTCATTCTCATCAAATGCAAACTTGGGAAGCTCATTCTGGCTTTGTCCCTCTACTGTTGTTGCATAAAGGATGAAGGGATCGCGAGTAATAATATCCGGCGTAGTAATCTCGCCGCCGTCGCCAACCAAAACGGTCAGCGTTGCAGCAGTCTCGTCATCTGCATTTTTGTAGAGTACCGTATAGGTTGCATCTTTGCCAAGATCAATCACGCTGCCCTCAACCGGCTGACGGTTCTGGTCGTAAATTGAAATAGTAAAGCTTTCTTCCGGTTTTGCCGAAAGATCAAGATCATCTGCAATAAATTTCTCGCCGTTTACAAGCTGATCGCCAAGCGTTTCGTATGCGGTGCCGCGGATTGTAGCCGCCTTTTGTGCATACTCAGCCATGTCAAGCGTTTCGCCCTCCGCGACATCCTTTACAATCGTATCTGTCACGCTGTAAATAGCCGAATAAGCAACCGGACGCTGATTCGCGAATTTAACCGGCGCAGTATCGCTTATACCGTATACCGCGGTTTCCACCATTGCCGGCCAATCGTTTCCTCCGTTCGGATGCGGCCACCATTCGGTAACGGTAATTCTGACATAGCGGCCCGTGACCGGTTCAAACTCCGCCGTTGCTTCAAGCAGCTCATTCGCCGTCGTTCCCGCAGCAATGGTCGCGCTTCCCGCTTCTGTGAAGCCGGAATCCTGCGAATCGGAAATTTCGATCTTCGCCGTCTTGATGCCAAACGGACGCGGTGAAGCGTCGCTGTTCATTTTTGCCCAGACGGAGAATGCTCCGATTGTCTTGCTTTCGCCGAGATCCAATGTGACAGAAGCCTCGGCATTGCGGTTATCCGCATAGGTGTCGGTAGCGGTGTCTCCGTCAACAAACAGACTTGCGTTATTCACATTATTGCTTGCCGCAACTGTCGAACCCGGAACCAGATTATCCCCGATTTCAACCGTCGTTTCGGCTTTTGTTGCTTCAATCGCCGCATCAAGGAAAGTGCGCTCCGGTGTTCCCTCGCTCAGATCAAGCTTATTGTTGGAAATATCAACCGAAACAAGATTCGGATAGAAGCTTGTTCCCGTAAGCTTTTCAAGGCCGAGGCCGGAAAGATCAAGAGTCTTCAGGCCTGTACAGCCGCTGATGTTGATCTCTTTCAGCCCTGCGCAGCCCTTAAGGCCGGAAATATCCTCAATTGCAGTGCAGTTTGTAAAATTCAGTCCGGTCATTGCCGTTAAACGTTCCATACCGGTGAGATCCTTCACCGATGTGCCGGTAAGGTCAAGCGTACCGGTGAATTCCGGCAGAGCAGACAACGTTGCTCCGACCTGTGTGCGCACCGCGTTCAAAAGCGCCGGGTCCGGGAAATGCTCTTGCGTAATCAGATCGGTCGGATTAACTGGAACGCCGTTTTCGAGTTGCAGTACGGTCGGCGCCGATTTATTGCCGGCATAATCTTCCACAACTACGCTTAAAAGGCCGGTTGTCTTTGACAAAGAGAACGTCATCCTGCTGCCTCTGGATGCGCCGCGTTTAAAGCTTGCGACCTGAGTCCCGTCAAATGTCGCCGTCATCTTGTACCAGTCCACAGAATCCGGATCAACCAGACGGACGGTGCTGCCGCTGATGCGGATGTCCCTTTCTGCAATCGGCTCGGAGTAGTTGTCGTTCGACCAGCCGCGATAACAGATTGCATCGCCTCTTACGCCGTTTTTCACCGCGTAAATCTTCAAATCGTACTCTCGGCCTTCGCTGATCGGAAGCGGAACATCTGCGCTTGTCGCAGAACCGTCAACCGTATGGGTATAAACCTTGTTGGTTGGATCGGCGGACGCTACGTTACGCAGCATCACTTCAAATTCATAGCTGTCCGGCGCGCCTGTTTCCGGTGCGTCAAAGGAAACGTTCAGCTTGCCGGGAGTGGATGCGCGAACAAGCAGTCCGCTGGCAGTCTGAGCCTCTTCCACTCTTACGTTGCTCACTTTGTCGTTATAAGTATAGGTGAGTGTCGCCGGATCGCTCTCCGTGCCGTCCTTGCCGACCGCACAGAGTTCCAATCTGACCGACTGGTCCTCGTCAAACATGGATTTGACATAGAGAATGTCGTCATAGGTGCCGCCGAGATAAACACGGCTGCCGTCGGACATAACGCCGTACAGGTTGTACTGTTTAACCGTGTCGTAATCCGCGATATTCCATTTGACGATCATCTGACCGTCCGCATATGCGTAATCAACAGCAAGACCGGTTGGTGTTGCCGGTTTGTAGGTGCTGTCGGAAATCTTCAGACCGCCGATATTCATCTGATAGTTTTCCGCCTCACCCTCAAATTCGAGCGTGATGGCCGCAACCGCTCTGCCGGCATATGCGGAGAGGTCGATTGCGCTTGTGGTCCAGTCGCCGGCAGCCGTGCTGTTTTCAAGGGCGATCTTTTCCGTAACCTCCGGCGCATCTTTAAAGATCAGGCCGAGCTTCATCGATGCATTGTCAGAGGATGTTTTCTTAAAGGTCAAGTACGCTTTGGAGTTTTCGTTGACATCAAGGTCTGTTTTGTAAAGGTGCATCGTATCAGAACCGGAAAGTTTACCGTACAATACAAGCGAACTGCCCCCGTCATATGCACCGACCTGTGTATACGGAAGTGTTCTAGCATTTCCGGAAGTATCGTTGCAAACATATTTTGTTCCGTAATCGAAATCAGCCGTCAGTTTGGTGTCATCCGTAGAGGTGATCCACCACTGCCAAGTCGGAAGAATGTCCTGAATGTTGATGTTTGTCCATTCCTCGTCTTTGCTAACTGTGCCGTTTTTGAAATACTGCACACCGTGACCCGTGTTAAAATTCGTGTAAAACGCCGTACCATTGATAACGGAGCGCTCTGCGATAAAATCCGCCACGCCGACCCAGCCGGAGGCGTTCGATACGCCGACGTCTGTGCGGGAATAGCCGGCCTTTTTACCGGTATCCGTCGGATCGCAGTGTACGCCGGAGAAGAACATTCTCTCACGCTCTGCGACCATCCACTGATACTCGTTCTGCTGCATCAACGGTTTGCTGCTGCCGCTGCTGATCGACAGCTCGTCAACACCCCGCTGATACCAGTCGCTCGGCGTAAACAGTGCAACGCTTGCGCGCGGATTGTCTGTTTCATCATACAACCCCGTGATGCCGCTTGCACTGTAGTGTCCGCCGCTGAATTTGTTCTGGTTGCATTCCAATCCGTAGAAGATTTCTTTAAACGGATCCGCGCCGATTGATTGCGCATAGGAAAGCTGCGTATCAATGCCGCTGTAAGAACCGTAGTTTACAAATACGGAATTGTGAATCTGACCATAGGTACTGTCCTTAAGCCATGCCGCTTTCGAGGCGTTAAACACAGTATTTGTATCGTACCACTGCGTCCACAGTCCATGCGCGGTGAGGTAGGCCATAAAGGGCTTAAAATCCTCATACAGGCTTTCCTCCTGATTTAAGAAATAGCCGTCGTAGCCGTAATACTCGGCCATTGCGATCAGCTGATCTGCAACCGGGAAGTTCCCCTCGCCATCCTTTTCGATCATATCCGCGCATGTCTGGCCCGGACGGAACGCCGGATCAAAGTAAATGCATGCAATGGACATGACGCCGTTTTTATGCGCCGCATTGGTGTAGGCCGGATTCGGAATATTGACGATACCAAATTCAAATCCCCTTGCGCGCCAATCGCTGGTAACCGGTTTGTACAGTGATTGCGGTGTATAGGCTGTTGCTGCACCGTGCCACGGAGAGTAGTAATCCGCATACTGCCAGAAATTCAGCACATGTTCGCTGAACTCGTTGGTATACATGGTGCTGCCGAAAAAGCTGTTGCCGTAATCGCCCTGCATCAGCATGACCTGCGCATCTGAATTCAGATACGTCTTTGCCTGTGTCGCCTTAAACGCCTCATTGCGGTTTTGCAGCGGAACCTGTGCACGCATCAGTTCTGCGTCCGGATCAGTTTCCGGGCTCCAGTTCTTCACGTCTTTCACTCGATAGCCCGCAAACGTCGGTTCGGCCGAAGCGGTATCGTTCGGCCAAGAGTCCGCTGCAAAGACCGACAGAGATGTCCCCACATAGGTGGATGCCGCAATGGCAAACGCCAGTAAAGCTGCGCCTATGCGTTTTGCTCTGTTTGTCTTCATCATTTTTGCTCCCTTCTTTATACTATGCGACATGCCGCCTGTTCAAAATACACCTTGCTTCATCTGAATTCTTTCAGCAGAAGATGAGCCGCGTTAGATTGAACAAAAGCATGCATGAGTCGCATCTCTGTTTTATAAGTATACAACATAAATTCGTAACAAAACAAGACCAAGAACAATAGCTTTTATAAGAAAAACATAACGTTTCTTGAGTATAAAGGGACAGCTATTTTCCATATCGACTTATTCAATTCATCGTGTCTGGGCACACCATATAAAAAGATTTGTTTTTTTGACGGTTTTATCGTTTACTTTTTTTATGGCTTATGCTATACTGGCCGCAAAAGAGGGCTGCGCCCCGAAAGGTGGTTTGACATTATGTTTCCACAGCGATTTATCAGTGCGTCTCATTCGTATACGACGCTTGAACGACCGGTTGCGGCGCCCATGCTGCGCAGGTGCTTCTCCGCTTCAAAACCTGTACGCAGGGCGGAAGCGCTGATCTGCGGACTCGGCTTCTACGAGCTCTATGTAAACGGAGAACAAGTGACCAAGGGCTTTTTAGCCCCTTATATTTCAAATCCGGATCATATCCTTTATTACGACCGCTATGATCTGACTTCTTTTCTGCATCCGGGGAAAAATGCGCTCGGCGTCATTCTTGGCAACGGCTTTTTGAATAATCCGGGCGGCGCCGTATGGGACTTTCATTTGGCACCGTGGCGCGCTGCGCCTATGCTGTCCATGCGGGTTACAATGGAATATGAGGACGGAGAAACCGTCTCCTTTGAGGCAGATGAGCGTTTTAGGACCGCACCCTCGCCGATTCTGTTCGACGATCTGCGCGCAGGCGAGGATTATGACGCCCGGCTTTATGAAAAAAACTGGGCGCAGCCCGATTTTCACGACGGATCGTGGGAACACGCTTTCTTCGTAACGCCGCCGCGCGGTGAAAAGCGTATGACTGCGGCGCAGCCAATTCGGGTGGAACGCCGTGTTCTCCCAGTGGCGGTTGAGCCGGAGGGAGACGGCTGGCGCTATGACTTCGGTGAAAACAACGCCGGCTTTTTCGAGCTTTGTATCTGCGGTAAATCGGGACAAAAAATCGAGCTCTCCTTTGGCGAAACCGTTGAAAGCGGCAGGATGCTGACGGAAAACCATATATTCCGCGAGGAGCTTCGCGTGCAAAAGGTACGGTATATCCTTTCCGGAAAGGGCGAGGAACACTATATTCCGCATTTTTCTTACTTTGGATACCGCTATATCCGCGTTGTCGGCATTACCGCAGAACAGGCCAAGCCCTCTCTTTTGACTATGCTGCCGGCACATTCCGATATAGGCTCCCGCGGCGCGTTTGCCTGCTCGGATGAAAGACTCAACCAATTGCAGGAATATGCCCGCCGCTCCACGCTCAGCAACTTTTATTATTTTCCGACGGATTGTCCGCACCGCGAAAAAAACGGCTGGACAGGCGACGCTTCGCTCTCGGCGGAACAGACGCTGTTAAATTTTGAACCGGAAAAAAGCTATGCGGAATGGCTGCGCAATATCCGCAAGGCGCAGGCGGAAAATGGCCGGCTTCCCGGCATTGTTCCCACCGGCACGTGGGGCTATACCTGGGGAAATGGTCCGGCATGGGACAGCGCGCTGTTCACACTCCCCTACTATACTTATCTCTATCGCGGCGGCAAAACGATTCTGCGGGAGAACGCATCCGCCTTTATGCGGTATCTCGTCTATATTCGCTCCAAGCGCATGGAAAATGGACTGGTGTCCTGCGGATTGGGCGACTGGCTCCAGCCCTATCGTGAAGCGCACGAGTATTCTACTCCTCTTGAATTTACCGACAGCGTATATACGATGGACATTGCCAGGAAGGCAGCTTTCCTGTTTCGCGAAATTGACATGAAAGCGGAAGCCTGCTATGCGGACTGCCTGTTTCGTGAAATGCGCGAGGCTGTCCGCCGGGAGCTTATCAGCTTTCCGGAATGCCGGGTATGCGGCGGCGGACAGACGCCGCAGGCCATGGCAATATTCTACGACGTTCTCGACCGCGAAGAGAAAAAGGCGGCTTTCACGCTGCTGCTCGACGCAATACAAAAGGAGGGCGGCCGCATCTATACCGGCATGCTCGGCGGCCGCGCACTGTTTCACGTGCTTGCCGAATATGGAGAGGCCGATCTGGCGCTGCAAATGATAACACGGCCGGATTACCCCTCATTCGGCAACTGGCTTAGTAAGGGAGCCACCACGCTGTGGGAGGAATTCACGCCGGAGGGCGGAAGAACGCTTTCGCTCAATCATCACTGCTGGGCGTTTATCAGCGGATTTTTCCTGAAAGACATCGCGGGAATCCGCATCAATCCGAATAAACGGGGCGCGGATACCGTGCTGCTTGCTCCGTCGTTCCCTGCTTCGCTCTCCTACGCAGAAGGGCGGCATGAAAGCGTCTGCGGCGAGGTACTAATCCGCTGGGAAAAAACGCCGGAGGGCGTCGCACTCGATATTCGCGTGCCGGACGGCATGTATGCGGAGTTAAAGCTGCCCGCAGGATACCAACTGACCGACCGCTGCGCGCCGAATCATACGATAATCGAAACGGGCCGTTATCTCGCCGTACAGAGAAGGCCCTGACCGAAAAGCGATACAAAGGATTACAGAGTAAGGAGCTGCGCCTCATTGAAATGGATTTTATACGCTTGCATCGGATATATGATGCTTTATTCGGTTGTCTGGCTGCATGAAATCGGACATTCCGTCTTTTATGCACATTATGGATGTAAGAAAAACTGGCTTCATGTAACGGTAAAGCCCTATATTTTCTTTTCAACACCAGCTCCTCTGGAGACGGATCAATTATATAAAATTACGAAAAAGCAGAATACGATTATTGCATACGGCGGCGTTCTCTCCAATGCTTTCTGGAGTATGGTCAGTATAGCGGTTCTGTGCTTCATCAAAATCGAAAACATATATCTGCTTTTCTCGATATGGCTGTTTCTAACGCTGCATCTGGTTGAAATCGTAAGCTATCTGTTCGTTGGAAACATCTATTTGGTAAGCGATATGGCGAGCATCGCGCAATGTTATCCAAAACTGAGATTTCCGAATTTGATGTTAGGCTGTATACTGACAGTTGTCTATCTTTTCGTTCTATCGATCGTCCCATCAGAGATCTTTTGGCCTGTTCTCGTTTGGAATGCGG
This sequence comes from uncultured Oscillospiraceae bacterium, assembly GCA_900543295.1. Lineage (GTDB taxonomy): Bacteria > Bacillota > Clostridia > Oscillospirales > Ruminococcaceae > Paludihabitans. The sequence continues at coordinate 19,143 of UQQY01000006.1, read as the reverse complement.
CGACCTTTCTTTGTATGTGCGGCGGGAGAATTGTTTTTTCAGCCATCCATGCCAAAAGGCGCAATGACGGATAAACTTCTTTCCCGAACGCTTTCAATCTTCTTTTTAAAAAAAGGCTTCATGTCCGGTTTGAAACCAGACATGAAGCCTTTTTCCAACACATCAATCAAAACGCACGACATTCAGAAGCATTGGCCGTTTGGATTCCACCGGCTTATTCTTCTGTCAGGAAAAGCACGCCGCGATCCTCTCCTGTTTTAGCATTGCCGATGTCCGTAACAATCCGATAGCCGGCGGACCCCACCCGCCTCTCTAAACAGCCGCGGCACTGTGCCGCTTCTTCTCCGGTACAGATTTTGTTCTCGTAAAGGTCGTACAGCTTGCGCACGCCTACGGGCGAAAGATTCGGCATCACGACGTTTGCTCCCGCCTGCAAGCCGCGTTCGCGCCCCTGCGGATGGATGGTTCCCAACGCGGTAGTCGCGGGGATCAGCGCATAGGGGAACATCAGCCGCAGCACCGCCACCAGCCTAAGCGTCAGTTCAAAGCTGCCGCTTGGAAACGCAGCAAACGGCGTTTCCATATGTGTGATATATGGACCGATGCCGATCATATCAGGTTTCAGCTCCTGCAAAAAGCGCAGATCGGCGATCAGATTTTCCGTCGTCTGATACGGCGAACCCACCATAAAGCCGGAACCGACCTGATACCCGATCTCCTTTAAATCAAAAAGGCATTGTTTCCGGTTGGCGGCGTTCAGCTCCGGCGGATGGAGCTTTCCATAATGCACAGGATCAGCCGTTTCATGCCGCAGAAGGTAGCGGTTTGCGCCGGCATCATAGTAAGCCTGATAGCTCTCTTTTGATTTTTCGCCGATTGATAATGTAATCGCACAGTCTGGGAAACGTCTGCGGATTTCCGAAACAATTTCACAGACCCGCTCATCCGTATAATAGGGATCCTCGCCGCCTTGCAGCACAAAAGTACGGAAACCAAGGCGATAACCCTCTTCGCAGCAGGAGAGGATTTCCTCTCTGCTCAGACGATAGCGGGTTGCATGATTGTTCCCGCGCCGGATGCCGCAGTAGTAACAGTTATTTTTACAGTAATTTGTGAATTCAATCAATCCCCGGATATATACCGCGTCGCCGTATATATTCCGGCGGATACGGTCAGCCGTTTCAAAGAGCAGTTCGTCAGCCTCATTGCTCTCGAGCAGGACAGTCAGCTCCCTGTCGGGAAGCGTCCGCTCCCGTTCAAGCGCTTGTATCAGCTCATGTCGTTTGTTCATTGGTTTTCACCATTTTCCGTTTTCTTTTCAGTATACGCTACCAGTGGCCAAACTTCAACTGGAAAATCTATCTGCTGCCTGTCAGCCCGCTCTTCCTGATTCCAGAAGCGCCGGATGCCGCCAAGCAGAATGTATTTCGTATAAAGCGCTGTTAATCGTTTTCGCCGAAAGCATCCGCGGAAAGGCACAAAATCCACGATACAAAGGAAAATACTTCGCATGCAGCGCAAAACTTGTCTGCACACGTCACGATCACCGCTTCACGATACTTCGGCGGCCACAGAGTAAGCGGAAACATATGCTTTACGATAATATCCTGCTCAATCGGCGTCAGCGCAAAATCCTGCGAGGCATTTTCGAGAGCGCGCCGCGCATGATGAAAGCCGTGAAGCCGGTGCGACGGATCCGGATCATGCCAGTCGTAAAGAAAATAGTCGTGCAGAAGCGCGCCGCGCACAAGGCTTTTCATATGCACGCGGATATGCAGCCGCGCCGCAATCCACACGCTCACATATGCGACTGCAAACGAATGGGTGAAACAACTGATCTTTCCGTGCTGAATATACCGCTTTTCCTGCTGCATGCGCGGAAATGTCAGAACCTCTCCTCCCAGTTCATATAGTATCCGCATCAAAAGCGCGCGTCTTTGCAGGCGTTTTTTCCCTTTTATCTGCATTCGATCCTGACGACCGTATCCACAGCGTCGGGCAGCTCCGGCGACGCGCTCACATCGACGAAAACAATATCCGGATAGTTTGAAACCATCCATGACTGCGCCGGCTTCAGCTCGCTCCCGTCTGCAAGCAGGCGAAGCGCCCTAACCTCGTTATGCGAAACCCCGTAAAGCGGAATACTGCCGATTGCAGGCTCCATAATGTGATAATAGAGCGTATTCCCTTTTTTGGTGATACGGCCGTTTTCCGGCTTAGGCAGGCCGCTCATGCCGCATCCTATGATGCTTTCGCCGTTTTTCCTCATCCACGCGCCAATTTCTTTAAGGATCTCAACGCTCTCCTCCGGAATATTCCCGCGCGCGTCCGGTCCAACATTTAACAGCATATTGCCGCCCTTGCTCACGCATTCAACCAGCTTTTTGATTATGGTAGAGGCCGGCTTAAAGTTCCGATCCTTTGCAGCATAGCCCCAGTTATTATTCATGGTAATGCAGGCCTCCCACACAAGCGGACGGCCCTTTTCATCCACAAGGCCGTTCGGCGGGATAATCTGCTCCGGACTTACAAAATCGCCGCTGTATACGGTCGGAGCGTCGGTCGCAAGCGAACCAAAGCCCTCTCCGCTGACCTCCAGCCGGTTATCCAAAATGATGTCGGGCTGCAAAGAACGCACCATATTTACGAGCTCAGCCGCTTTCCACTTCTCACCGGTCATTTCACCATAAGAAAAATCAAACCACATTATATCGATTTTTCCGTAATTTTCGCAAAGCTCACGCACCTGACCGTGCATATAATCAAGATAGCGGTTAAAATCCCGGTTTTCATTTCCGCACTCGGGATGATTGCGCATCGGATGATGCAGATCGCCATAGTGCGGATAATCCGGATGATGCCAATCAAGCAGAGAATAATACAGACCAACCTTCAGTCCTTCCGCCCGAAATGCTTCCAAATACTCTCTAACAAGGTCGCGGCCCGCTTTCGTATTGGTGCTTTTATAATCGGTAAGCTTGGAATCAAAAAGACAGAAACCGTCATGATGCTTTGCTGTCAGCACAGCATATCTCATCCCCGCCTCTTTTGCAAGCTTCGCCCATTTGCGCGGATCGTAGTCTACAGGATTAAACTCATCGAAAAAGGGCTGGTAGTCCTCGACAGACAGCTCCTCTGCATTCCGAACCCATTCGCCCCGTGCAGGAATCGCATATAATCCCCAGTGAATAAACATGCCGAAGCGGTCGTGCTGATACCACGCCACCCGTTTTTGATATTGTTCCCGATCAAACATAAACAAGACCTCCATTTTCCGTAAAATACGCTGCAATGAGCGGCAGATCAATTTTCTGTACCCACATTATAGAAGAATATGTGCTGTACTTCAAGCATCATTTATGATACCATGAAAGAAAGAGGTCGTTTTTCCTCAATACGCGGCAAAGCACAAAAGGAGAAAATGGAATGAAACAGCAAAATACCTTTACCCGCATTTACGATATTGTACGCCAAATCCCGTGCGGCTTTGTCACAACCTATGGACAGATCGCGCTTTTGATCGGCAATCCGCGGATGTCCCGCGTAGTGGGATACGCCCTGCACGTCAATCCGGAGCCGGGCGTCATTCCATGCCATCGCGTAGTCAACCGCTTCGGCGGTTTAAGCCCTGCATTCGCCTTTGGCGGAGACAACCAGCAACGCATCCTGCTTGAAGGAGAGGGCGTGACTTTTTTGGAGGACGGCCGCGTGGACATGAAAAAACACATGTGGTATGGAGAGACACTACGCTGAAAACGCAAGATAATATGCGGCGAGCGTTTCCTCCGGCATAACGAGAGAGAGTCCCAAAAGGTCAAACGGTTTTTCTTCCATTGCGGCGCGCGACAGGATCTTTCCAAGATAAACCGTCCGCACCTTTAAATCCAGAAGCTTTGCCGCAGAGCGGATGGCCGGCACAGAAAGCCCGCTGATTTTCATCTCATCCGGTAAAGCAGTTGCCTCCACTTCTTCGCGCACACGAACACGGAACCGATCCGGCGAATAGATTTTCTCAGGCGACAGCCCGAAGATCTCGCCCGCGCTTTCCGCGCAGGAGCGCAGAAAATCCACATAGCGCAGACTGTGCGGAGCGCGATATTTTTTTGACAGATACCCTTGTATCCGTGCAAGGAAAAGCGCCTCTTTCTGTGTGGGATGCGGACGAAAGGTTAGTCCGCACGCTTTATTAAGCGCCTTTAGACGCACAGTATTCCGTTTGGCAAGATGAGCAAAGCCGCCCTTTATGAAAGCGTAGGCTTTTCCTTCACAGACCGAGAACAGCTTCATCGTATCAAGATAGCCGAGCCGGATATTTCTTCCGATCTGCTCCTTATCAAAGACAAGCATCGGCCCTAAATTCCAATAGGAACGAATCAGCTTCAACTCCTTGGCCTGTGCGATCGTTGGCCTGCGGCTGAATGCGCTGTCCAGATCCACCGCAATAATGCGTTCTGCACCGCCGCGTATCGCCAGTCCCACCGGTATATTGTCCCAATATCCGCCGTCCGCCAAAAGCTTCCCCTCTACTTTCCGCATTTTGACTGCCGGAAACACCGCCGAAGAGGCAAGCAGATAATCGTGCAGCTTCCCTTCCGGAATTTCGTCGCAGAATCGCTCAAACGGCTTTCCCGATGAAACATCCACACAGACGATGCCGCAGCGAATCGTACTGTCGCGCACCGCCTGCTCTTCACAATAGCGGACAAGCAGCCGCTTTAATGGAGCGGCATCCATCGCCCCCTGCGTAGGATACCGCCGCAAAACTTCTTTAATCATGGCGGAAACTTTCTGTTTTGCAGGAAGCGTATCGTCTACATCAATGCGAAATACCATATCGGTGCGCAGATTTCGCCACAAGGCCGAAACGCTTTCAAAGCTGCCTGCCGCGATTACAGCAGCATTCAGCGCGCCGACCGATGTTCCCGTTACAATATCAACCGGCACATCCAGCTCGCACAGCGCCTGCCAGACGCCGACCTCATATGCGCCGCGCGCGCCGCCTCCGCCTAATACCAACGCCGTTTTCTCCATCAATCCGTCACCGCCTTTTTCTTTCATTTTATCACAGTTTCCCCGCATTTATCTTCACCATTTTATGAACGTTTGCACAAAAGACGGATCAGGGGTTGACTTTAGCGATTTTATGTGCTAAAATCGTGTGCACAGACCGTATTTCGGAAAGGGAGGTTTTTATCATGGAGAAAAAAGGAAGGCTGATGACGTATCGTCCGGATATCAAGGTGTTAGACGCTACCCTGCGCGACGGCGGCTTATGCAACGATTTTGATTTTTCCGATTCGTTCGTTAAAGCGCTGTATCAGACAAACGTCAAAGCCGGCGTTGACTATATGGAATTTGGATATAAGGCGGATCCCGATTTGTTTCATGAAGATGAATTCGGAAAATGGAAGTTTTGCAGGGACGACGACATCCGCGCCGTAGTCGGCGACAACAACACGGGAATGAAAATTTCCGTTATGGCGGATGTTGGACGCTGCAATTATGAGCGCGACATCATTCCGAAATCGGAAAGTCCGATCGATATGGTGCGGATTGCAACCTATCTTCACACCATTCCAAAGGCGATGGAAATGATTGACTACTGCCATAAACAGGGCTACGAGACCACGATCAATATTATGGCCATTTCCACCGCCAAAACAGAGGATTTGGACGAGGCGCTTTCGCTGCTTGCGGATTCCCCACTGAAGGCGATTTATCTGGTTGACAGCTACGGCTCGCTTTATCCGGAACAGATTGCAGAGCTTGTCAAAAAATATCTTGCTTTTGGTGAAAAATACGGAAAAGAAGTAGGAATTCATACCCACAATAATCAGCAGCTCGCTTTTGCCAATACCATCGAGGCGCTCTCGCTCGGCGCTTCCATGCTTGACGCAACCATCAACGGCATCGGCCGCGGCGCGGGCAACTGCTCGTCTGAGCTTCTGATCGGATTCTTAAAAAATCCGCGCTATCACCTCACCCCGATTCTTAAATTTATTGAAGACTATATGCTGGACTTGAGATCCTCCGGCGTGCAGTGGGGCTATGATATTCCCTATCTCTGCACCGGTCGCTTGAATCAGCATCCCCGCAGCGCAATTGCGGCTGTAAAAGAGGGACGCACCGATTACGCCTATTTCAATGTGACGCTGATGGATCGCGACTGAGTGAAAAAAGTTTCGCTCTCCTGCAAAAAGCTATTGCATTTTTCCGAATAATCCGGTATAATAGAGTCCTGTTCGGAGGCATAGCTCAGCTGGTTAGAGCGCACGGTTCACATCCGTGAGGTCGGTGGTTCGAGCCCACTTGTCTCTACCAAATAAAGCCCGGACGCTGTGTGCGTTCGGGCTTTTTCTTTTTATAAAACAAGGAGGCTTTGCGATGTCTACAGTAAAAATTCGAACCATCTCCGCGCTTGAAAAATGCTTTTTTGATGATTCCCTTGATGAAAAGATCGTTTATACGAATGCAACAGCATTAACCGACGAACGGTTTTCCTATCAGATCGCTCTCTTATTGGATGAAATGCCCATGGGAGGAAAGCAGGTTGTGCATTACAAGCTCGAAAGCGATTTACAGGATCAGATCCGCATCGCCAGAGTGGATCACGTTCCTTCTATGATGCCGGCATATCCGGAGCAGGATGAGAATTATCTGCGGACCGAGCCGGGACTTTATCCGGATTTGCTGCGTCCGATTTCGCAAGAGGACCGCATTTATCTCGTATCCGGACGGCTTTCAAGCGTTTGGGTAGACGTTTTTCCCGATGATACAGCCAGCGAGGGACTGCATGAGATCCAAATCCGCTTTTTTTCAGAAACCGGTGAAGAGGTTGGACGCTCTGTTTTCATGCTTCGCCTGATCCCATGCCGCCTGCCAAAGCAAAAGCTGATCTACACGCAATGGTTTCACTGCGATTGCCTGGCGGATTACTATCACGTCGCGCCGTTTTCCGAGGAGCACTGGGAAATCATCGAAAGCTTTTTAAAAACTGCTGCGGCGAACGGCGTCAACATGATTCTTACCCCGATTTTTACACCTCCGCTTGATACTGCTGTCGGCGGTGAACGCACTACCACGCAGCTTGTCGGCATCAGGACAGACGGAGACGCGTATTGCTTTGATTTCGCAAAGCTCGACCGCTGGGTGGAGCTCTGCCGCCGCTGCGGTATCGAATATTTTGAAATGTCCCATCTGTTTACACAATGGGGCGCATACCATGCGCCAAAAATTATGGCGGAAAAGGACGGTGCTTTCGTCCGCATATTCGGATGGGAGACTGACGCTCACAGCGAAGCGTACAACCGCTTTTTACAGGCGTTTCTCCCGAAGCTGCGCGAGCATCTTCGCCAACTCGGCATTGAAAATCATTGTGTTTTTCATATTTCGGACGAGCCGGGAGAGGGACAGCTTGATTCCTATTTAAAGGCAAAACAGACCGTTAGCCGCGCATTATCCGGATGTACCATGATAGACGCGCTGTCCCACTATGCTTTTTATGAAAGCGGCGCAGTGGAGCATCCGGTCTGTGCAACGAATCATATTGAACCTTTTTTAGAGCATAAGGTTCCCAATCTGTGGGCCTATTATTGCTGCAGTCAGTACAATGAGGTTTCCAACCGCTTCCTTTCCATGCCCTCCGCACGAAACCGCATCATCGGCGTACAGCTCTTTTGGCACAATATTGCGGGATTTCTTCACTGGGGCTTTAACTTTTACAATAACCAGTATTCTCAATCGCCCGTCAATCCGTATTTGTGTACCGACGGCGAATACTTCGTCCCCTCCGGTGATGCATTCAGCGTCTACCCCGCGCCGGACAGAACCGCCTGGGAGACGATTCATATGGTCGTATTTACGCATGCTTTACAAGATCTGCGCGCCATGCAGCTTCTTTCGGATCAAGCTGGAAAAGCCCGCGTAATCGAAATCATACGTGAAACCGCCGGAATGGACATCTCCTTCCGGCAATATCCGCATGACAGCGCTTTTCTTCTCCTGCTGCGCGAGCGGATAAACAGCGAAATCGAGGCCGTTTATACAAAAAGAAAATGATGCGGATAAGGCCAAACCGCTCTACCATTGACGGCGGATAAAACTTTTTACCTCTTTTGCGCGCCGCCTGGTTTTTTCCGCATTCTCAGTCTGCGGCGCTGAGAGATCCTGATGATTTTTCCCCGCAGCAGAAAACAGCATCCGGTCGATTAGACGCGCTTTCATCAAAACTAAAATTTCTGCATACGTCGGGTCAAAAAATACATTATGCAGCTCAAAGGGATCTTTTTGAAGGTCGAATAACATTCCATCCTCAAGCGAGCCGCGTATCAGTAATTTATACCGCCGATCGCGGATCATATATCCAAGGCAGGGGTTTTTATCAACACCGTACTGTCCTTCGGAAAAAACAAAGGTTCGCTGTTCCTTCGAACACAGATCTTTTCCCTGCATGGAGTCCGGCGCATCCAAACCGGTGCACGATAAAACAGTGGCGGAAATATCGATGTTTTCAGACAGACGGTCGTCCGTTCTCCCCTCTTTCTGCCCCGCATATTTGATGATGAGCGGAATTTTCGCAAGAGGGTCATATAGATGATTACACTTTAACAGCATATGATGATAGCCAAGGTATTCCCCATGATCGCTTGTAAAAAGGATCATCGTATCGTCGTACACGCCTTTTTTCTTGAGCAAATCAACAATTTCGCCTATTCCATCATCAATCTGCGTAATTGCCCCATAGTAGTATGCCATAATACGGCGGAGCTGTATCTCGCTCATCTGATTATAATCCACAATTCCGCCGTTTGTCGCCGTATCGCAATCAAGCGGATGCGCTGTATATCCGGCCGGCAGAGTCAAACTCTCCGGATCGTACATTTCGCTGTAGGGATACGGCGGGTCAAAGGGATGATGCGGTTTTATATATCCAACCATCAATAAATGGGAATCCTCTTCCCTCCATGATTCGATTTCACGCAGCGCGCCCTGTGTAATCCATGCAGTCGAATGCATATCCTCTGATAAATCGGATTCTGCGCATTGAAACATATCGTGCTCCAAATCAGTCGGAATTTCACGGAATTCATCGGACTGGTTATGCAAGTCAACCCGATCGATCCTGCCGTTTTGCATAAGCTCATAGTGATAATCATCCTCATAGCGGCCAACCCCGTTTTGCTCGGCGAGGCGCATGCGGCGAAAACCGACGTCATGATATGTCGGCGTAAAATGCATTTTTCCGACCGCCGCTGTATCATAGCCATTTTCTCTTAAAATCTGCGGAAAAGTCTGATAGCCCGCCGGAAGCGTGGCGCGATTTGTCCACGCGCCATGCTGGTGAACGTACATACCGCTCCACAACGAATAGCGAGACGGCGTGCAGATCGGATAAACCGTATAGTGCTCCGGATAAACAGTGCCTTCCTTTGCCAGCGTATCAATATGCGGCGTGTGAACATCCGGATTTCCGGCATAGCCAAGACAGTCAGCCCGAAGCTGGTCGCAATGCAAAATTAAAATATGCTTTGCTTTACTCATATCACTTTTTCTCCTTCGGCGCGGTAAGCTTGTTCAGCGCGGCAACGACCAGGATGATGACAAGAATGACAGCGAAAATACCGAGCATTCCCATCCCCATGATAGGAAGCGTTTGTAAAAACAGTTCTACGTTCATGCTTATCCCTCCTTAACCGATCAGATTGAGTATCAGGCCGCCTGCAATAACCGAAGCGATCTGGCCGGATACGTTTACACCAGTCGAATGCATCAGAAGGAAGTTCTGCGGATCTTCCGCAAGGCCCATTTTATGCACGACGCGCGCCGACATCGGGAATGCAGAAATACCGGCCGCGCCAATCATCGGATTGACCTTTTTCTTTAAAAACAGGTTTAAAAACTTGGCAAACAGCACGCCGCCCGCAGTATCAAAAACGAAAGCAAACAGTCCCAATCCGATAATCATCAGCGTCTGCGGATTCAAAAACGCATCCGCCTGCATTTTGGTCGCAATGGTGAGACCCAAAAACAGCGTAACGAGGTTTGCAAGCACCTTCTGCGCCGTTTCGGAAAGCGCGTTCAGGACGCCGCACTCGCGCAAAAGATTGCCGAACATCAGAAAACCGATCAGTGCAACCGAACGCGGCGAAACAATACCGGTAATCACCGTGATGATAATCGGGAACAGAATGCGCGTTGTCTTAGAGACCGCTTTCTGCTGATACGGCATACGGATGCGGCGCTCCTTCTTGGTGGTCAGCAGCTTGATAACCGGCGGCTGTACAATGGGAACAAGTGCCATATACGAATATGCCGCAACAATAATCGGACCTAAATAATTTGAGTTAAAGTAGTTTGCGACAAAAATAGAGGTCGGACCGTCCGCCGCGCCGATGATGCCGATAGACGCTGCGTCCTTTAAATCAAAGCCGCACAGCGCCGCCAGACTGATCGTGACAAAAATGCCGAACTGCGCGGCCGCGCCGAAAATCATCAGCTTCGGGTTGGTCAGTAGCGGACCGAAATCGATCATGGCGCCGATTCCGATAAACAGCAGCAGCGGAAACAGCTCGTTGGCGATGCCGTTGTTGAACAAGAGGTCGATTACGCCGACCTCTTCCACACCCTCATACACCTGTGTAACGGCGCCGGACAGCGGGAGATTGACAAGAATCGCGCCAAAGCCCATGGGCAAAAGCAGCGTCGGTTCCATATCCTTTTTGATTGCCAGCCAGATCAGCAGCCCGCCGATTGCCCACATAACAACCTGCTGCCACTGAATGTTCAGAACATTTCCGAACAATGCCTCCATGTTTTCATTCCTCCGTTTTTACTGAAATAAACGAAAAAGAGACTCCTGCCCCGCATATCACGCGGAACAAAAGTCTCGCTATTGAAAACGCGGGCGGGCATATTGCCGGGATGACGCGCCGCGTTACAGCTTTTGCTGCAAGCTACTCCCTTTTATTCGCAGGAATATCGGCGGCTTTGGCAAATTACCGAAACCGCCGCTCTTTCTCGTTTTTTAGGATACCATGTTTTTGGGAAGAAAGCAAGATAAATATCAGATTATGATCGAGCCGGCCTCTGCCTCAGCAGAAACGCTTTTTCCCCACCAGTCCGGAACAAGCTCCTTCAGGGATACTGCCTTCTCCGTTTCGCAGTCCGCAAGGATTTGCAGCTCCGCATTTTCAGGCGAAAGCTGCATCAAAAGCTCGCGGCAGGCGCCGCAGGGCATTCCGGCTTTTCCGTCGCCCATGATGCAGACAAGCTTTTTGATACGATGCTCGCCGTTTGTTATCATGTTTGCCGCAGCATTCCGCTCCGCACACATTCCAAGCGAACAGGCCGTATCAATGCAGACGCCGACGTAAACATTTCCGGCCTCTGTAAGAATCGCCGCCGCAACGCCGCCGGCTTCGACAAACGGCGAAATCTCCCGCGGATGCAGTACCGCGCGGGCCCGTTCAATCAATACGCTCCATTCCCCCGCCGCTTCCATTCTCTTCTTCCTCCTTACAGGCAATTCGATCTCGTTTTACCGTTACCAATGTATCTCCCGCGCGAATCCTCAGAGAGCCGTTTGGGATCAAAAGCCGTCCATGCCGCTTTGCCATTACAACGAATACGCCGGAATCGGGCGCAGCTTCGGCCAGCGTTTTTCCGCGCCACGGATGTTTAAGCCCAACCGCTGTCTCACAAAGCGGAACAGCAGTCTGCCCTTCGGCCTCAACCGCACCGAGTATCAAAATATCCTTTTCTTCAATCACCGTTTTGCCGTCGGGCACGATCTGCCGGTTCTCCCGCTCAATCAACGCCACCGCCATGTTGGGCGGCATTTGAAGCTCACGCAGCGCCTTTCCCACCCATGCATGGTTTTTCTGCACAGACAGACGGATAAACTGCGCCTCTGTTTCCGCGTTATAATCCGAGAAGGTGCGCATAACGTCTGCGCGGTCGTCCAGCATATCCAGCCTGCGGGAAATCCACGGCAGCAGCGAGCCTTGAATCCCGATGGAAAGCAACACCACGCAGAAAACGATATGAAACAGATCATTTTTGGTATAAGCGCTGCTCACTGTCGCCATGACGGCAAAAACAATCGACGTTGCTCCGCGCAGACCCGCCCACGAGATAACCGCCTGCTGCCGCCATTTCGCTTTAAACGGCGTCATAATCAGTGCAGTTGCAGCCGGGCGGGCGATCAATGCCAAAAACAGTGCAATCAGTACGGAAGGCAGCAGGATACCCGGAATCTGCGAAGGGAATGCCAGCAGTCCCAAAAGAAAGAACACCAACATCTGCATCAGCCCGGTTATGCCGTCAAAGAAATGTACCAAAGCCTTTTTAAAGGCAATCTGCTGGTTTCCCAATACAATCCCGACAATATAGACGCTTAAGTAGCCGTTTCCCCCGATTGCCGCCGGTACGGCATAGGACAAAAGCGCGACCGCAAGCGTAAAAATCGCCTCAAAGCCCTCGGTTCCAAACCGGAAACGCCGCAGCGCAAATGTTCCTATCGCCGCAATTCCCGCGCCGCAGCCGACGCCGAATACAATTTGCTGCAAGAGTATGATAAGCGCATTTCCAGCGGAGAGATCGCCGCTCATGGCGCAAAGGATTACAATAGTCAGCATATATGCCCACGGATCGTTGCTGCCGCTTTCCAGCTCTAAAAGCGAGGCTGTACCGAACTTTAGGTTGAGGCGGCGGAGAGTGGAGAACACGGAGGCGGCGTCTGTAGAACCCAAAACCGCACCGACCAGAAAGCTTTCAAGCCATTCAAACCGCAAAACATAGTGACAAAACAATCCGGTAAACGCCGCTGTCAGGATAACGCCGACAGACGAAAGCAAAAGCGCGCAGGGCGCAACCTTTCTTGCAGCGTTCCAGTTTGTCCCAAAGCCGCCGTAAAACATAATAAAGATGAGCGCAACTGTACAGATCTGTTCGGCAAACTGAAAATCTTCAAACGGAATCCGGAAAAGCCCGTCGGAGCCAAACAGCATACCGAGCAGAATGAAAGCAAACAGCATCGGAATGCCGATTTTCAATGTTATCTTGTTACAAAGCACACAAATCAGCATGATAACGGCCACAACAATGAGTGTCAAAGGCATGGAGCTCCTCCTTTCTTTTTCCCTATTTTTATGAAAAGCACTCGTGATGGATTGCAGCAGCCGCAAACTTTTTTCAGAACAGAAGGGAAAAGAGTTACGGCCTCGCAATAAAAATCGGGCGCGTCAGCACAAGGAATTCCCGTTGACGCGCCCCTTTTTCGCTGCGTTTTGTCACAGACGCAGCTTCTTAATGAGAAAGCTGCGCTTTTATAAGCAACTCGCCTGTTACCGATGCAATACCGATGTAATATCTTCCCGCATGCGGAGCGCTTCTCTTCTGGCGGCGCCGGCAAAATCGCGCTCGTCGCAGCCCTCCTTTTGATACGCGCACATAATCGCACGGGAGGAATTCACAACCGCGCCAAGACCCTTTTCGTCGAACGCGCCTGCAAGCCCCTGCGCACCGCCGCCCTGCGCGCCATATCCCGGAACCAGGAAAAACGTGTGCGGCAGTTTTATACGAAGCTCTGTAAGCTGCTGCGGATAAGTCGCGCCGACAACCGCGCCGACTGCGCTGTACCCATATTTTCCGATCGAATCAGCGCCCCAGCTCTCACACATGCCGCCCATCACTTCATAAACGGTCTTGTCGCCGATTTTCTGATCCTGTAGTTCTCCGCTCGATTTATTTGAGGTTTTTACCAGAACAAAGATACCGCGATCACGTTCTTTGCACACATTGAGCAGCGGAGCAATGCCATCGGTTCCCAGATAACCGTTTACCGTCAGCATATCCGCATCAAACGCGCTTTTTTTGCCGGTATCCATGACGGTCTCTCCCAAATGCGCGGCAGCATATGCCTCCATTGTCGCGCCGATGTCATTGCGTTTGCCGTCGGTAATGACGAGCATGCCTTTTTCCTTCGCGTAGCAAATCGTCTCGTGCAGCGCGCGCACGCCCTGCCAGCCGTACATTTCGTAATAGGCCGCCTGCGGCTTGACCGCCGGAACAATATCGCAAAGCGCATCGATCAGCGCCTTGTTAAACGTAAGCAGGCATTCCGCCGCCGCCTCGAACGGATCCTCGAATTCGTTGAAAAACGCATCGCGAATATACTGCGGAATATAGGAAAGCTTTGGATCAAGCCCCGCTACCGTCGGATTTTTATAAGCAACAATCTTATCAATCAGTCTGTCCATTCCCATTTTGTCATTCTCCTTTTTATTAAGACAGTCGGCGCTGCGCAGTTCTTCGGCTTTTGGCCGTCAGCGCATCACATGTACAATTTCGCCATTTACGAAAGTATAGCGCACGCGCCCCTGCATATGCTCAAATTTAAATACCGTATTTTTCGACTTGGAGTTTAACCGCTCCGGCAAAACCGTCCACTTCAGGTTGGTGTCAATCAGAGCTATGTCTGCTGGCATACCGGGCTTTAAGCTTCCGGCAGGGATGCCGAGAATTCTGGCGGGAGCCGTACTCATCAGCTCAATCAGCTTTTTAAGCGGCAAAATACCGGGCTCCACCAAAAAGCGGATGCCGGCGGCCAGCGACGTCTCAAGCCCAACCGTTCCGTTCGGCGCCTTTAAAAAATCCTGTTTTTCCTTTTTGGCATGCGGCGCATGGTCGGTGACAATACAGTCGATCGTACCGTCTAAAAGTCCGGCGATTACCGCCTCCACGTCCTCCTTTTCACGAAGCGGCGGATTCATCCGGTAGTCCGCGTCTCTTGTTCGGAGCTTTTCATCCGTATAGGCGAAATAATGCGGACAGGTCTCCGCCGTAACCTGCACCCCGCGTTTTTTCGCTTTGCGTACAAGCTCTACCGATCCTTTCGTACTCACATGCGCGATATGCACGTGCGTTCCCGTTTTTTCCGCAAGCAGAATCTCGCGCTCCGTAATGCTGTCCTCGCTCAAGCGATCCATCCCCGGGACGCCAAGCTCTTCGCTCACCTTTCCCCTGTTCATAATTCCGCCGTTTATGATTGCAAGATCCTCGCAATGAGAGGTGACAAGCAAACCGTATTTCTTCGCCTCGATAAGCGCCTGTTCCATGATCTCAGGCTTTTCAACCGGACGGCCGTCATCCGAAACAGCCGTAACACCCAAGCGTTCATACAGAGCAAAATCTGCAAGCGCGTCTCCCTTCATGCCCTGTGTAATCGCCCCGCAGACATATACTTTTGCGCGCACGCGCGCAGCCGTTTTTTGAATATAACCGATCACCTCTTCGCTGTCGGTCACAGGATTTGTATTCGGCATACATAAAAGCGAGGTAACACCGCCCGCCACAGCCGCACCGCAGCCAGTGTGGATATCCTCTTTATACGTAAAGCCCGGATCACGCAGATGAACGTGCATATCTACCAGGCCCGGAACCACGGTAAGTCCGCGCGCCTCCAGCACGCGATCCACATGGTCTGTGATTTTCTCTTCAATTTTTACAACTTTCCCATTTTCAATCAATATGTCTGCTATTTGATCGATATTCTGCGAAGGATCGATCAAACGGCCGTTGCGCACCAGCATATTTCCCACAAAAACATCTCCCATCCGGCAGAAACCGCGGCTTCCGCTATATTTTCATATGATTCAGTATACCTGATTTTCCGCCTCTTAGCAAGTGCGCAGACTTTTTTCCGGACAGCTCTGTTTGAACGAATTGTAAATTTCATCGTCCACTCTTGTACCCCTGCCTTTTTGTATGCTATAGTATCGTTGCGTAAGTTAAGCGCAAATCAGGCGGTATCATCCGCTGTTTTTTTCAGGAGGTATTTTTTATGGATCCCGACCCGGATGGGCTTCAAATCGCATTGCAGCTTCTTTTACTGGTGGCGCTGACACTCATAAATGCGTTTTTTGCCAGCGCCGAAATGGCGGTCGTCTCCGTCAACAAGTCGAAAATCCAAACGCTTGCCGCAAAAGGCAATACAAACGCCAAGCGTGTACAAACGCTTTTTGATGATTCCACCGCGTTTCTCTCCACAATACAGGTTGCCATTACATTTGCAGGCTTCTTTTCGAGCGCCTCTGCTGCAACCGGTATTTCACAGGTGCTAAGCGGCGCGCTCAGCAATTGGGGCATTCCCGCCTCATGGAGTCAGCCGGTTGCCGTCATTGTGGTAACGCTGATTTTATCGTACATCACATTGGTTTTCGGCGAACTGGTGCCAAAACGGATTGCGCTGCAAAAGGCCGAAGAGACCAGTATGCGTTCAGTGCGGCCGATTTTGATGGTATCAAAAGTGCTGCGTCCGTTTATCTGGCTTCTGTCTGTTTCTACAAACTGAGGCTTTTTGGAATGAAGCCGGACGCGCCGGAAGAGGCCGTCACAGAGGAGGATATCCGTGCACAGTTGATTGCTGCGCGCTTCGACGATCACTCCCGCCGGATGATCGACTCCGTCTTCACCTTTGACGATAAAACGGCGCGCGACGTTATGGTTCCCCGCCGCAAGGTAGCGGCTTTGGATGCAAAGCGTCCATTTGAAGAATCGGCAGAGCGGATCCTGCAAAGCGGATTTTCCCGCATTCCAGTCTATGAAGGTGAAATCGACCGGATTGTCGGCGTACTTTCCGTTAAGGATCTGGCACGCGCTATTATAAAAGGAGATCAGCCGGACGTAAAAGCATTGATGCGCGAACCCTATTTTGTTCCGGACAGCAAGCCCGCGAATGTGCTTTTGCAGGAAATGCAGAAGGAACGCGCACATCTCGCCGTACTGATTGATGAATACGGCGGTTTTTCGGGAATTGTAACAATTGAGGATTTGACAGAAGAAATCGTTGGCGACATCCGGGATGAAAACGACCATACCTTTCCGGATTTTGAACCGCAGCCAGACGGCAGCATACTGGTTTCAGGCGGAATGACTCTGTTCGAGCTGTGTGAAAAGCTTGATGTTGAAGAGCCGGACAGCAATTGCGATACGCTTTCAGGATATGTACTGGAGCAGCTTGGCTATATTCCGACAGAGCAGCAGCATGATACAATTAACCTGCTCGGGCGGGACTGCCGGTTAGAGCAGATGGACGGCAGGCAGATTGCACGGGTGCGTTTTCTGCCGAATACCAAAAAGGGCGCCGAACCAATATCCTGATCAATTCTGTTTTCCTATATCACAGGCGGACCGCTTTTAAAAAAAGCGGTCCGTTTCGTTTTCTCATCTTTTTTGACAAGCCAATCTATATTCTATATAATAAAGACAGCCACTTTTTATGAACAACTGAAAATCCGGCGACGGATTTATAATATTGCAGCTTAAATTATAATAAAAGGAGCTTTAATATGAAAAAAATCACATTAAAAATCGACGGCATGATGTGCGGGATGTGCGAGAGCCACGTAAACGACGCAATCCGCAAAGCACTTGCAGTAAAAAAGGTGTCCTCTTCCCACAAAAAAGGGGAAACGGTGATCCTGATGGAAACCACCCCCTCCAAAGAAGAGCTTCATCGTATTATCGACGCCACCGGTTATCAGCTTTTGGACATAAAAAGCGAGACTTATGAGAAAAAAGGGCTGTTTGATCTGTTCTCGAAATAAAAGGTCTACCGCGAACCGAAAACGAAGATCTTTTCGGTTCTGTGCCACAAGCACTGACCATAAGAAAATGAACTCCACAAATACGATTAATTCCCTGTTTAGACAAAGGAGATTTCATGCAGACTCTTGCTATTCTTTTTATTCCGTTTCTCGGAACTGCGCTTGGCTCCGGCATGGTCTTTTTCATGCGAAAAAAAATGAATTCCAAAGTGGAAAAGACGCTGCTTGGCTTTGCATCCGGTGTGATGATTGCAGCCTCGGTATGGTCGCTGCTGATTCCCTCCATTGAACTGGCAGAAACCGAATCTTCTGTGCCATGGCTTCCAGCCGCAGCCGGTTTTTTAGCTGGTATTCTCTTTTTACTGGTATTGGACAGCATCATTCCGCATCTGCACTGCCACGACGAAAAGCCGGAGGGAATCCGCAGCGGCCTTCCGCGAACGGTCATGCTGATTTTTGCGGTAACGCTGCACAATCTGCCGGAGGGCATGGCGGTCGGCGTTACCTTCGCGGGCGCGCTGCTCGGGCATACCGGTATCACCGTTGCCGGAGCGTTTGCACTAGCAATCGGTATCGCAATCCAAAACTTTCCTGAAGGCGCGATTATCTCCATGCCGCTGTGCGGTGAGGGCGTCCCCAAAGGAAAAGCGTTTTTATACGGCGTATTGTCCGGCGTCGTTGAACCAATCGGCGCAGTTATCACACTTCTTTTGGCAGAGCAGCTTTCTTTGGCTCTGCCGTATCTGCTGTCCTTCGCGGCCGGCGCTATGATTTATGTTGTGGTAGAAGAGCTGATCCCCGAATCACAGGCGGACGGACATTCCAATCTTGGTACGATTGGCTGTGCTGCCGGTTTTGCACTCATGATGGTGCTGGATGTTGCGCTCGGATAATCGCCGCAGCTATGCGCGGATGATTATTTGACTACATACTCTGAAAGTCAGAAAAACGGCGGCGGGGTAATAGCCCGCCGCCGTTTTTGTATTTGACGCTGCTGTTTTAATCTACTCCGGCTGATTCAAAAAAATGATGCTTCAATTCTTTGCGATAGTCGAGGATCAGATTGGTCGGAAGCGCCGCCCGCGTACTCAAAACAGCTTCCCTTGGAAATAGAGATCCGACATTGTCGCGGATAACGGTATCCCTATGTCCGCCGCGGTCATCTACAAGCATTTCGAGCGCACCTAAAAACAGTGTGTTGCCGGTGACGACGCATTCAGTAAGCTTATCCAGAATCATACCGGATTTCGGCGAATAAGCGCCTTTCCCTTTATCATCACGGCCAATGCAAAAGCTGTTGCCGGTCACTGTGACGCCGGCGCCGCCTTTTAAGATCAAATGACAGCTTTCCTCATCTGCTTGTGCGAACTTGCCGCTCCGATAAACAATATTGCCGGTCATCGTTATCGTATTGCTCACGCGGGCTTCAAGCCGGCTACTGTCATCATCCAGCACAGCGGCCGGCAAAACGGCAATTCCCGCCTTTCCCGAACGATCGATATAGTTGCCCGTCAGATTATAATGACTTCCGCCTTCT
>UQQY01000005.1 GCA_900543295.1 uncultured Oscillospiraceae bacterium | reverse complement strand
CTTTTTCTCCTGCTCCTTTAAAAATTCATCGGCGTCAAACCTCTCATCGCGAAATGCATCTGTGCCCAGCAGCAAATCGATAAAAGGCTTTCCGTTTTCCTTGAGCGGCGGCAGAAAAGCGAATTCCGCATGCGTCTTACGGATTAGATCATAGGTACGCAGGGCGGTCTCAAACGGACGGAATGCGCGCCGGTCGGTAATATGGAACTGGATGCCGCGGCAAAGCGCATCCGCGTGCTTCGAGAACATCGGCGTGAAATAGCAGGGCCGCAGCTTTACCCCCGGCAGATTCTGCCCGTTCACTGCGTCCGCCACTCGTTCCGCATCAAGCCAGGGCGCGCCGATCATCTCGAACGGCCGGGTGGTTCCGCGCCCTTCCGAAAGGTTTGTGCCCTCGGCAAGACAGGTCCCGATATAGCACAGACATCCGTCAACACTCGGCAGATTCGGCGACGGTGCGATCCACATCAGATCGGTTTCGTCATAGAAGCAGTCGCGCGTCCAGCCCTCGGCAGAGACGACAGTAAGATTGCAGGCAATGTGCTGCGTATCGTTAATATAACGCGCATATTCTCCCATTGTAAGATTATAGCGCGTTGCAAGCGGAAACCGCCCGACAAACGAAGCAAATGCAGGATCAAGCACCGTCCCTTCCGGCCTTACGCCGCCGATCGGGTTAATACGGTCAAAGACCAGCACGCGCTTGCCTGCTTTCGCACAGTCCTGCATGGCATAGGACAGCGTATACATATAAGTGTAAAAGCGAGCGCCGACATCCTGAATGTCAAACGCAACAATATCGAGCGAATCGAGAGTTTCTTGCGGAATGTGCGGCGTGTGACCGTACAAGCTGTATACTGGAAGATTCGTTTTACTATCTGTATAGCTCAAAACCTCCGCTCCAGCCTGCAAATCGCCGCGCACACCGTGCTCAGGCGAAAACATGCAGCAGAGCAGTCCCTGCTCATGCAGCAGATCAATGGTAGAACGAAACGACTTATCAATACCCGTCGGGTTTGTAATCAGCCCGATCCGTGCACCCGTGATGTCCGGCAGAACAGCGGCAAGACGGTCGATTCCGCTTTTGACAATTTGCTTTTTCATATGATTCACTCCTCAAGCGATGCAAATACCATGTTGTGAAAATGGCGGCGGAACGCAATGATCCGGTTATCCTCTCTGCTCGGATGGACACGGTTGGTGAGCAGCACGACATACACACCGGTTTTGTTGTCCACATAGATAGAAGTTCCTGTAAATCCGGTATGCCCGTAGCTTCCCGGCGACATCAGATCTCCTCCTGGGAAGCGTTTGCCGCCGTACAGTTGAAAGCCGAGACCGCGGCTCTCTACGCATGCGGGTGTAAAATCTGTAACAGCCAGCTCGAACATCCGCGGCGAAAGAAAGCCTTTTCCGCGGCAAGAGAGCATCTGCGCAAAGCGCACGGCATCATTTAACGTACAGAATAGTCCTGCATTTCCGGAGACGCCGCCCAGAAAGCGTGCATTTTCATCGTGGACAACGCCGTCTATATACGCGCCGGTAACAGGATCCAGCTCTGTCGCGGCGCAGACTGTTCCGGCTCCCTGATTATAGCAGCTTTCGTTCATGGAAAGCGGATCGAGCGCCAGACGTTTTACAATGTGGTCAAGCGGCTCTCCCTCCATTTTTTCGAGAATTTTTCCCAGCAGGATATAGCCCATGCAACTGTAGACTGTCTCGCTTCCGGTCGGATAAGCAAGCGCTTCCCGCAGAATCGTATCCGCCGCTTCCTCCGGATGAATACGGCGCAGATACAGCGGGATGTGCGCCGCAATTCCCGACGTATGCGTCATCAGATCACGGATGGTAATGGACTCTTTTCCATAGCATGCGTCAAAAAAATCGCCGAGGCTGTCAAACAGCGCAAGTCTGCCGTCCTCAATCAGGCGGAGCGCGGCCATCGTCGTGCCGATAAGCTTGGAAAGCGACGCCATATCAAACAGCGTATTCTCTGTAAGCGGCTGTTTTTCAGGATACAGCGCGCGGTATCCCTCTGCTTTCAAAAACCAGACTTCGTTTCCTTTGCCGACTGCCGCAGCATAGCAGGGAAACACGCCGTTTTGCAGTGCATCCGTCAAAAGCCGCTCGCATTTTGTAAAATCCATCTCTTCCCTCCCTGTGCATATGAAACAAGGGGACAATTGCTGTCCCCTTGTTTTTTACTTTAAAATTCGGATTTGTATACGCGCATATCCATCGGCTCGACCATGAAGGTCTGCGCGCGCGTTTTGCGCATCTCAATACCGCGCACGCGCATCAAGTGAGTGTAATAATCCTTATATTTAAAATCCTTGGAGTTTACCGTGAACCAGTGGTGCGAAATCGCCTTTTCCCACAGCGCAAAGCCCTCGTCAGAAACCTCCACATAGGTATGCGGCTTGAATCCATACGGATCTTCCCAGTTTTCGCAGCAGTAAAGCTCTTTCGCAAACTGCGCCGGATATTCGCGCTCCACGCTGTCAAGTCCGGCCAAAAGCTGCGCGTCGAACACCAGCTTATGCGTCGAAATGTGATCCTTATGAATCGAGCCTTTCCAGTGCGTGAGGAGAATGTCCGCTTTATATTTACGGATCTCGTCGCAAAGCTTAAAGCGCGTCTCGTCGTTTACCGGCAGCTCGCAGTCCGGATAATCCCAGACAACACTTTCGCCTCCCAGCATTTCTGCGAAAATACGCGCTTCCTCAAGCTTCTGCTTGCGGTATTCCGGAACCGTCAGATGCGGCGGACAGCCGCGCTCGCCTCCCGTCAGCGCGACGGTAACAATCTTATAGCCCTTAAGCGCCATTGTCGCCAATACGCCGCCGGCAGTCAGCTCCATATCGCCGACATGGCCGCCGATCGCCATGATTACCTTTTTGTTGTCTTCCATTGTACAAAATCTCCTCTCTTTATCGCTTCATTGCACCGCAATGAAAATGCCTTTACTTCTTGATTACCTTTTCCATGTCGGACCACGTTTTTACGATTTTAAAACCGGCCGACTGGTAGATATAGCGCGCCGGATTCGTCTCGCCGGTAAACAGCGTCATATAGCCCGCGCCGATGTCCTTTAACGATTTGCACAGCGTGGAAAACAGCGCTTTGCCCAAGCCGTACTTACGGTACTCGGAGTGCACGCCGATGCCGGCGAAATAGCCGCGGCCGCTCTCCTGCACATGAATCGGGCCGGTAAAACCGACCGCCTTTCCGTTGTGCTCCGCAATGATGACCGGATCGCCGCCGTCCTCGCGCGCAATGTTACCCATAACAATCTCTTTCCAATCCTCGCTGCCAAGATCGTCAAACAGTTCCTTCATGCCAAAATGCTTTTTCGGGTCATAGAAGCAAATCGACAGCTCGTGCTGCGGCAGCGCGTCAATGCGCGCCTGCACCTCCGGTTTAATCGTAAAGTTCTGGAGCGGCAGATAGAAGGAATTCTGAAATACGCTGTCCAGGTAGCCGTTGTTTTTGAAGAAGATGTATGCACCGCTCGCCACATCGATGCCCGGCGCGTTCGGGTGATCGTGTCCCGGAGTGCCCGGCACAACCCATGTGAGCGCGATCGGATTAAAGAAAATAATCTGATACTTCGTGATCGCCGCAGTTTCTGCGAGCGCTTTTTCAAGCTCTGCTAAAAGCTGTCTGGCTATTCCCTGCCGGCGGTATTCCTTCTCCACCAGCACAAACGTAATATAGCCGATATCCGCGCCCTTTTTCACACAGCCGTTGGCAAAGCCTAAAAGCACGCCGTTATCCGCCTTTGCGGCGAGGTTTATTTTTGTCACACGCTCGTCACTTGTGACAAACTGCGCGATAAAATCCGCTTCGGAAAGCTTTTTGTGCACAAACTCCGCCTCCGCATAGCGGTTAAAAAGCGCGGCGGCCGTCCTGGCGTCGCTTTCACTGAAACGCTCAAATTTCATGAATTATCCCTCTCTTTATTTTATTTTTGTTCAAGCCAGATATAGTATCCGCCCTTTGTGGGATCAAACTCCTCGTCTACAAGCGTGTAATCGCCGACTCCCTGAGCAAGCGATGCGCAGAAGGTGCTCTGTACAAGCGGTATTTTTCGCAGAACGCTGCCGGAAATTGCAATCAACGGCGCTTTTACAGCATACTGTCGGCAAAGCCCGATTGCAAGCTGTGCAAGCCGCTCGCCCGCCCAGCGGAGAATTTCCTGCGCCTGCGGATCGCCCTTGTTCGCACAGTCTTCAATCACCGGGACAAGCGCGGCAATCTCGCCCTTTGACGAACGATAGGTAAAATCGATCAGCTCTCGAAGCTTTGTAATGCCGAGCTTTTCAAAAACCGCTCTTTTGAGCGCAGTCTCGCTCTGGTTTGTGTCAAACGAATAGGCAATAAAGCGGATGGCTTTCAGCGCAATGGTATAACCGCTTCCATCGTCGTTAATGAGGTGCCCCCAGCCACCGAATCGCCGGAGCTCTCCCTCTTTTTTAAGATAGCCAATGGATCCGGTGCCCGCAATAATCAATATACCGTCTTTTCCGCAGAGCGCCGCATACAGTCCGAGCATGGCGTCGTTTGTGAGAAAGCAGGGAAACGGATACCGCTCTTTAAAGATCGCCGCAGCTTTTTCCTTGCGGCCGCCGGTCTCAATACCGGCACAGCCTAAACACAGATAGACGCAGTCACCGTCCACCTTTTGCATCAGTCGGTCAACCGTCTCGCAGATATGTGAAATTCCCGCGTCAAAATCGACCGTCACATTGCCGAACGCGCCCTTTTCCTCCGCAAGCTTCGTTCCGTCCGGCAAAAAGGCCGCCGCAGTGGTTTTGGTACCGCCCGCGTCAACTCCGATCACGTACTGCATGCTATTTCACCAGGGCTTTCTTAATCCGGCCGCCGCACTCTTTTAACAGCATTTGCGCTTCCTTTGCATCCACGCCCTTTAACAGCATAAGAATTGCGGTCTTCGGATGATGGCCGCACTGCGAAAGCGCCGCTTCCGCTTCCTCCTCGGTCGCATCCGTTGCCAGCATAACGATGCGGCGGGTGCGTGCGACAAGCTTTAAATTGGTCGGCTGTACGTCCACCATCAGATTTCCGTACGTTTTGCCGAGTTTAATCATCGCACCGGTTGAAAGCATGTTGAGCACAAGCTTTTGCGCAGTGCCGGCCTTCATTCTGGTGCTTCCGGTAACAGCCTCCGGTCCGACAACAGGAGAAATTGCAATATCTGCAAGCGCCGCCATTTCGGAAGCCGGATTGCAGGTGAGCGAAATCACCTGCGCGCCCAAACTTTTCGCATATTTCATGCCGCCGATAACATACGGCGTGCGGCCTGACGCGGCAATACCGCAGAGCACGTCTTTTTCATGAAATCCGTTTGCACGCATATCCTTTTCACAAAGCGAAAAAGAGTCCTCGTCTCCTTCCCGCGCGGAGAAGAGCGCCTCATTTCCTCCGGCGATGAGTCCCACGACAAGTCCGGGATCCACCCCATAGGTCGGCGGGCATTCGCTCGCATCCAGAACGCCGAGGCGTCCGGACGTGCCTGCGCCGCAGTAGAAAAGGCGGCCCCCTGCTTCAATCTGCGCGGCAATCACATCGATAGCTCTTGCAATCTGCGGCAGTTCCTTTTCAACAGCCAGCGGAACGGTTTTATCTTCCGCGTTGATTAGCCGGCAGAGTTCCTCCGTTGAAACCTCGTCGATTTTCATGGTGTTCGGATTGCGCTGCTCCGTGACCAGCGCGGAAAGGTTTAACCCCATTTTAAATTCCTCCATATACAACTTTACATAAGACTTTATGTTACGTTTATCATATCATGCAGTTATGCGATTTTCAATAGAGATTTAACGAAAAATAAAGTTTCCTTTTGTACTTTTGAACAATGTTTTTCTTTAATTGGTCTGACCAGTGTAATGATAGAACGCTTTTCTGCTGCCGCCCGATGCGAATAGCTGTCGGAAGCCAAAAAAGAAACGTCCTGCTTGGCTTTTCGTGCTCCGCGCCGAAGACGGGCAGCCTAATCGTCCGTCTTCAGCGTTTTGAGGAAAATCATTTGTTCTTAAACTTGCGGCATTTGTCCGACTGTGCTATGATGAAGTTAAAAAAAGAAAAGAGGAGTTTCTGCATGATTACGTATATTACCGACACGCTGGTAAAGCTCACCGCGGCAGACAGCCCAACCGGCTTTACCGACCGTGCGGCCAGACTTGTTTTTGACGAGCTTTCCAGTATGGGCTACAAACCTGTTTTCACAAACAAGGGCGGCGTTTTATGCAAGGTTTCAGACGGCGATACCGAGGACGGTCTGATCTTAACCGCACATATTGACACGCTGGGCGGCATGGTTTCCTGCGTTAAAGAGAACGGGCGCCTGAAGTTCACCGACTTGGGCGGATTTTCTCCGCAGAGCACAGAGACGGAGAACTGCCTGATTTATACGAGAGACGGGAAAACATTTGAAGGGACAATCCAGCTTGTTAACGCATCGTTTCACGTCAACAAGGACTACCACAAGACGGAACGCGGTTTTGACAATGTGGAAATCGTACTGGATGAGGACGTCGCCTCCGCGGACGACGTAAAGGCCCTGGGGATTGAAACCGGCTGCATCGTCTGCTTTGAGCCACGGACCCGTATTACCAAGAGCGGCTACATTAAATCGCGTTTTCTGGATGATAAGCTTTCCGTGGCGATTCTTCTCGCTTTTGCAAAACAGGTTAAAGAGAGCAGCAGTCTGCCGCCGCGTGCCGTCTGGCTGCATTTTACTGTATTTGAAGAAGTGGGCCACGGCGGCTGCGCCTCGGTGCCGGAGGGCGTTTCGGAAATGCTGTGCATCGATATGGGCTGTGTGGGCGAGGGCCTTTCCTGTACGGAGCGCGAGGTTTCCATCTGCGTCAAGGATTCCACCGGGCCGTACCATTACGGCATGACCAACACGCTGATAGCGCTCGCCAAGGAGCAGAACATCCGCTATGCGGTGGATGTCTATCCTTTTTACGGCTCAGACGCTGACGCCGCTCTGCGGGCGGGGCACGATCTGCGTCATGCGCTGATCGGCGCGGGTGTTTACGCAAGCCACGGCTATGAGCGCAGCCATAAGGACGGTGCGGAAAATACTTTTCGTCTGATCTGCGCCTATGCATACAGATGAGTTTGCCGTTTTCCCTGCCGCAGGACGATTTGTGGAACTATCTTGCCAAAGCTGCAAAGCCCATTTTCCTTTATGGCATGGGTGACGGCGCGGATAAGGTTCTATCCGTTCTTTCCTCACGTGGTATTGCGGTGCAGGGGGTGTTTGCAAGCGATGAATTTGTCCGCGGGCACAGCTTCCGCGGGTTTCCGGTGCGGCGTTACAGTGAAGTTTTTGCCGAGCACCCTGATATGATTGCGCTGTTATGCTTTGCCGTAGATTATGAGCCCATGCTTACGCGTTTGAACGAGATCAGTGCGCAGTGCGAATTTTACGCGCCGGATGTGCCGGTCATCCCGACAGATGGACGCATATTTGATCTAAGCTATGTAAAAGAACATGAAAGCGAGATTTGCGAGGCGTATGACCTGCTCGCGGACGAGACGTCGAGATATGTATTCCGCGAGGTGCTTTTATACAGGCTGACCGGAAGGATTTCCCGTCTCCGCGGCTGTGAAACGCCGCACGCTGAGGCATGGGAGCTTCTGGACGTAAGGCATGCAGGCTTTTATGTCGATCTTGGCGCCTATAACGGCGACACACTCGCCGCCTTTGTCGAAAGGACGGACAGCACATATACGCATCTCACAGCCTTTGAACCGGACGCAAAAAATTGCGAAAAGCTGCGCCGCAAAGCGGCAGAAAGCGGCTGGCGGAATCTTTCCGTCATCAATGCCGCCGCGTGGGACTGTGCGGATACGCTGTATATCAAAAAGGGAAAGCGCGGACGCGGCTCTGCCCTTTCAAAAGAGGGCGGTGCGGCGGACACAGTAGACCGCATTTTAGGCGGACAGCCTGCCGACTTCATTAAATTCGACGTGGAGGGCGCAGAATCCCGCGCCATTGCCGGCGCAGCAGAGACGATCGTGCGCTGTCATCCCAATATGGAGATTGCGGCATATCACAAAAATGAAGATCTGTTTTCTCTTCCGCGCCAGATCCTTTCAATTTGCACAGAGTACGACGTGTTCTTAAGACATCATCCCTATGTTCCCGCATGGGAAACAAACTATTATTTTAAGGCGAGATAGTATCCGTTTCGTATCAAGGAGGGCAAGGAGGGCACTACATGCTTGAAGCATTACACAAAAACGCCGACCGGTTTAAAGGCTTTGCAGACACCTATGACGAAGCGCGTCCAAAAATGCCCGGCTATCCGGCGGAAGTCATCGCACGCTGGCTCGGAAGAGCGCCGCATACTGTTGTCGATTTGGGATGCGGTACTGGCCTCTCCCTTCCTGTCTGGCAGGGAAAAGCGGAAAAGGTGGTCGGCGTCGAACCAAGCGGCGACATGCTCGCGCTTGCAAAGGCGAAAAACCTGCCGAATACAACATTCGTTCAAGCATTTGCGCATGAAACCGGCCTGCCGGACAGCATGGCGGACGTTGTTATCTGCTCACAATCTTTCCACTGGATGGAGCCCGCTGCAACGCTGCGTGAAGTCGGCCGGATTTTAAAACCGAACGGCATTTTCGCCACGGTCGACTGCGACTGGCCGCCGGTCTGCGATTGGCGTGCCGAGGATGCCTATCGTGCCCTTCGCGAACGGGAGCAGGACCTTGAACTTGCATACCCCGATCTAAGCAATTCGTTTGTCCGCTTTCCCAAGGAGCGGCATCTGCAAAATATTAAAGAAAGCGGGCAGTTTAGCTATACGCGGGAGATCGTTTTTGCAAATCGAGAATCCTGCACGTCGGAACGTCTGAGCAGGCTGATGCTGAGTCAGGGAGGCTTACAGGCAATTCTGCGGCTGCATCCGGAAGAAATTGAAGCGGATCTGGCGCGCTTTCGGGAAACCGTCTTTTCCATATACGGAAACACGCCGTTTCCGATAGAATTTTGCTATCGGATGCGTATCGGCGTAAAGTAAGCTGATTCAGAGAAAGGGGACTTTTCATATGGAACCGCGTATCATTCCAGACGATGAGGCGCTCTCACGGATGCAGGAAGCCTTTTCTGAGGGAAAGCCCTTTGCGCTGGCTGTAACCGGAACCAGTATGTCCCCTGTTCTGCGGAACCGGCGAGATGTTGTTTTTCTGGTTTCGCCTCAGATGCGGCCGCCCCAAAAGTACGACATCCTGCTCTTCAGACGGCAAGACGCATTGATCCTTCATCGGATTATAGCAGTAAAGAAAGACGGCTCCTTTACTGTAAACGGGGATGCGCAGACATGGTGCGAGCATGTGCGCCCGGAACAGATACTCGCCGTGGCGGAGGCTCTTCTGCGAAAGGGCAGGCGCATCTCCTGCGGCAATGCGGGATACCGCTTTCTCTGTTCCCTATGGTGCAAAACCCGTAGATTTCGTCCGTTTCTGCACAGAATCCGTCTTTTCTTTCGACCGACAAAGGCGTGACTTGCTTTCTATAAAATAAAAAGATTATCGGAAATGAGAAAAATCAAAATGTTTGAATTGCATCAGGTTGGCGAAAAAAGCTATTATATAGACTGTCCGGCCAAAATTGGTCTCTACAGAATAAACGATGCGGAAGTTTATTTGATAGACAGCGGAAACGACAAAGACGCTGGCAGAAAGATTCGACGAATCCTGAATGAAAACGGATGGAGCTTAAAAGGTATTATCAATACGCATTCTAACGCAGACCATATTGGCGGCAATCAATATTTACAGCAGCAAACAGGCTGTAAAATCTTTGCGAACGGTGTTGAAGCCGCATTTACAAAGTACCCTGTGCTGGAGCCGTCGTTTCTGTACGGCGGCTACCCCTGTAAAGATCTAAGACATAAGTTTTTGCTTGCATCTGAAAGCAACGCTCTTGATTTTTCAGATCCCGATTTTCCAAAAGATTTGGATGTTATCCCCCTGCCCGGCCATTTCTTTGACATGATTGGAATCCACACATCAGATAATGTCGTTTTTCTTGCCGACTGTATCAGCAGTAAAAGCACCTTGGAAAAATACCAGATTTCCTTTATTTATGATGTGGCCGAATATCTCAGCACATTAGACAGAGTTGAAGCTATGGAAGCGGCTGTATATGTGCCTGCTCATGCAGAAGTGACGGACAATATCAAAGAAATCGTACAACTAAACCGTCAAAAAGTTTTTGATGTAGCGGATAGAATACAGTCGCTCTTAAAAGCACCCGTATGCTTTGACGTGCTTTTAAAACACATTTTTGACGAATATGGGTTGACAATGACCTTTGAACAGTACGCTTTAGTCGGAAGTACGATACGCTCTTATCTGTCCTGGCTAAAGGATAACAAAAAGATAGAAGCTGATTTTCAGGATAATATATTAAAATGGCGCAGCCTCTAATTGGAAGGACAATATTTGCGTGAAAGAACCAGCAACGGATTTTAGCAATCCGTTGCTGGTTCTCTTTCAGAATGACAGGCTTCTTTTATCCCCGTTTCTCCATCGCCTTTGTATAAGCAAACAAATTCCTGCATGTAGTTCGGAGCGCATACACCGCGCTCCTTCTTGCCTCGTCCAGCGTAACAATCCGCTGATTAACGCCGAAAACAGCAGTAACTCCCGCCTCATACACCGCTTCCAGCGCGTTTTGGTTAAAGTCTCCGACCAGCGCCGCAACTGGCACGTTAAGATGTTGCGCCCGTTTTGCGACGCCAACAACTACCTTTCCTCCAAGGCTTTGCATGTCAAGTTTCCCTTCTCCGGTAATGACCAAATCTGCATCTTCGGCTATTTTTTCAAACTGTATGAGGTCGAGAACAATTTCAATCCCAGGATTTAAATCACCGCCGAAGAAAGCGGAAATTCCCGCGCCCATACCGCCTGCCGCACCGGCGCCGGAAAGCTTTTCCACATCTCTTCCGCAGGCGCTTTCTATCACATCGGCAAAGTGGATAAGTCCCGCATCTAAGAGGCGCACCGTTTTTGCATCCGCTCCCTTCTGTGGTGCAAACACATACGCTGCTCCGTTTTCGCCGAACAGGGGATTTGTAATATCACACATCGCGCGCACACGGCAAGAGGAAAGCCTGGTGCGCGCCGCAGTCAGATCGACGGATTGAATATCGCAGAGCGTGCCGCCGGAGGGAATAAAGCTTTTCCCGTTTTTATCATAAAACCGCACACCCATGGCCGCGGCCATGCCGCAGCCCGCATCGTTTGTCGCACTGCCGCCAAGCCCCAGCACAAGCTCCTTACAGCCGTGTTCCACTGCATGACGCATCATTTCACCCACGCCATACGTTGTCGCAGTCATAGGATCGAGCCGTCCTTCCGCCATATGAAGACCTGCCGCCTTTGCCGTTTCGATGACTGCGGTATCCTCCTTCCGCACATAAAATGTATGTACCGGCTCGCCGAACGGGCCGGATACCGTCAGCGGCACACGTTTTGCGCCGACTGCCTGTTCAAAGCACTCGGCCGTTCCCTCCCCGCCATCTGCCACAGAAAAAGCAAAAACATGACAGGCGGGAAACTGCCGCCTGCACTCCTCTTTCACAATGCGGCCGATCTCCTCAGATGAGAGCGAACCTTTAAACGAGTCAGACAAAACGATACATTTTCTCACATAGACTCCC
This sequence comes from uncultured Oscillospiraceae bacterium, assembly GCA_900543295.1. Taxonomy (GTDB): domain Bacteria; phylum Bacillota; class Clostridia; order Oscillospirales; family Ruminococcaceae; genus Paludihabitans. The sequence continues at coordinate 22,633 of UQQY01000005.1, read as the reverse complement.
CCTTATACGCTTTAGTGTAACAGACAAGCCTGTCTAAAACAAGGCTTTTCCTATTACTAAAGACCTGTTTTCATACTTTACAGCGGCAAAAAAGCGGTGGCAATCCGAAAATATAGTAAAACCGAGCAGGCGTCCACTATTGTTGTAATCAGCGGAGACGCCATGATTGCCGGATCCAGCTTAATCCGCTTTGCAAGAAGCGGAAGCACACATCCCACAAATTTCGCTAAAATGACGGTTGCCGCAAGCGAGAGCCCCACAACCAGCGCCAGCAGCGGGTCGCGGTACATCAGGAAAATACGCAAGCCGTTTACGACTGAAAGAATTGCGCTGATAATCAAAGCAATGCGGAATTCCTTCCACACGACGCGGAACAAATCGGAAAAGCGGATCTCCTCCACAGCAAGACCGCGGATCACCAGCGTTGCGGATTGCGATCCGCAGTTTCCTCCAGTATCCATCAGCATGGGAATAAAGGAGACCAGCAGCGGTACCGCGGAAAACGCCGCTTCGTAATGACTGATAATGAGGCCGGTAAACGTAGCCGAAAGCATCAGCACCAACAGCCAGCCGGTACGGTGCGCGGCATGCATCCAGACAGAGGTTTTGAAGTAGGATTCTTTTGCAGGCTGGATTGCCGCCATCTTTGCAATATCCTCTTCTGTTTCGCTGCTCAAAACCTCCAGTGCATCGTCGAATGTCACGATGCCTACCAGACAGTTCTCTTTATCAACCACCGGCAGCGCCTCAAGTCCGTAGCGCTGCAAGAGCCGCGCCGCCTCCTCTCTGTCCGCATGCGTTTCGATCTGTGCCGCAACCGGCTCCGTAATGGAGCTTACCAAATCCTCCGGCAAAGCAAGCAGCAAGGACTTTGCGCTTACCGTTCCGATCAGCTTCTTTTGTCTTGTCACATAGCAGGTATAGACGGTTTCGCATTCTTCGCCTACCCGGCGAATGTGCGCAAGCGCTTCTCTCACCGTCATATCGGGATTCAGGGAGACGTATTCGACGGTCATGACGCTGCCTGCACTGTCGTGCGGGTAGCGCAGAAGCTCGTTGATTTGGCGACGGGACACTTCATCTAAATTGGATAAAATGCGCTGTACAACATTTGCGGGCATATCTTCAATCAAATCGGCGGTATCGTCGCTGAACATCTCATCCAGTACATTCCTGATCTCGACGTCGGATAACAGCACGAGCAGCGATTCCTGCCCTTGTACATCCATATAAGAAAAAACTTCGGCCGCCTTTTCCTTTTCCAGCAGGCGAAACGCCGCCGGAAGATCGCTGCCTGAAAGCTCGCCCAGCAGACGGGCGATATCGACTGGATTCATCCCGACAAGCAATCTGCGAATCTGGTGAAAATCCTTTTGCGCAAGCAGTGCGCACAGCATGGTTTTTGTCATATTGCATTTCTCCTTTTCTGTGTATTCGTACAGGACCGTGGTCTGATGACATCCGTCTCTCACCCGCCTTTCTTTCTTTAAAAATCCGATTTTTCTCGTGCTGCCAGACCCGAAGGATTTTAAGCCGGCAAAAAAGCCTTCGCGGCCGTCAAGGGCAGCGAAGGCTTTTCTCCATCAAAACAACACCGGCATACCGGTTTCCGCCACCGCCTGAGCTTTGACTTTGCAGGGCGTGCCGAAAAATATTCGGCGTGAAACTGCGTTAGATTGCACCTTGTGTTTCGATGCAGCCTGTTCAAACCATCTGACAGTGTCTCCACTGTTTCGCGGCAGCAGTCCGTATCCCTGTAGTAGCCTCACCTATCGGATCGATTCAGTTTTCTCTTTCAGTATATCCTCTATAAGGAATCTTGTCAATAAGAAATGAATGAATTTCTTAAAAAATTATTGTTTTTCATTTGTTTCATTTTGATTTCTTCTTTTTTCTACGTTTTACTACTGATTACTCAGCTTTCTGCCCATTAAGACGCCCATGGCGGACGCCATCATCAGGCCGCGTGTCCAGCCGCTCGAATCGCCAAGGCAATAGAGCCCCGCTATATTGGTACGCAGATCCGCGTCCATTTTGACACGATTGCTGTAAAATTTCAGTTCCGGCGAATACAAAAGCGTTTCGGCTGCGGCAAAGCCCGGCACAACGAGGTCAACTGCTTCTATAAAATGAATGATATTCGTCATAGCGCGGTATGGCATTGCAGCAGTAATATCACCGGCAACCGCATCGGGAAGCGAGGGACGCACATTGGAACGGGAAAGCTCGTCGCTCCATGTCCGCTTTCCATCTAAAATATCGCCGAAGCGCTGTACCAGGATGCGGCCTGCCCCGAGCATATTCGTAAGCTCCCCTACCTTCTGGGCGTAAGCAATCGGCTGGTTGAAGGGCTCGCTGAAATTGTGGGAGCAAAGAATGGCGAGATTGGTATTTTCGGATTTTCTCTCCTTATAGGAATGTCCGTTTACAACAGCTAAATTGTTATCGTAGTTCTCCTGACTTACAAAGCCGCCTGGATTCTGACAGAAAGTGCGCACCTTGTTCTTGAAGGGTTTCGGATACCCGATCAGCTTCGATTCATACAGCACGTTGTTGACCTGTTCCATTACCTCGTTGCGCACCTCGACGCGCACGCCGATATCCACAGTTCCCGGCAGGTGTGCAACTCCGTGCTCTGCACATCGCTTTTCCAGCCAGTCAGCGCCGCGCCGTCCGGCGGCTATTACAGTATGCTGTGCGTATATTTCGATCTCTTTATTCCGATTCGTTATATACGCTCCTTTACATTGCCCCTCTCTGAGAATCAAATCCCGACACTCGTATTCAAACAGAATCTCTATTCCGCTGTTTAAGAGATGCTGTTCGATTGCAAAATAGATTTCCTGTGCTTTTTCTGTACCAAGATGGCGGATTGGACAGTCTACCAGTTTAAGCCCAGCCATTATTGCGCGCTTGCGGATGGCTTTGACCTCTTCCTTATGTTGAACGCCCTCCACTTTTTCATCCGCGCCAAACGCAAGATAGATCCCGTCGGTGTAGTCAATCAGTTCCTGTGCTTTTTCCACGCCGATCAGTTCTGGAAAGTCTCCGCCAACTTCATAGCTTAAAGAAAGCTTTCCGTCGGAAAAGGCGCCCGCTCCGGAAAAGCCTGTGGTAATATGACAGGGCGTGCACTGCATGCAGCGCCCCGTCTGTGCTTTCGGGCAGCGCCGGTTTTCAATCGCTTTTCCTTTTTCGACAAGTATTATTTTCTTTTTGCTGTTTCTCTTTAAGAGCTCAAGCGCGGTGAAAATACCGGCAGGACCAGCGCCGATGATTAAGACGTCACATTGCATCATCTTTTCCTCCTGTGTATACGGATTTCTGCTCTGTTTCCTTAAGTTATCATAGTCCGCCTCGGCCGGCCGTATTCCCTATCAAGCAAAAAATGCATACAATAAAAAACGGCCGTCTTTTCTTCCGACTATAACTTTCTTAAAGAAATCGTTATAGTCGGCCGTAAGGCGACCGGTAGAAACATTCACCCAATCTGTGAACGTATATAACGCAGATTACTTTATTTGAGGCTGAAGTTTTCGATCCTCAGTTCTTTTATAGTATATCATGTTCGTTCTGCTTTTGCAAGCAAAGCAGCGGTACGGCCGAAAAACAGCCTTCGCTTCTCTGCGACTTTAGAAAATTTGCATTTTATTTCTCGAATTTTCCACGGCTTATGCCGCAGACAGTTGAAAACTTCGGCGCAACAAAAAGGGCCGGTATGCTCCGTTTCCTTTTTGCTCTTTCTTATTTTGTGGCTTCAATACGTTCTATCCCTAAATATTTGCGCAAAACCTCCGGTACTGTAACAGAGCCGTCAGCATTCTGGTACTGCTCTACGATTGCCGGAATCACACGGCTGGTTGCAAGACCGGAAGCATTCAACGTGTGCGCAAAATGCAGCTTCTTATCCTCGCCGCGATAGCGGATGTTGCCGCGGCGCGCCTGATAGTCGTGCGCATTTGATGCAGAGCTGACCTCTTTATAAATGCCCATGCTGGGAATCCAGACTTCAATATCATAGGTGCGCGCCATGGAGAAAGAGACGTCGCCTGCCGCAAGCTTGGAAACCCGATGATGCAGACCAAGCTTCTGCACCAGACGCTCCGCCTTTCCGACAAGCTCCTCAAACGCGGCGGCGGATCCGTCCTCTGTGGTGTACTGCACCATTTCCACTTTATTAAACTGATGTCCGCGGATCATACCGCGCTCTTCAGAACGGTAGCTGCCCGCCTCGCGGCGATAGCACGGGGTATATGCGATGTATTTGCGCGGCAGCTCGTCCAAAGTCAGAATCTCATCGCGGTGAAGATTGACAAGAGCAGTCTCTGCCGTCGGCAGCATGAATTTTGCAACTTCACTGGTCGGATTCGCAATTTTGTAGACTTCATCGCCGAACTTCGGGAACTGTCCGGCGGTATAGCCGCACTCATAGTTTAACATATGCGGCAGCAGAACGAACTCATACCCATCGGTAATGTGCTCTTCAATGAAGAAGTTCAAAAGCGCCCACTCAAGTCTTGCACCCCATCCGCGGTATACCCATGAGCCTGCGCCCGCCAGCTTTGCACCGCGCTCATAATCGATCAGTCCTAAAGATTCGCACAGCTCAACATGATTTTTCGGCTCAAAGTCGAACTTCGGCGCTTCCTTAAAATAGCGAATAGCAACGTTGTTCTCTTTTCCTCCTTCAGCAAGATCCTCATCCGGCATGTTGGCAAGGCTTAATAGCAGACTTTTCTGCTGCTCTTCCAATGCGGAGACCTTTGCGGCGTTTTCCGAAATTTCCGCGGAAAGCTCCTTCATTTTAGCCAGAACCGGCGCCGTATCCTCGCCCGCTTTTTTCATTTGCGGAATTTTTTTGCTGACACTGTTCTGCTCGCTCTTCATTTGATCGGTTTTTGTAGAGATTTCGCGGCGTTTCGCATCAATCTTTAAAATGTCGTCTACAACAGTGTCGAGATCAAGGCAGCGTTTTTTCATTGCAGCCTTGATGCGATCCGGATTTTCACGGATTTGTCTGATATCCAGCATGATTTTTCCTCCTGCAATCTTTCCTTTTGATTTATTTGAGCAAGGCCAGGCGTGAGGCAAGCTCCGCCAGCTCTTCCTTGCTGTAAAATACAATTTCAATCGTTCCGCCGTTTTCATTGCCTGTGATTTTCACCTTTCGGTGAAGCTCTTCCCGCAGCGCAATTTCCATTTCATCAAAATAGCTGTCGCGCAGAACGGGACTCTTTGCTGTGCGGGACGCTGTATTCCTTTTTTTCGCCATACGTTCAATCTCTCGCACATTAAGGCCCTGCTTTACTGCGCGTTCTGCCGCATCGCACATCTGCGTCTCATCCTCAAGCGCGAGAATTGCACGCGCATGGCCCGCAGAAAGCGAGCCTGCGGCCACATAGGCCGTAACCTGCGGCGGAAGATTCAAAAGCCGCAGCGTATTGGCAACGGCGGATCGAGACTTTCCCACGCTCTTTGCAACCTCGGCCTGCGTCATGCCATAGGTCTCCATTAAGTCGTGATAACCTGCTGCCTCCTCCATTGCGTTCAAGTTTTCACGCTGCAAGTTTTCAATCAACGCAAGTTCCATTGTTTTTTGATCGTCAAAATCGCGGATAATAACCGGAACGGATGTCAGTCCCGCCATTCGGCTTGCGCGCCAACGGCGTTCTCCGGCCACAATTTGATACCCGCCCTCCGGAACTGGACGGATGAGCAGCGGTTGTAACAGGCCGTGCTCCCGTATTGAATCAGCAAGCTCCTGTAACGCTGCCTCATCGAACGCCTTTCGCGGCTGATTGCGGTTTGGTTCAATTTCACTGATCAGAACTGTTTCGGGCGCGCTGTTTTCCGATGTGGTCGCGTTGTCGATAAACAGCGCGTCAAGCCCTTTTCCAAGTCCTTTTTTTGCCGCCATCACTGCGCCCTCCTGTTTCGTTTTAGAAATTCCTCTGTGAGTTCAAGATAGGCCTTGGTTCCTGTTGAGGATTTATCGTAATAATAAACCGGCTGCCCATAGCTTGGTGCTTCCGACAAACGAACATTGCGCGGAATAGTCGTTTTATACACCCGATCACCGTAATACTTTTTCACTTCATTCAATACCTGCGCGGTTAAATTTAAGCGTCCGTCATACATTGTGAGCAGTACGCCTTCAATCTCAATTGTGGGATTATAGCGCTTTTTCACTTGTCTGACTGTCGCCATCAGTTGGGAAAGCCCTTCTAAAGCATAGTACTCGCATTGAATCGGGATAAACAGCGTATCGCATGCAGCCAATGCGTTCAAGGTTATTAAACCGAGTGAAGGCGGACAGTCAATCAGAATATAATCATATTGTTCCTTCAGCGCTACAATGGCTTTTTTGAGCACAAAAACGCGCTCTTCCACGTCTACAAGCTCAACTTCTGCACCGGCAAGCTGAATATTAGAAGGGATTGCATCCAGATTCTTAAATGCGGTTTTAACAATCGCATCCTCGGCCTTAGCCTTCCCTATCAGCAATTCATAGGAGGAGGCTTTGACGGAACGCTTGTTGATTCCAACACCGCTCGTTGCATTTCCCTGAGGATCAATATCGATCAGCAGCGCTCTCTTTTTGGAAAGTCCGATTCCTGCCGCAAGATTGACTGTTGTAGTGGTTTTTCCGACGCCGCCCTTCTGGTTTGCAACTGCAATGATTTTCCCCATGATCCTTCCTCCTTCCTGTTAATTTGTTTTATCGTGATTGGGTATTTGCTTTGTTGCATCTGTTTTTTATTATATCACACTCTTTGTCCGTTGAAAAGCATCATTCTCACAAAATGTTTCACATGAAACATTTATCTGATGAATTTTGGATGTTTCACGTGAAACACCAAGCTGTAATTTCCTTTTGATAAGCAAAAAGCGGAGGACAGTAGTCCTCCGCTTTTTGCCGGTTAAGGGAATGGTGTCTGGATATATATTTTAAGGCAATGCCCTAAAATCAAAGTGGAATTCGTATAATATATTCAATACAGTCGTCTTCCTCTTTTTTGTTAAAGTCTACGTTGATGCCGCTTTCTTTCATCAGCGAAACAGCACGATTCATCGTATTGGAAAACAGACGAATATCCTTAAAGATCGGACGTTTTCGTTTTTGTCTCGGTTTATCCTTTTCCGGAAGCACATCTGTAAACTGCGTCACCATACGTTCAATCTCATCGGCAGTAAGATGATGCTCCGTAAGTCGAGCCACCGCCTGCTTTAAATAGGGGGTTCCAGCCAAAGGCAGCAGCGTTCTTGCATGACGCTCAGGAAGACGATTGCGTAAAAGCAGATCTTCCTCCTCTTTAGAAAAGCGAAGCAAACGAAGTTTATTTGCAATCGTAGGCTGTGCACGTCCCAACTTTTCTCCAACCTCCTGCTGAGAAATACCCCACTCTGTCATGAGATTTCTTATTGCCGCAGCCTCTTCAAAATAATTAAGGTTCTGGCGTTCAATATTCTCAATCAAAGCAAAAACGGCCGCCTGCCGATCCGAAGTATCCAAAACAATGCACGGCGCCTCCCGTATCTCCGCATACTTCAGCGCACGAAGCCGCCGTTCGCCTGAAATCAGAATGTAGCGCCCAGTATCCTTATTCCGTCGAACAGTCAGCGGCTGTAAGAGCCCGTTTTGCTGGATGCTTTCCGCCAGAGATGCAATCTCCTTTTCATCAAACTGGACGCGCGGCTGCGCAGGATTCGGATCAATTTTCCACGTTAAAATGGAAACGACACGGTTTACTGTCTTTAGCGGCTGAGAAAAGGTTTTCAACAAAAACACCTCCATGCTGTTTATAACCCGGCTTGTCCGTTGGTTAAATTGTAACACAAAGGCGTTTAAATTTCCAGTTATTTCTATCGACAAAATTCGACACAATTCCGCACAAATTCTGCGATTACAATTTCTGTTTCTTTATTTTTGCTGTCATTCTGGGATATTTTGACGAAGTCTGCGATATCTTTCGAATCAATACAAAAGTTCGCTTTCCCACCTTGTCCAAATTGTATTCCTTCACCTGTTCGATCCTTCCCCCCAAAAGACGAATTGCCGACTTAGCCTCAGAAAGCTCTTCTTCAAGGTCAGGCCCCTTTAAGGCAGCGAATAATCCTCCAACCTTCACAAAAGGCAGACAGTATTCACTAAGCTCCCGCAAATGCGCAACAGCACGCGCTGTCGCAAGATCAAACTGCTCCCGAAGCGACGGCATTCTCCCTCCCTCTTCTGCACGCGCATGTACGCATTCTGCCGGTATGCCAAGCGCAGAACAAAGTGCAGAAAGAAAGGTAATTCTTTTATTCAGGCTGTCAAGCAGCGTCAGCTTAAGATCCGGCCGCAGAATCGTGCAGGGAACCGATGGAAAGCCGGCGCCGGTTCCAACATCAATCACAGCAGCATTTTTCGGGAGCGATACATAAGAAAGCAGCACTGCGCTGTCCAGAAAATGCTTTCGTATCATCTCATCCGGTTCTGTAATCGCAGTGAGGTTCATTCTCTTATTCCATTCCACGAGCAGCTCTGCATAGCGGTCAAACTGCAAAAGCTGCTCCTCTGTACTCTCAATCCCCTGTTCTTCCAAAAGACGTTTCAGTTCATTTGTCTGAATCATGGCGGCCCTCCTTCTGCTGCATCCACACAAGCAAAACCGATACATCCGCCGGACTGACACCCGAAATGCGGGAGGCCTGTCCAATATTCAGCGGACGAATTTTCTGAAGCTTTTCCCTTGCTTCCAGACTAAGGCCCGCAAGCGTGCTGTAATCCGTACCTGCGGGCAATTGTCTCGCTTCAAGCTTTCTCATCTCAGCTACCTGCGCAAGCTGCTTTTGAATATATCCTGCATATTTGATTTCTATTCCGACCTCTTCTCTTACGGCGCGCGGTAAATCAGGGGCTTCCTCATCGAAGCTCATCACATCCTCATAGGAAAGCTGCGGTCTTCGTATTAAATCCGCAGCCCGAACACCAGTTGAAATCGGCGATGTTCCACGTGAAACAAGCAGCGCGTTCAATGCTTCTGAGGGAGAAATCGTGCGCCTTTCGACACGCATGATCTCTTCTTCAATTTGCCGCATTTTTTCTTCAAAGCATAAAAAGCGTTCATCAGAAATCAGTCCTATTTCATGTCCAAGAGGCGTCAGCCGCTTATCCGCATTATCCTGTCTCAAAATCAGGCGATATTCACTCCGAGAGGTCATCATACGATAAGGGTCGGAACAACCTTTTACCGTCAAATCATCTATCAGCGTTCCTATATAAGAACTTGCACGATCGAGTATGAGCGGTTTTTTTCCCGCAATGCTTCTCGCGGCGTTAATTCCCGCAATAAGCCCCTGCGCAGCCGCCTCCTCATAGCCCGAGGTTCCGTTAAACTGTCCGGCGCCATATAAACCGGAAACCGTTTTAAACTCAAGCGTAGGCAGCAGCTCAAGAGGGTTGCAGCAGTCGTATTCAATCGCATAGGCGTTGCGCATAATCTCTGCATGCTCAAATCCCTCTATTGTGCGGATAAAAGCAAGCTGCACATCCTCCGGCAAGGAAGAAGACATCCCCTGCATATACATCTCTTCCGTATTCTCACCCATTGGCTCCAAAAAAAGCTGATGACGAGGCTTATCTGAAAAACGCACCACCTTGTCCTCAAAACTGGGACAATAGCGCGGGCCAATCGCTTCAATTCTGCCGCTGTAAATCGGTGAACGATGCAGGTTCTGCCGAATAATTTCATGCGTCTTTGCATTAGTATAGCCCATATAGCAGACTACTTTGTTTGAAAGCGGTTCTTTCGTTTCAAAGGAAAACGGCACAACCGGTTCGTCCCCTTCCTGCACGGTGAGCTTGGAGAAATCAATGCTTCTTCGGTTTAAACGGCAGGGCGTTCCTGTCTTAAAGCGGCGGATTGTAATCCCGCGCTCTTTTAGCATATCAGTCAGTCCAACACTTGGTGCAACCGCATCCGGCCCGCTTGGATAAGAGATCTCTCCTACATGGATGACGCCGCGCTGATAGGTTCCGCTGCATACAATAGCCGCTTTTACACGATAATGCGCGCCAAGCCGCGTATCCACGCCGTTGACTTTTCCATCTTCATCAAAAGTCACTGCTACAACCTCATCCTGCTTGAGCCACAAATTTTCCTGATGCTCCAGCACAGATTTCATATAGGCATGATAGGCGCGCCGATCGCTTTGCACGCGCAGACTGTGCACCGCTGGTCCTTTTCCCATATTGAGCATTCTGCTCTGCAAAAAAGTAGCGTCCGCCGCTTTTGCCATCTCTCCGCCCAAGGCGTCAATCTCACGCACAAGATGTCCCTTCGCCGTGCCTCCGATTGAAGGGTTGCAAGGCATATTCGCAATGGTATCCAGCGAAAGCGTAAAAAGGATCGTCCGCATGCCAAGCCGTGCTGCTGCCAGCGCGGCTTCTGTTCCTGCATGGCCAGCCCCAATTACTGCAATATCATATTCTCCCATTTCATAGGACATGCTTTTCTCCTCCTATTTCCCAACGCAAAAGTTCGCAAACACTGCGTCTACCACCGCATCAGTCGTCCGCTCTCCGGTAAGTTCCAGCAAAGCGTCGATCGCTTCTTCAATCAAAACCGTCACCGCATCAAACGTCACGCCTGCTTTTACTGCTGTCTGCGCCTGTTCGAGTAAATCCGCTGCACGCATGGCGCAAAGACGCTGGCGTTCGTTTGAGAGCATCGGTGCAAAGGGATCAATCTCAGAAAGATTGAGCGTTTCGCGAATCTCTCTTTCCAAAAGAGCGAGCGATTCCGGGTCTGTTGCAGAAAGTACGACCATATGCGAAAACGCCCGCTTGATCTTTTCAAGATTCGTTACCGTCGGCAAATCACTTTTGTTCACAACCGCAATCGAAGGCTGAAGCGCAGCCGGCAGAATTTTTTCATCCTCCGGCGACCACTCGCTCGAACCGTCAAAAACAGCCAGCACGAGCGAGGCCTCCTGCATCCGCTGCTTTGCAAGTGAAACGCCGATCTGCTCGACAACATCCTCTGTTTCCCGAATTCCGGCGGTATCGGCTACCCGAAGCACCAATTGACCCAGCCGGACAGTCTCCTCCACGATATCGCGCGTGGTTCCGGCAACATCCGTCACAATGCTGCGCTCACAGCGGGAAAGCAAATTCATCAGCGTGGACTTTCCTACATTCGGTTTTCCGACAATGACGGTATCAATTCCCTCGCGGATCAGCTTTCCCGTATCAAACTGAGAAAGCAGTGTACGGAGCGTTTTTGACGACTCTCCAGCTGTTAAGAGAATTTCCTCCTCATCTACTTCCGGAATTTCCTCCTCGGGATAATCTACCCATGCAGAAAGATGTCCGGCAAGCTTTAAAAGCGCATCCTTAACCGCAGTAATCTGTCTGGACAGCGCGCCGGAAAGCTGGGTATGCGCAGCGCGCGCCGCCTCTCTTCCCTGCGCTCCAATCAAATCCATTACCGCCTCTGCCTGAGAAAGGCTCATTTTTCCATTCAAGAAAGCGCGCTTTGTAAATTCTCCGGCCTCGGCAAGCCGCGCACCGTTTTCCAATATTACACGCAGAATCTCCTGCGTCAGATACAAACCGCCATGGCAGGAAAGCTCCACAACATTTTCCCCCGTATAGCTGTGCGGTTCGTTGAAAACTGTCGCAACCGCTTCATCCAGTACTTCGCCATGACGGACAACAGCGCCAAACGCCGCGGTATAGCCACGCCTGCCGCTGAGCGGAATTCCGTTTTTTGCTGAAAAAACACGGTCTGCAATTGTCAATGCATCGCTGCCGGAAATACGAATCACCGAAATACCGCCCGCTGCCGCCGGTGTGGCGATCGCTGCAATCGTCTGCGCCATAACTTTTCCCCCAGTATTTTACTTAAAATTAAAAGGATCGGACCCACTGGCCCGATCCTTTTAATTGGGCGGACACAGCTCACCCTTACGAATCACCCAAAACCACATTTATGCATACAGCCGCATAAAGGCAACCATAAATAAACCCATCTGTTCGAGAACTTTGCTCAAAATTCAATTTTTGAGTAAAGCTCTGCGCTTTTTTCTTTCTCTCTGAAATCGTCTTTGAGGATATCCTCCATAGTCCGCTCCGGTTTACGGGCATACGGCTTTTTTGCGCCGTTTGTACCGCCCTGTCCTCTGCGCGGCCCTCTGTTTCTATAATTGGCTCTGGGGTTGACTTCGCTCAAAATCACAACACGGCGATTCGGCTCTTCACCCTTGGATTTCGAGTAAACACCCTGAATTTCAGATACAACCGAATGAATAATGCGGCGCTCATAGGGGTTCATCGGCTCCAAAAGCTGGGGACGGCCGCTTTTCTTCACCTTTGCAGCAAGACGAGCCGCCAGCGCTCTGAGCGTTTCCTCTCTTCTTCCGCGATAGCCGCCGCAGTCAAGCGTAATACGGAAGTATTCGCCGTCAACGCGATTACATGCAAGCGCCACAAGATATTGCAGAGAATCCAGCGTGTCGCCGTGATGGCCAATCAAAACCGCAACATTGTCGCCGGAAAAAGTAATCACCGCGCCGTCTTTGTCCTCCGTTACCTCCATATCGATAGAAGAGAGTCCCATCGATGAGAGGATACCAGCAAGATAATCCTTCGCAACCGAAATCTTCTTTGCGCGGCTGTCTCCGTCGCTCTGCATTTCCTGCTCTTCTATAAATTCCGCCGGCTCTGCTACTTCCTTTTGCGACGCTTCACTCTCACATTCCGCGCTTACCTTGACCAAAGCATATTTAAGCTTTTTTGAAAACAGCTTCTGCTGTGTCTCCAAAACCTCGTGCATGCACTGCGCGGGAGCCACGCCCAATTCTTTCGCGCCCTGTTCGATCGCTTCTTCAACGGACGCCGCTTTTACTATAATTTCTTTTAACATCACTGCGATTCTCCTTTGCAGATTTTAGTCTTCTTTATATTCGTCGCCGTATTTTTCAGCCATATGCTTCCTTGCTTCGGCCAAACGGCGCTTTGTTTCATCTTTTTGCTTTGCAGCTTCCTCTGAGCTTAAACGCGGCTTTTCCATCTTTTGTACAGCCGCCTTATTCTTTTCATTCATCTGCTGCGTATAAATTTCCATTTTTTCACGCTTTTTTCGCATCTTTTCACGGTTTTTCTCCAAATTTTTATCCTTCATTTTCGCAACCTTTTCCGGTGGATACATCTTAGCCAGAATAATGGTCTGCAAGATCATCAAAACGTTGGAAACCGTCCAATAAAGACCGACGCCGACTGGCAGCGTAAAGGCAAACCACAAAGACATCAACGGCATCAGCAGCATTGTCCATTTCATTGCACCCTGCATCTGCTGACCGTTCTTCGACTGAATTTTCAATGTAATCAGCGTAGAAATAATCTGCGTCACGAAGGAGAACACCGGAACGATAATGGTAACGCCCCAAACAGCATTCGGAACGTCGCCTAAATTAAGGCCCAAAAAGCTCATATTGAAGTTTTGAATTTGCCCGAAAATTTCCGGCCCGAAAATTTCTTTCAACTGCGGTACCAGTGCGGCAAGTTCAGCCGAAACGTTGGCGTTTCCCTGAATCGCGCTGATCAGGTTGATCTGCGCCGCGCCGCCGCCCAAATTTCCGATCAGATCCGTTGCTTCTTTGATGATCGACGAGTCAATGTGCAGAATATGAACCAGCGGATTGTAGATAACGTCAATGATACCAAATAAGAGCAAAAACGTAATGAGCATTGGCAGACAGCCGGCTGTCGGACTGATGCCCTCCTGCTCATAAAGCTTCATCGTCTCTTCATTCAGACGCTCTTTATTCTTTGCATACTGCTTTTGCAACGCCTTGATCTTCGGCTGGATATAAGCTGTACGCGCAGTGCTTTTCTGCTGTTTGATACCAAGCGGAAACTGCACAACCCTTGTCAGCACAATAAAGATGATCAGCGCCCAACCATAGTTATGCACAATATCATAGAGAAAGGACATAATCCAACCAAGCGGCGTACCTAAAATATTCATGTTAAACCTCCAAAACCGCAGTACGGTCAATTCTTCTTTTTACCGCGCCATTTCTCGAAAAAATGATAGGATTCGGGAACAGGATCAATGCCGCCTCTGCAAAGCGGCTGACAGCGGAAAATCCGCTTTAAGGAAAGCCATCCGCCTTTTACGAATCCAAAACGGGAAACCGCCTCAAACGCATAGGATGAACAAGTCGGATAAAAACGACAGGAAGCCGGAAAAAGCGGTGAAATAAAGCGCTGATAAAACCGGATCAGCAACAAAAGCAGATGCTTCACTTTTACAATTTGGACAGCACGGTTAAGTGCTTTTTTATGATGCGCTTGACCTCGGTGGAGGTGGATTTCGGAGTGAGAGGCCGCGCAACAAATACATAGTCATAAGAGGAAAAAAGCTGCGGTTCTTCGTCAAGCAGCATCCGGTATGCCGCCTTAATAATGCGCCGCGCACGGTTTCGTTCAACGGCGCCGCCTATCTTTTTAGAAGTCGTAATGCCAAGCCGCGGCGAACCCGAGCGATTTTTTACCCGATACGTAATGAGCAGCGGATGCGCCTTGAATTTTCCCTGAAAATAAGCGCGCTTGAATTCCTTATTCAATTTGATAGTGACGATTTTTTTCAATGGCATATCCCCGCGCTTCGCTTTAAAAATAAAGACCACTATCCTTAAAACAGTGGTCTGCTATTTTTAAGTTTTCAAACAAAACTCATTCTCACAGTACCGTCTGTTATTGTATCAGTGAGACAATCTTTTTCTGCCCTTTGCACGGCGGCGCGCCAAAACTTTTCTGCCGTTTGCATCGGACATTCTCTTCATAAAGCCGTGCACTCTTTTGCGCTGAAGCTTTTTCGGCTGATATGTTCTTTTCATAACTGCAAACCCCCTTTTCCGAAAGTGAAGTCTTATGTTAAGACGTGCCGGAGGCATATCTTAAACGCAAACAAAAGTAAGGCAAAACCTTACAAGCTAATATTATAAAGAGCGGATTGTTTTTTGTCAAGCGGTTCACAAAAAAAGACAGTCCGCCGCCCTTCTGAAAAAATAAAAAAGAGAGCAAAGAGCTTTCCTTTTCCAGCAAAGATAAATCAAAAAGAGTTACATTATAATATAAGCTCAAAATCGAAGTGGAAAACTGAATTCACTCTTGTAAACCGACTCGTTTTTTGTTATAATGACAGTAAGCAAAAATGCGTCTGCAAAGATTGTTTTCCACACTCTTTTCACCGGCATTCAACAGGTTTTCTACATACCTCCTGTTTCCTCTTTGTTTTTAATGCCGAATCGTTTAAAAATCGTTAAGTTTAAAGCTGAAAGCTGATTTTTTGTCTGTTTTCCGGCTATTTTCACAGTGTTGGATGTTTTCCTCCCTGCTGTTGAATCAGCCGGTTTTTCATGTTTATAAAATAAACGCCCCTGGAGGGATGATTTTTCCATGGAGTCTTTCACTGAAGTTGTCAATCTCGTAAAAGCCATTATCAAGGATCAGATTTCGGATACGGCCTATAACGTCTGGATCAAAGTGATCGAACCCGTCAGATTTGAAAATAATCAGGCCGTTATCCAAATTAAGACGCCGTTCCAGCGCGACGTCTTAATTAAACACTATCTTGAAAAATTTGAAGCTGCGTTTGAAGCGGTTCTCGGTTTTCCGGTTGAGGTTTTGATTGTAACCGAAGATGAGTTTAAAAGCATGGTCGATGAAAAAGATCTGCCGCAGGCCGCTTTAACCGATCAGCCGTCTTTACCCAACGCCACGGTTCAGCCCGGCTATGACGATGCGTTTGGCGAGCCGTCCGGAAATTATGAATTCACATTCGATACTTTTATTGTCGGGCCATCCAACAACTTTGCCTATGCCGCATGCAAGGCCATTACAACGGACAATCAAATTCGCTCGTATAATCCGCTCTTCATCTATGGTCCGTCCGGCCTTGGAAAAACGCATCTTCTAACGGCAATTTCCAACGAAATCAAGAAAAATCATCCGGAACGCACGATTATCTCCGTCAGCAGTGAGACTTTTACAAACGAATTGATTGCGGCGATTTCCTCCCGCAATATCGATGCATTCCACAACAAATACCGCAAAGCGGACATTCTTCTGGTTGACGATATTCAGTTTATCTCCGGTAAGGAGAGTACGCAGGAGGAATTCTTCCATACGTTTAATGAACTCTTCCTGGTTGGAAAGCAGATCGTGCTTACCTCCGACCGGCCGCCAAAGGATATTAAAACCTTGGAGGATCGCTTAAAGAGCCGCTTTGAGTCGGGTCTTTTGACGGATATTTCCCCGCCGAACTTTGAAACGCGCATTGCCATCATCAACCGGAAAGCCGATCTCTTGCAGATTGAAATTCCGCCGGATGTTACCGAATTTATTGCAAACCGCTTGAAGACAAATATTCGTCAGCTTGAAGGGGCGGTAAAAAAGCTCAAGGCATATAAACTGCTGGCTGGTTCGCCTCCTTCCATTACGGTTGCACAAACGGTAATCAAAGAAATTTTGAACGACAACCAGCCGGTTCCGGTCACGGTAGAACGTATTATGGAGGAGGTTGCTAAGACCTATTCCGTTACAGTAGATGATCTGCGCTCAAAAAAACGCAGCCAGCCGCTCTCGTATGCAAGACAGGTTGCAATCTACATCATCAAGGAAGTCACACAGATGTCTCTGGATCTGATTGGAAATGAGTTCAGCGGCCGCGATCACTCCACTGTTTCTTACGCCTTAAAACAGGTGGAGCAGCAGATTTCTACAAACGCGCATCAAAAAGCTATCATTGACGACATTATCAAAAATATTCAGAACAAATAAAGCTGTTCGGCAAAAGGCTTTTCAACGTTTGTGTTTTAAACACAGGAAAATAGAAAAAAGATTGTCCGGAAGGTTTTCAACTTTTTCAACGTAGTTTTCAACATTATCTTCACATTCCACCGTTAAAAAGTTCAGAACTCTTGCGGCTCTTTTTTCTTTCCACATTTTCTACCGCCCTGCAAACACATTTTTCACGAAAAAAAACACGGACAAATCCCTTTATCAAAGGATCTTTTTCGGTTGTCCACGATTTCAACACCCCCTATTACTACGACTACTATTATTTTTATTTTTATTATGATAATCATAATAAAATAGAACAGAAAAACAGGACAACTTCCGGTTTTCCCTTATTTTATGACCAACAGCAAAACAAAAAGGAGGTCTCTCTATGAAATTTTCCTGCGAAAAAGCTCTTTTATGCGAATCCATCAACAATGTTCTGCCAGCCGTCTCTTCCAAATCGACGCTTGTTGCATTAGAAGGTATTTTGGTCAATTGTAAAAACGGAATTTTAAATCTGACAAGCTATAACCTGGAACTTGGCATTTCCAAAAGTATTTCTGTCCGCGAAGAAGAAGAAGGAGCCGTTATTTTAAACGCCTCTCTTTTGTCTAATATTGTAAATAAAATGCCAAACGGCATCGTCACGATCAGCTGCGATGAAAAACTGCTGACTGTCATTTCCTGCGCAGATGTTGAATTCACGATTTTGGGAATCGATGCATTGGAGTTTCCGGACATTCCTTCTGTAGAAAACGGCACATCCTTTTCTCTTCCCTCTTTCCTTCTAAAAAATATGATTTCCCAAACATTGTTTGCCGTTGCGCAGAACGACCAAAATCCGGTTCATACCGGCTCTCTGTTCGACATTGCGGACGGTGTGCTCAACGTAGTATCAGTCGATGGTTACCGTCTTGCCATGCGCACAGAAAAGGTAAACATCAGCGATACTCTGAAATTTGTTGTTCCCGGCAAGACACTCAGCGAGATTGTCAAGCTTTTATCCAAGGTTGCGGCAGAAAAAGAAGAAGAACAGGTAGAAATCAGCGTTTCTTCTAAGCATATTTGCTTCTCCGCCGGCGGCTATGTCATGGTGTCCCGTCTGTTGGAGGGAGAGTTTATCAATTACCGCAACGCTATTCCAAAGGAGAGTTTGACGAACGTCACGATTGAGACAAAACCGTTTTTGGACAGCATCGGCCGCGCTTCAATCATTATTACGGAACGTGCAAAAAGCCATATCCGCTGCACCTTCCTTGAAAACGAGGTCAAGCTTTTCTGCGAGACGCCGCTCGGAAAAATCAGCGATTCTGTTTCGGCTGTCTGCGATGGCCCGGAAGTCGTCATCGGCTTTAACAACCGTTATATGGCGGACGCATTAAAGGCAAGCGAGTGCGAAAAGCTGAAAATCGAAATGAATGGGCCGATTTCACCGATGAAGCTGGTTCCTGTTGACGACGACAGTTTTCTTTTCCTTGTTCTGCCCGTTCGACTGAAGTCATAAAAGAGGACATAGGATGAACGAAGAAATCATTACAATCCACACGCCCTTTATCAAGCTTGACCAGTTTTTAAAATTCTGCGGCGCTGCGGAAACAGGCGGACTTTCCAAACAGATAATCGCCGACGGTCTTGTCTGTGTAAACGGTGAGGTTTGCACCATGCGCGGCAAAAAGCTGCGGGACGGGGACAGGGTCTCGCTTGAAAAACTGCATTTTGTGGTAAAAAACAGCGAGGTTGAGGACGCTTGAAGCTTTCAAGGCTTACTCTGACAGACTATCGCAATATTTCTTCTCTTTGTATTGTTCCGGATGAAACGGTCAACGTCATCTGCGGGGAGAATGCGCAGGGAAAAACAAATCTGATCGAAGCGATCTGGCTTTTGACGGGCAATCCGTCGTTTCGCGGCGCAAAAGCGAGCGAGCTTCTGCGCTTTGGTTCAGAATGCGCTAAAATAGAGGCGGCGTTTACAGACCGGCAGCGCGATCAGGAAATTTCGCTCCGGCTTGGCGCAAAAAGAGAGATTCGTTTAAACGATGTGCCGTTAAAAAGCACGAACGAGCTTAGCGGCACATTTTATGCGGTGGTTTTTTCACCCGCACATCTTTCATTTGTAAAAGATGGTCCCTCTAATCGCCGCCGCTTTCTTGATATTGCCATTTCGCAGATCAAACCGCAATATAAGTCCTATCTTATGCGGTATGAAAAGCTGATGGAGCAGCGCAATGCACTGCTTAAAAATGCATCCATGTACCGTGATCTGGCAGAAAACATTGCCGTGTGGGATGAGCAGATTGCGGCAATCGGGACGATTTTGACGATTTATCGGTGCGATTATATAGAGAGGGTACGCCGCGCTGCTTCCAAAATTTACGAAGGACTTTCCGGCGGACGGGAAAATCTGACGGTTTCCTATGCGTCCACGGTATTCGAAAAACCTTTTGAGCTGAAAACATACGACAAAGCGTGGGTTTTACAGTACCGACAAAAGCTTTCAGAGCAGTTTGAATCGGACTGCCGGCAGGGATTTACGGAGACTGGGCCGCACCGCGACGACCTTGTTTTAGAGCTTGACGGAAACTCGGCGCGTTCGTTTGGCTCGCAGGGACAGCAGAGAAGCTGCGTCATTGCATTGAAGCTGGCGGAGGCGCAGGTTTTAAAAGCAGCCTGCGGGGAAAGTCCGGTTATGCTGTTGGACGATGTGATGAGCGAGCTTGACCGCACGCGCCAGCAGTATATTTTAAATAATTTAGACGGTATGCAGGTATTTGTCACATGCTGCGAACCGTCTCAGCTAAGCGGCTTAAGGCATGGAAAAGTTTTTGATATGAAAAACGGCTGTGCAGCCGAATGGGAGAAAAAGGGGTAAAGCGTCTTATGTATCTTCATCTTGGGCAGGAGGTCGTCGTAAAATACCGGGATATTATCGGCATTTTTGACTTGGAAAAAGCGACGCTTTCCAAAAAGACGAAGGATTTTCTTTCGCGTGCGACGAAGGAGGGACGGGTTATCACCGTTTCCTATGAAATGCCGAAGTCCTTTGTCGTCGTCATGCAGGAAGACAGACAGCTTGTATATATTTCGCAGATTTCAGCCGCAACGCTCAGAAAACGGGCGGCAAAGAGATGACAAGACTTTGCTGCTCTTCTTTGGTTCATGTGACCTTGTGAGAAACACGGCTATTTGAATTTTTATTGCAAACAGATACGTCGTCTTTGAAAAAGGCGAAAAACGGAGGTAATGGAGTGGAACAGAATCCGAGCAGAAACGAGCATTACGGTGCGGAGGAAATTCAGGTTCTGGAAGGACTTGAAGCAGTAAGAAAACGCCCCGGCATGTATATTGGATCAACCGGACCAAAGGGACTGCATCATCTGGTATACGAAATTGTGGATAACGCGATAGACGAGGCGCTCGCCGGATACTGTACGCGCATCGATGTTGAACTGTTGCCGGGAGAAGTGATCCGCGTTGTGGACAACGGACGCGGTATCCCGACGGGAATTCATCCAAAGGAGGGAATTTCGGCTGCAACAGTCGCCTATACCGTATTGCATGCAGGCGGAAAATTCGGCGGCGGCGGATATAAGATGTCCGGCGGCCTGCACGGCGTGGGCGCATCGGTTGTAAACGCGCTGAGCGAATACTTGGAGCTCACTGCATATGATGGAAAGAATGTTCATTTTCAGCGCTTTGAACGCGGCCATTATGACAAGCCAATGGAGGTAATCGGCCAGACAGACCGTACAGGAACGGAGGTTTTGTTCAAGGCAGATCACGAAATTTTTGAAGATACGCACTATGACTACGAAACGCTGCTGACAAGACTGCGCGAGCAGGCCTTTTTAAATGCAGGCATCCGTATCGTTATCAAGGATATGCGCGATCCAAACGAGCCGGTTGAAGAGGTGCTGCACTATGAAGGCGGCATCAAAAGCTTTGTTTCCTTTATCCATCAGCGCCGTCAGCTTGAGGTACTCCACGACGAGGTAATCTATCTCTCCAAAAAAGAAAACGATGCGATATTGGAAATCGCCATGCAGTATAATGACAGCTATAATGAGCTGATTCTCTCCTTTGCGAACAATATTCATACGGTCGAGGGCGGCTTTCATGAGCTGGGCTTTAAGAATGCCTTAACGCGCGTGTTCAACGACTATGGCAGAAAATACGGCCTGTTAAAGGAATCCGATAAGAATTTAAGCGGCGAAGATGTGCGCGAGGGATTGACCGCTATTATCAGCATCAAGCTGACGGAATGCGAATTTGAGGGACAAACCAAGACAAAGCTTGGAAACGTCGAAGCGCGACCCCTTGCGGAAAAGCTGGTCACCAGTCAGCTCATGGCCTATTTTGAAGAAAATCCGGCTGTTGCGCGTTCTATTTTCGACAAGGCGATGACTGCGCAGCGCGCAAGAGAGGCTGCAAGAAAGGCGCGCGATCTGACCAGAAGGAAAACAGCGCTGGAAACGGCCTCTCTTCCCGGCAAGCTTGCGGACTGTCAGGAGCGCGATCCGTCCTTGACGGAAATTTATATCGTCGAGGGCGATTCGGCAGGCGGTTCTGCAAAATCAGGAAGAGACCGCCGTTATCAGGCAATTCTTCCGCTTTGGGGCAAGATGCTGAACGTCGAAAAGGCTCGACTTGACCGTGTATACAGCAACGAAAAGCTGATGCCGGTTGTTACAGCGCTCGGCACAGGCATTGGAGAAGAATTCGATCTGTCGAAGCTACGGTACGGAAAGGTTGTCATAATGGCGGATGCCGACGTTGACGGCTCACATATCCGAACCCTGCTGTTGACATTCTTCTTCCGATTCATGCGGCCGCTTGTCGATGCAGGTCATGTCTTTATCGCACAGCCGCCGCTGTTCAAGCTTTGGCGCGGCAAGCAGGTGCGCTATGCTTATGACGACTTAGAGCGCGACCGTTATATTGAAGAACTTGGCGGAGAGGCGCATAATAAGGTGGATATTCAGCGCTATAAAGGTCTTGGTGAGATGGATCCGGAGCAGCTTTGGGAAACAACGCTGAATCCCGAAAACCGCGTCATGATTCAGGTAACGATGGAAGATGCGCAGCGTGCGGACGAGATCTTTACCATTCTGATGGGCGATAAGGTTCAGCCGCGCCGCGAATTTATCGAGAAAAACGCAAAATATGCAAGCAATCTTGATATATAAGAAATTAGGATAAAAAGAGCAGGACAAAAAGAGAGGTGCCCCAGTGGACGAATTAAAAGACAGCAAAGAGCTTGAATCAGAAACAGGAAAGGCGGATGAAAAGGAAGAACGGCCTGAAAAAGAGAGCGCCCGTACACAGCAGGAGGAAGAACTGAATCAGACGGCAGTGCATGCGGGAGTAACCGGAGAACAGTATGATATGGAGCCTGAAACACCCAATCAGACAGAAGATCTATTCGAAGGGCAGGATGCCATCCGCGTTTCCTATTCCTTTACGGGAGAGGAAATTAAAAACGGTCTGCGCGTATTCCAGCATGAGACCATGTTTAAAAAGAACCTGATCTATACGCTGATTCTTGCTGCGTTTTTCGGCATTTACTCCTTCGGCGCATTTCAGAAAGAACCAAACGCGCTGACCATTTTTATCTGCATTATGTGTGTTTCCATCATGGCGTTTATCTGGTATATGCCGTGGAATCACCGCCGTTTGACGGCGCGCGCCATTGACGCGGCGCAGAATACGCTTTCGTTTGTGATGTTGATTTATCCTTCCGGTATTCGTATCAATGAGGAAAATGGCTCCTGTGCAATGCAGTTTAGCAAGGAGATCAATAAG
>UQQY01000004.1 GCA_900543295.1 uncultured Oscillospiraceae bacterium | reverse complement strand
TGCCGCGGCGCAGGCGCTGGCCAATTCCAAAAAGCGGATGCGTATTGACGTATTGCTGAATGCAGGCGACAATCCTTTTTTTGATAAGGTGCGGGCAGGTCTGGCGGAGGGCACGCGCTCTGCAAAGACGTATGGCATTACGGTCGGTATTCACGAGACGGCCGGCTTTTCCGTGGAGGAACAGCTCGCACATATTGATAAGCTGATGGAAAAACCGCCGCATGCGCTGATTATTACGCCGATCAACGACCCGCGGATTATTGCACGGCTGAACCAGATTGCCGATACCGGGGTATCGGTTTCAACGCTCAACGTTGATGTAACCGGCTTGAAAAAGCTCTGTTTTGTCGGCTGCAACTATTTAAAAAGCGGACAGACTGCGGCGGAGCTTCTCGGGCAAATGACAGAGGGAGAGGTGCCGGTCGGTATTCTGACAGGCTCCTTTAAAATTCTCGGACACAGCCAGCGTGTGCAGGGCTTTTCTGAGGTGTGCGAAAAAGACTATCCGCGTATGAATGTCTGCGCGGTGGCGGAAACAGATGACGACGACGCGACTGCCTATCAGGAAACGCACAGAATGCTGCTTGAGCATCCGGACATCAAAGCGCTCTATTTCTGTGCAGGCGGGATCGACGGCGGAATCCGGGCGGTGAGCGATTTAAACCGTTTGCACAGCATCCGGATTATTACAGTTGACGATACGGAAAATATTAAGGACTATATACGCCGTGGCATTGTCAATGCGACGGTTTGCCAGCAGCCCTTCAAGCAGGGGCGCGACGCGGTTCTGTTTCAGACGGAGTGGCTTGTAAACGGACGCCGCCCGTCACGCAGGCATGTCTATACGCAAAATGAGGTCAAGCTGCGCTATAATCTTGAATAAAATCAGCAGGTATGCGCCACACAGCGCATACCTGCTGATTTTTCGTCTATATGGGAAAATTTCGAGCCGGGACAGCACGATCCTGCCCCGGCTCTGCGGTCGTTCATACCCAGTAAAATATGTTTGAACTGAAACATATTTTATAATATAAAGCATAACATATATCTTTGTGATTTGTCAAGTTATACTTGCAGAAAAGAGAGGTGTAAGTTATGGTGGACAACAAATTGAAGATCACACCAAAGCCGCTGCGCGGCGAAGACGGATATAAAGTGTTTTCGATCAGAATTAAGGCGTCGATTGCGCAGGATCTGTACACGCTGGCGGAAAAGACCGGACGGAGCCGGAACGAGCTGATCGGCATGATACTGGAATATGGCCTTGCACATTATGAGATCGAAGAAGAAAAATAGGAACCGGCCTATGCCGGTTCCTATTTTTGCATTGCAGAGCGTAATATTTTTAGAGAAAAGCACTTTTGTCGAAAAAGCGGAACATTCTCTTGAAAAAGCGCGCATAATTCAGTAGAATGAATACATAGCTGATGATCGGAGGAGATCTCAATGAAATATACGGAACGGCTGGCGCTCGATCTCAAGCGGTTGGGAATTGTCCCCGGCGACGTGGTTTTAATGCATACATCCTTAAAAGCGCTCGATACCCCTGGGCTGCGTGCGGAAGATGTGATCGAAACGCTTTTAGAGCTTTTGACGCCGGCAGGGACGCTGCTCGTACCCGCGCTTTCCTATCTGACGGTTACACGGGAAAATCCTGTGTTCGATATAAAACTGACAAAAAGCTGCATCGGCGCGCTGCCCGAATGTTTCCGCACCCAATATGCGCAGTATCGGAGCGTGCACCCTACGCATTCCGTCTGTGCATGGGGGCGTTATGCCTACAGTGTGACAGCCTGGCATAAACTTGATGAAACGCCGGTTGGCCCGCATTCGCCCTTTATGCAGATGCCGATGCTTGGAGGAAAGCTTCTGATGCTTGGCTGCGGACTGCGGCCGAATACCTTTATGCACGGCGTGGAGGAAGCTGCGCGCGCCTCTTATCCGCTCGATCCAAAATACTGCCTTTACACGCTGCGGGATGCAGGCGGCAGAGTTTCGCGGAAGATGTATCATCCGCACAGC
Organism: uncultured Oscillospiraceae bacterium; assembly: GCA_900543295.1. Classification (GTDB taxonomy): domain Bacteria; phylum Bacillota; class Clostridia; order Oscillospirales; family Ruminococcaceae; genus Paludihabitans. Next base: position 32,840 of record UQQY01000004.1, on the reverse strand, counting down.
TTCGGCGGACTCGTCCAGCGCTACGACAGGCTTGCCGATCTTTTGCCGGAGCCTGCGCTTACAAAGGGCCGCGTTTTAGGGGGCAGCGCCTACTTAATTGATGCGAAAGCCGCTTTGGAGGCGGGAACACAGGCAATCCGCAAAAAGGACCGCTTCTTTGTGGACGATCCCGGCTCTTTAAATGAGATACTGAAGGAGAGATTGTAATGAACAACAAACCGAATGTCCTGTTTCTGCTGGCTGATGATGAGCGCTTCGATACGATTCATGCGCTTGGAAACGACGAGATTAAAACGCCGAATCTCGATCGCCTTGTCGCGGAAGGCACCGCGTTTACCCGCGCGCACATTCCGGGCGGAACATCGGGCGCTGTGTGTATGCCAAGCCGCGCGATGATCAATTCCGGCAAGACGCTGTTCCATCTCTATGGCGCGGGTGAGCAGATTCCGCAGTCACATACCACCATGGGTCAGTGCTTCCGCGAAAGCGGATACCGCACCATCGGCATTGGAAAGTGGCACAATGGAACAGAATCCTTTGCGCGCAGTTTTTCAGATGGAGACGAGATTTTCTTTGGAGGCATGTGGGATCACTGGAACGTACCGGTCAACAGCTACCATCCGGATGGGAAATATGAAAATGTTGTCCGCTCAACGCCGGACTTCTTCCATGCAAATCATCCCATGGAGACCATCGCCGAGCGCATTACTGCGGGCAAACATTCCACGGAGCTGTTTACCGACGCGGCGGTTCGCTTTATCGAGCAGCCGCACGACGAACCGTTTTTCCTGTACACTGCGCTGCTTGCGCCGCACGATCCGCGCACCATGCCGGAGCGTTTTAAGAATATGTATGATCCGTCGAAAATTCGCGTACCGGACAATTTTGCACAAGAGCATCCATTCTATTTTGGGATTGATCCGAAAATCGGAGAGGATCGTGATGAAAATTTAGCGGCTTACCCGCGTACTGAGTCGGAAATTCAGCGTCATATTGCGGATTATTACGCCATGATCTCGCATATTGACGAAAACGTCGGGCGCATTCTGGATGCGCTGGAGCGCTCCGGACAGCTCGACAATACGATTGTCGTCTATACCGGCGACAACGGTCTTGCAGTGGGGCGTCACGGTTTGATGGGCAAACAGAGCCTTTACGATCACAGCATCCGCGTTCCGCTGATCCTGCGTGGCCCGGGCATTCCAAAAGGCGAGCAGCGCGACGCTTACGTTTATCTGATGGATATTTATCCCACGCTGTGCGAGCTGTGCGGCCTTTCTGTTCCGGCTTCTGTTGAGGGCAAGAGCTTTAAGGCGGCAATTACCGGCGGCGAACCGGCGCGCAGAACTATGTATTTCGCTTATACGCATCTGATCCGTGCCGTAAAGGACGAGCGGTTTAAGCTGATCCGCTATAAGCTCGAGCCGGATAAAACACAGCTTTTTGATCTTTATAAGGATCCGGACGAGACGATAAACCTCTATGATGATCCGCGTTACCGTGCTGTGCGCGATACGCTGGAGGAACTGCTTTTGAAGGAGCGGGATCGCTGGGAGGACAATCCCGACAACCGTTTTACTCGGATGTTCTGGGAGGAATGAATGCAAACGGCCCGGCATACACATGAAACAGGCGGAAAAGAGGTGTATGCCGGTATGACGGCGAATTTTTCATCGTTTCGGAAAAAAGAACTGATCAACGTATCGGATGGAATGAAGCTCGGTTTTGTCGACGATATTATGTTTGATTCGGAAAGCGCCGAGGTTCGATCGCTTGTGGTTTACGGAAGGCCGAAGCTGTTCGGCCTTTTGGGCAGAGGAAGCGATATTACCATCCCGTGGAGCGATATTCAAATGATCGGCGAGGATACGATTCTGGTAAAAAGCGAGGGAATCCCTGTTCCACGCGCAAAGAAAAAAGCAGGTTTTTTTGAACAGCTTTTTTCGTAAACGATGGAACGCGGCCCTCTGAGGAAGGGGAAAACCGTGAAACAAAAAAAGAGGAAACTACCGGTTCTTCTGCGTAGTTTGATTGTGCTGACCTCTGCGTTTCTGGCGCTTTCGGTCACCTGTGTGATCACAGTAAACTGGCTGGATTTAAAAAGCCGGGAGAACAATACTGCGCCGTCGCTTTTCGACTGGTATTTTGCCTCCCTGCCGGAAAGCGTGACGGAGGAAAAGCTGCATGCCGGCGATTTGCTGCTTGCGAAAAAAGCGGAAGGCTATACCGAGGGCGCGCTGGTGCTCTGCCGGAATGTGCCAGGAGCTGAAATTGTGGCGGACGGTCGTTTCGCGCTGGCGCGGGTTGTTTCGCATGAGCGGACAGAATATACCCTGCGCGTCTGCACGAACGGAGGAGAAGTCAGTACGGTTCAGGATCAGGAGGAGATCATAGGCGAGGTTTCCTTTGCAATCGGCCTTCTGGGAACAGTGGTAGACTTTGTGCGGAAGCCAGTCGGCTTTTTCAGTCTGATTTTGGGCTCAGCCGGAGCTTTGCTCATCTTGATTCTGATTTCAGCAATCGTCACTTATCGGCGGAATATGCAGGAGCTTGCCGAGGCGGAAGCTGCGGAACAGACGACGATTGAGAGCTTTGAGCTTGAACAGCCGGCGTCTCCGCTTTTAAATCACGAGGTGAAGATTACGCCGGAGCAGGTGACACTGGCTATGTCCGATGATCCGGCTGATAAAAAGCCGTTGCTCGAGAAGGCTGGGCCTCCTGCGGCGGCTCCGGCCAAACCGTCTCAGGAGGCAGAACCGGAACCGGAAGTGGAAGCGGCGCAGAAGCCCGCAGTATCTCCGGCGGTTTTGGAGCGCTCTGTTTCCCCTGCTGTACTTGAACCGGCAGTGCGGAAAGCCGTATCCGTCTCTCCGGCGGAGCCGGTACGCATTGAGACAGGCACAATACAGGCGTCTTCCGGTACGTCTGTGCCGCAGGAGAAGAAACCGGCGGACAAGCCGCCGTTTTCGGATTTGAGCACGGATGAGATCATTGAACAGTTCCGTCGGGAGCTGGAAGCGGTGCGTCTTCGTCCGCTGGAGCCGGAGAAAAAAGAGAAGCAATCCTGAAGAGCAGGGCGGGGCGTCCGTTTGCGGGGCCCCGCTTTTTTTCTGTGATTTTGTATTGGCCGATGTATCCATGTTTGCAGGAAATGATCTGAAAGAAAGGACGATTGATTTGAACACAGAGTCAAAACTGTTTCTGCCGCTTTCGCCGGATGAGCTGGAGCGGGTTATGAGGGCCGTCTTCCCAGACGAAAGAGTTCAGGCAAGCCGTCTGCTGGACGGCGGCCTTTTTAACACCACATACCGCGTTGAGACCACGGCGCATGATGTTGTGCTGCGTATGGGTCCGATGCATCCGGAACTCCTTTTGCCGTTTGAGGAAAACCTGATGGCGGCAGAAGCATATGTGGATGATTTGTGCCGTGCAAACGGTGTCCCTGCATCCAGCGTACTTTGCTGCGATACGTCCCACAGCGTGATCGACCGCGATTTTATGGTGGTTGAGCGGATTGACAGCATTCCAATGTCGGATCCCATGATTCCGGAAGCGGCGCTTCAAGCCCTGTCCGTCTCCTGCGGCGCGCTGGTGCGCCGCCTGCATGAGATCGAGGGTGAGAAGTTCGGCAGGATTTCCGAGATTCTGCGCGGCAGGGGGCAGGACACATGGGGCAGTGCAGTTTTGATGGAATACCAAAATCTGATTGCGGCAAGTCAAAAATACGGCGTGTTCGAGGATGAACTCTTAAAGTGGGCGCTCGCTTTTGCGGAGGGCGCGGTTTCGCTTCTCGACCGTGTGAAAACGCCACGTCTTGCGCATGCCGATCTTTGGTACGGCAATATTCTGGTCAAGGCGCAGTCGGATCATACATATGCGGTCCGCGCCATTATCGACGGCGATCGCGCAGTATTTGGGGACGTTTCTTTTGACCTTGACAGTCCGTGGATGATAAACGACGCGTTTTTAGAGGGGTATGGCGAAATTTCTTCCGCTTTTTCGCCGGAGGAAGACAGGCGCAAAAAGCAGGTGTACAGCCTGCTTTTCGCACTGACTGACGCATATGTCTGGCGCGTGGAGTATTGCAGCGAGAATAACTATCAAAGCTGCCTTGCGCAGGCGAAATCCATCTTGCAGGATAAATAGCGCGGTCTCTTGGGCCGCCTATATGGCGAAAACTTGACTTTTGTCTCTGCGCGCAGTAGCATAATGATATTGTATTTTTGTCGAAGCCTGCGGGCATTGTGATCGGGAGTGAATTGTGTGGACATTCTTCGTGTAGAGCATTTGGTTAAATCCTTTGGCCGGACGCGTATTATCAAGGACATTTCGTTCAGCGTCGGAAGCGGCGAAATTGTGGGCTTTGTCGGTCCGAACGGAGCGGGAAAAACGACAACGCTCAAGCTTGTGACCAATCTGATTTTTCCGGACAGCGGCAGGATCACCGTTTCCGGTTTTGACTTGCTTAAAGAGCGCGAGAATGCGCTTTCCCATCTTTCCGGCATCATTGAGAATCCGGGCCTTTACACGGGATTAACCGGAAAGGAGAATCTCGATTTTATTCGGAGGCTTCGCGGCGTTTCCAGAGAAAAGTACGATGAAGTTGTGGAAATCACCGGATTGGGCGACAGGCTGTCGCGCAAGGTGAAAAAGTATTCGCTCGGCATGAAGCAGCGTCTTGCGATCGGCATGTGCCTGCTTTCCTCGCCGGATTTTCTGATTCTTGACGAACCGACCAATGGATTGGATCCAACCGGCACAATGGAGCTAAGAGAACTGATTGTCAAAATGGCAAAGGAATATGGCGTTTCCGTGCTGTTCTCCTCTCATATGCTCGACGAGGTGGGACGAATTTCCGACCGGGTTATCTACATAAAAGACGGTGAGCTTTTGGGAGAACGAACCAGAGAAGAGATGTTTGCTGGCGAGCGGTATCTGCTTGCTGTCGATAACGCAGAGCGCGCAGTTCAGCTTCTGGCGGCGCTGCCTTCTGTTCTCTCCTGCAAGAGCGCCGGGGAGAACCGCCTGCGCGTGGAATCGCAGAAAAACACAGTGGGTGAGCTTGCCGCCGCGCTGCTTGCCGGAGGGATTGTGCTGTCCGACATACAAAAGGAAAGCGATCAGCTTGAAAATATCTATCGCGAGATTTTCAAGGAGGGTGAAAAATGAGCCGTCTTGGACGTTTTGAGCGCAAAAAGTCCTTTATGAGCGCAAAGAATCTGCTCCTTTTTGCTCTTTTGATTGCGTCGGTGCTCACTTTGCTGATTCCCGGAACCATCGCCTATCAAAAGGAACAGAGCAAACGGCGCAAGAGCTACAGCGAGCTTTCCAGTGCCGGATGGGGTTCTGAGGACTGGGGCGCAGCTATCCGTATGTCGCAGCTTTTGAATTTGTATCCAAGCATGGATGAGCGTCCTGCGGAAGTAGAGGCGGAGCTTGAAGTCTGGCGCAGGGATTCGCACTATTCTGCGGCGCGGCGCGTTTATATGCGCTGGATCGGCGAGGATCGCTGGCGCGACGCCGTGCAGGCCGCCATTGACCAGGACACGAACATCCGGGACGCTATGGCTGCCGGTATTATTGACGCGCGGCTTGGCGGCAATGCTGAAACGCTGCAAGAACTTGACAACCGTATACGCAAAAATCAATATCTGCTTGACCACGACGTCCGTATTATCTCAGAGAATGCGGATATGACGGGCTTTTCCTTTCTGCGCGCAATGCTTCAGACGCTTTTTCCGATTTTGTTTACCGGCGCGATCGTGGCCGCCGCCGCAGACTGTGTCGCGTCAGAGCGTGATACCGGCAGTTTTAAGTTCCTGCTGCTGCAACCGTTCCCGCGCCGCCGTATTTTTGGAGCAAAGCTTGCCGCCTCGCTGCTGCATACGTTTTTTCTTACGGCGGTTCCCCTGTTGGTTGGATTTTGTTCTGCCGCTTTGATAAACGGGATGGGAAGCGCCGCCTATCCGATCGCATATTGTGCGGATTCTTACCGCGGCCTGCTGAATACCGGCTATGAAACCGGCGCTGTGTCCTATATTGGCCTTTCCAGTTGGTTGATTCGTCTGCTTCCTCTGCTGCTGTGCTATCTTCTTTTTTTAACTTCATTTGCTCTGTTTGTTTCCGTTGCGGCGAAAAGCGGTGTTACTGCGCTTACGATCACGATTACAACGACGCTTGCGTCCTCTGTCATGCGTCCATATCTTACGTCGATACCGGTCTTTTCCGCAGTTTGGCCGTTTTCCTATGCGGATCCTTCGGCGGTGCTTTCCGGCGAAATGCAGACGACTGCTCTGCTTGGTATCATCGTACTGCTTAGCTTTTCCGCCGTGCTGATTTTTGGAAGTTGTATGATGTTCTGTAGGGAGGATGTGACGTGCTGATGAAAACAAAAACATATTCTGCCGGCCGCATGTTCTCGTTTGAGTTAAAGAAGCTTGCCGTCAGCCGTAAAAACTGGGCGGTTATCGCCGTTCTCTGTGTGACGCTTTTCCTGTTTGTCGCCTATAATATGCAGCAGGAGGCGGCGGAGCGGAGAGACACCGCGGCGGAGTGTGATTTCCTTGTCACGTGGTATGGCTATAAGTCGGATGTGTACATGGATTTTTACGGGCAATTCGGCGGAGAATGCCTGAAGGCGTATTCCGACATTTCTCAAAAGCGAGCCGCTTATTTTGAAGAACTGGCCGCAGCGCTGCGGAACGACGATAAATCGGCTGCGCTTCATGCAAAAATCTCCTACTACACCGCCCAGGCGTCATACGGCGACTGGCTGTCCGACTATGCCGGGCAGGGCAGGCTGCAAGAGGATTTGTCAGCAATTCCGGCCGAGCTTTCCAGCGCAATCTTTGCGGCTTTGTCGCCTGATTACGAAAGCTTTTCCTATTACAGCGCCCAGGCGGAATTTTATCAGAATTTGGAGAAAACTGGTGTTGCACCGATCCTGTCTCTGCATGAAATGACGGGTTTCCATTTCCTTTACCGCTTTATCACGACGCTTTTTCCGATTGTGGTGCTGATTATCACCTTTTTGCTTCTGTCCGATTCTATGTCTTCGGAGAAAGACAGCGGTTCCTACAAGTTTTTGCTTTTACAGCCGGTTTCCCGCGCTAAGCTCATCGCGGTCAAAATAGCGGCCGGTATGATATATGCGGCGGCTGTTATTCTTGCGGCGGTGCTGTGCACCTTTTTGATTACCGGCTGTGCAAACGGTTTCGGCTCGCCGGAATATCCTGTTTTGACGGATCCTGACGGTTATGTCTCCTTCTCTGCGGTACCGAGCACCTATAATAAGGATTTGTCCTGTATGGAGTACGGCGGCATCTATACGTCGCTCAATATGCAGCGTGATACCGGATGCTCTTCATTTGAACTGCACGGAGACGGGCTGCATCTGGGAATAAGTCCGTACTCGTCACAGGGAACGTTCCGTCTTATCGCGCCCTCTGAAGAACTGACTTTTGCACCGATCTGGCTGTTTTTGCTGTCGGCTTTGCCGCCGCTTTTGTTTTTCTTTTTACTGGCCTCGTCTGCTGCGGTCTGTATTTCCGCTTTTTCCTATAACGGGGTGCTTTCGCTTATCGTCTGTGCCTTAGCGGGCGTTTGTCTGATTCCGCTTTCCAAGCTTTCGTTCTCGCCGTTTCAGACGGCGAACTGCGGACTGCTGGCGGCTGGACTTGGCGGACAGACGGTGCTTTCTTCCATCCTTATCGCGCTTGCGGCGTCGGCTGTGCTTTACTTTTTCACAGCGCTCTGCTTCAGACGCAAAGATATTTTCTGCTGACAGGACTTACCGCCTTGGAAAAGGTTGCGTTGTTTCTTGATTTGTGATATATTTTTGACAGAAGTCCGGTTTTCCGGACGAGAGATAGACAAGTCAAGTCCCTTTGAACGCCAAAGCCTGCGGTATGACAGCGGCTCATGTTGGAAACGCTTTCGATCGTCGAAAGCGTTGGGGGACTTGCAGCAGGGCGTATGCCTTTGCTGCGATGCGCGCCGAAAAAACGGCATGCGGAAAAAGCGTCATAAATCAAAAAGGAGAAATAACAATGAAGGTACTTCTGTATACAGAGGCAATGAATCTTCTCGGAAAATCCGGCGTCGGAAAGGCCCGCAGCCATCAGATCCGTGCGCTTGAAGAAGTGGGAGTAGAATGGACAATTGATCCAAAAGAGCCGGTCGATCTGATTCACATCAATACGATTTTGCCGAAGTCCCGCCACCTTGCCCGCAAGGCGAGAAAACAGGGAATTCCTGTGGTATATCATGCGCACAGCACAGTGGAGGATTTTAAAAATTCCTATCTTTGCGCAAATGCGGTCGCACCGCTGTTTAAAAAGTGGCTGTGCTCCTGCTATCGCTCAGGAGATTGTCTGATTACACCGACGCCGTATTCGAAGCGTCTGATCGAACGATATGGAATCGAACAGCCGATTTATCCCTGCTCGAATGGGATCGACCTTTCGTTTTATCAAAAAGCACCGCAGGAAGATGGGGATTTTCGCAAAAAGTTCGGCTTTAAGCCGGATGATAAAATTGTAATGAGCGTCGGGCTGTGGATTGAGCGCAAGGGCATCCTCGATTTTGTAGAGCTTGCAAAACGTATGCCGGAATATCAGTTTGTCTGGTTTGGCTATACGTCCTTGTGGAGCGTTCCGCCGAAGATTCGCAGGGCGGTGCGTACCAAGCTTCCGAACCTGCATTTCCCGGGCTATGTTGACGGCGCTGTTCTGCGGACAGCTTATTGGGGGGCGGACTGCTTTTTCTTCCCTACATATGAAGAAACAGAGGGAATCGTCCTGCTGGAGGCGCTTGCCGCCAGGCAGAATGTTTTGATCCGGGATATTCCGATTTATGAGGAATGGCTTGAGGATGGGAAAAACGTCTATAAGGCTGATTCGATTGACGGTTTTGAAGAAAAACTGCGCGGAATTCTCGAGAAAAAGCTTCCCGATTTGACTGAGGCAGGCTATGCCGTCGCACAGGAGCGCTGTATTGGTGCGGTCGGAGAAAGGTTGCGTTCTATTTATCTTGAGACGATTGAGCGCGTGAAAGGCTCATCCAAAAAATAAAAGCGAGGCTCATCCCAAACTGGAAGAGAGTAGGATGAGCCTCTTCTTGTATCATTTAGCGAGGAGGATGCCTGATGTGTGAGAATCCGGTTCTTTATACCAACAGACTGTGTCTGCGTCCCTTTTCTGAAGAAGATGCCGAAGCGGCGTTTTTCCTTTTTGGCGATCAAACAACCAATACATTTCTTCCGTGGTTTCCGGTTGTCTCGCTTGCGGAAGCACGCGATTTTCTCGTTCAGCGTTTTATTCTGCCGGATACAGGGTATCGTTATGCGGTCTGCCTGAGAGAGAAAAACGCTCTGATCGGCTATATCTGTTTAAGCGGGGACGAAAGCCGGGATTTAGGATATGGCTTTCATCATACGTTTTGGAACCGGGGATTTGCAACGGAGGCTGGAGCCGCGCTGATTGAACAGGCGAAAAAGGATGGGATTCCCTATATTACGGCGACCCACGATCTCCGCAATCCGGGAAGCGGCAGAGTGATGCAAAAGCTTCACATGACCTATCGATATTCTTATGTGGAACATTGGCAGCCGAAAAATACGGAAGTAACGTTTCGGATGTATCAACGGAATTTAGACGGACAAGATGAGAGAGTGTACCAAAAATACTGGAAGAAATATCCCCAGCACTTCATTGAACGGATTGCAGAACCGGCGCGTCCCGTCTAAAAGCGGGTATAAAAGGGTGGCAAACAGTCCGTTCCTACGGCTGTTTGCCACCCTTTTATAGGCTACGGAACTACAGCATCAGCAGAAGCAGCGCCGCGGCACCGAAAAGAAAGGCGGCGCTCCATAACAGAATCGTGGAGAAAAACGTCCCCAAAGTGGTTCCCCAAAGCGTATGGCGTCGCTTTGACGCCTCCGGCAGCAGCAGATTGATCTCGCCTACCCGGCATTTCCACCGCCAGGTGCGAAGCCCCCATATCGCCGTGTAAAGCGCTGCACAGCCGGTTAAAACGATAAAAAGCACAGACGGGGTAAATTTGCCGCAGAAAAAGGCTGTGAGCATAAGCGCTGCGGCGGTTGGAAGAAACGCGCAGACACACTGTGCGAAAAGAGAGAGATGCTCCGACAGAAAAACAGTTCGGCATATCGCCCCCACCGCGCCGTAGCAAAGAAAGAGCAGTACGGTGGACAAATAAATTGCTTTTGCACTGTCCGTTCCAAAGAAACGGACAATAGCGGGAAAGGACACATATAAGGCGCCCTTTCCAATTGTAATCGAGAGTACGATCAGGCAGAGTGCAAGCGCGCACATTCCGCATAAAAGGCCTATGCCCAACCGCTTCAGAAACGACTGCATAACAATACCCTTCTTTCTGTTCAAATTCCGCTAAAGAGCAGCGGCCCGGAGAGCAACAGATTGACCGCGAAGAGGAATCCAAGAATAGACACAGCGACTAACAGGAAGCGCTTAGCTACAACCGCGAAGTCCGAAAAATATCCTTTGCAGAATTCTTTTGTGGTGCGTATGGTGAGCGCGTCGGGTATTTGCAGATAGTCCGGCTTTTTTTCGCTTGCAATCGTCCGTTCTGCGTTTCGGATGAACGAACGGCGGTCCGCCGCCGTTTTGATAAGTAAGACAAGGAAGGGGAACAGAACCGCCAAAACAGGAAGCACGATACGCGCCTGACAGGCGGAGAATAAATCCATTAAAAGAGCAAGGGGCAAAATGGAGAAAAACAGCGTCCCCACCGTCAGAAGATATTTGCTCCAGAACTTTAAGCGGGAGCTGCGTTCCGTTCGCCGGATGATAAAGCCGCCGGCGGCGATCAGAATACACGCGCCGCTTTGCAGGATAAATTGCATAAGCGGCGAAAAGTTTGCCTTTGCCGCAACGGCGGGAAACAGCGGGAAATAGTGCGCAGGAATCATTCTGCTGTAGCCGGCTGCGCCGTAGGAAGACTTTTTCCAAAGCACGGCTTCCTCCGGTGAAAAATCGGGCTGATCTTTTAAAAGCGGCGTCTCATTCTGCAAAAAGGATTTGCTTGCCGCCTGCGTCAGGGACTGATCGGGGGCGGCCACCACAGCTATCGCCGCTGTCAGCATCATGCAGCCAAGGCCGCAGACGGCAATGCGGATGCATACGTGCAGTATACGTAAAAACAGTTTTTTTGACATGACGGCACCTCACAGTCCCAAAAAAGTTTTGATCTTGGCAACGTACCGGCGGGAGACATACGTTTTCGCACCGTTTGACAACAGGATGGAAATGGTACCGGATATACTCATGTTCATGCTCCGCACTTTTTTAAAATTGATGAGCTCCGAGTTTGAGATGCGCAGAAACGATGGGTCTGTCAGCAGTTCGGCCAGCTCGTACAAACGGTACTTGAGCGAAACCGTTCCCAAATCCGTATCGGCCATCACCTTGGAATCCTCTGTATAAATGCGGACGAGCTGGGGCGGATACAGCGGGATAACCTCTTCTCCGCGGAAGCCGGGCAGCATGACGGAGGACGGCTCCGCTGCAATCCGGCTGATAAGCGCCGAAATTTCAGGGGTAACGGCCGCCGTATGAATTTCTAGATAAGGGGTCGTGGCAGACGGATCGATTTTAATTTGTACGTCCATCCGAACATCCGCTCCTTCTGTCTTGGTACATGATATAAAAAACAAGAATTGTTTTAAACAGGCGCTTTCTGTTCTTTTATTATAACAGATTTTGATGCAAAGTCCATTGATTTCCGTCAAACGGTTGATACGTCAAAGCAAGTGTGCGGATTTAGGCGCTAATTGGTTTTATCGCGCCGCGTTTACCTTGCAAAGGTCATGGTTTCGTGTTATAATGCGAAAAAGCGCCTGTGTGCAAACGTCCTGCGGCGCGGGGCACGGCGAAGAAAACGGAACAGAACAGGAGAATCGCAATATGGCGGATCAGAAAAAAATGGTCGACGATATTACCGCAATGGACGTTGACTTTTCCAAATGGTATACCGATGTTGTCAAAAAAGCAGAGCTTGCCGATTATTCCAGTGTGAAGGGCTGTATGGTCATCCGGCCTTACGGCTACGCCATCTGGGAAAATATCCAGAAGGATCTGGACGCACGGTTTAAAGAGCTTGGCCATGAAAATGTATATATGCCGATGTTTATTCCGGAAAGCCTTTTACAGAGGGAAAAGGATCACGTCGAGGGCTTTGCGCCGGAGGTTGCGTGGGTCACACACGGAGGAGAGAGCAAGCTGACCGAGCGGCTCTGCGTTCGTCCCACCTCTGAAACGCTGTTCTGCGAGCACTATAAGAATATCATTCATTCCTACCGCGATCTGCCGAAGCTTTATAATCAGTGGTGCAGTGTTGTGCGCTGGGAGAAAACCACCCGCCCGTTTCTGCGCACCTCTGAGTTTTTGTGGCAGGAGGGGCATACCATGCATGCCACCGCGGAGGAGGCGCGCGAGGAAACCCAGCGGATGCTCCGGTGCTATGAGGATTTTTACCGCGATACGCTGGCCATCCCAGCCGTTGTCGGACAGAAAACCGAGAAGGAGAAATTTGCCGGCGCGGAGGAGACCTATACCATCGAGCCGATGATGCACAACGGCGTGGCGCTTCAGGGCGGCACCTCGCATTACTTCGGCGACGGCTTTGCGAAGGCCTTTGATATTACGTTCACCGACAAGGATAATCAGCTTAAATATCCTTTTCAGACCTCGTGGGGCGTTTCGACCCGTATGATCGGCGCTATCATCATGACGCACGGTGACGACAACGGGCTGGTGCTTCCTCCGAAAATTGCGCCGATTCAGGTAGCGATCATTCCGATCGCAATGCATAAGCCGGGCGTGCTCGATAAGGCGAACGAGCTGTTTTATGCGCTTAAAAAGCGGTTCCGCGTCAAGCTTGACGATACGGACAACTCCCCGGGCTGGAAATTCAGCGAGTATGAAATGAAAGGCGTGCCGCTCCGCCTGGAGATCGGCCCGAAGGATATTGAGAAGAATCAGTGCGTGCTTGTGCGCCGCGATAACCGTGAAAAGCTGTTTGTAAGCCTTGATAATCTTGCGGAGGAAATTGAAAAGGCGCTTTCCGACGTGCACGGCGCGCTTTACGAAAAGGCGAAGAACAATCTTGTGGAAAAGACCTTTACTGCACACAGCTACGAAGAATTTCTGGACATTGCGGCAAACCATCCGGGCTTCATCCGCGCTATGTGGTGCGGCGAGACAGAGTGCGAAGAAAAGCTGAAAGATGTGACAGGCGGCGTAAAGTCCCGCTGTATCCCGTTTGAAGAGGAGCACGTCTCCGACGTATGCGTCTGCTGCGGCAAGCCGGCCAAGCACATGGTCGTCTGGGGCAGGCAGTATTAAAAATTGTAGGCGAACAGAACGCAGAGCATCATCTTTTGCAGATGATGCTCTGCGCTTTTTGCGATACTTCTTATAACAGGCGCTGGTACAGTTGATATAGATCCAGTCCATACATACTGTAGCCCAAGTCGACCGTATCGATATATTCAAATCCCGTCCTTTCATACAGGCGTATTGCGGGAATGTTTTTTTCATAAACATCTAACCGTATGGCCTTCATTTTCATATGTACAGAATAATCGACTGCAAATTCTAAAAGTCTTTTTCCGATCCCCTGATGCAGGAAATCTGGATGTACGGCGAGCGTATGCACAATAAAGACGTCCCTGTCGTCGAAATTGCTGTTCCAGTCTGCTGTTTTATAGCCGTCTTCAGAATGATGATTTAAAATAAACGTTCCGATAACACGTTCGCTTTTCAGCATGACGAAAAGACTTTGTTCCGAAACGCCCTGAATAGCATCCTCGCGAATTGGATAGACGCCTTTTTTCCATCCGGGGTAGTTGGTGTGACATTCCAGATAGTTGTTCAGCTCCTCGTATAGTGCAGCGATCGCGTCAAGGTCCCGCCAGGAGCCTTTTCTGATTTTCATATTGTTTTCCTCTTGCTTTTATTCCTTGCTCAAAAGTGTATCATATATGCCGCTATGCTGCAATGCAAAGAGGAAAAACAGGCGATTTAAACGCATCGATAAAGTCTTAACACTTTCGTATCGGACTCAATCGGGAAAGTTCGTATTAAATAAAAGAAAATTCTTGTAACATTTTTCGTTTTTACGTGACCAATCAGTTGAAAATCGATTTTCCGGTATTTATTCATTCCAAACAGAGGGGAGGGGACGCAAATGCAGTCGGCCGAAGAGCTTTACCGGATCTATTCCGCGGATCTCTATCGGTATCTTCTGTTTTTAACGCACAGCGCAGATCATGCGGAGGACCTCATGATGGAGACGTTCCTGCGCGCCATAACCGGCGCCAACCGTTTTCGCGGCGAGTCCTCTGTCAAAACGTGGCTGTTCGGCATTGCGCGCAATCTCTGGCTTCAGGAGCTCAGGCGGCAGAAACGTCCGCCTGAGGAATATCTGGTTCGCTCCTATATGGAATTTTCGCCGGAGGATACGTTCGACGAAAGGGAGACGCTTGCCGCCGTCAAGCGTCTGCTTTTGAAAAAGGAAGAGCGGGAGCGGCAGATTCTGCTGTATCGAATGAACGGCTACTCTTACGCCCAAATTGCGCAAAAGCTTGATATTGCCGAAAACACAGCCCGCGTTATCGAATTTCGAATGAAGCGCTGGCTTTTGGAAGAACTAAAAAAGGAGGGCTTTGAATGGACAAAATCCCGTGCGAAGTCATAAGAGACTTAATTCCATTGGTACAGGACAAGGCGGCAAGCGAAGAGAGCGCCGCGCTGGTATATCATCATACGCAGTCGTGTGAGGATTGCCGCGCGCTGCTCTCCGGCGAACCGCAGCAGACCGTCATGCCGGATGAGGTGAAATCCTTCAAACGGCTCAGACGACGGCTTTTCTGGCTGGTGCTCGCCGTGCTGGTAATCGGCGTCGTATCGGGCGCCGCTATGATGGACGACTTCACAATGGTTTATAATTTTATTCTGTTCCCCGCTGTTGGCGCAGGCGCCTATTTCCTTTTGAGAAAATGGTGCTGGATAGCGCCCGCCGCAACCTTTACGGCGGTGTTCCTGCGCTATTTCTTTGCGCCGGGAAATACAAGCTGGACAAGTGGCGCTGTAAGCGGCGCAGCGTTTGGATTAATCTGTGCAACGTTTATCGGGATAGGTCTGCTGATCGGATTTTTGCTGCGCTTCGCATTTAAGAAGGAGGAGAAAACATCGTGAAAAAGAGCAGATTGTTTTTAAAAATCGGCGCGGGGCTTCTGGCGGTCGGACTGATTGTTTTCTGCTGCAGTCTTACGTTCAGCTTTACCGGAAATCCGCTTGTCATGCTGATGGCGAAATCCACGGCAAAGCACTATGTGGAAGAAACATATCCGGAGCTTGATCTCAATATTGTAGAAGTGAGTTATAACTTTAAGTTCAGCGTATACACCGTGATGGTATCTGCGCCGGAAAGTGAGGATACGACGTTTTATATTGCTACGCACGACGGTATGAATGTGACGCATGACACCTATGAGAGAGATATAGAGCAGCGCAGCAATACGCTGACCCGGTTAAGCGGAGAATATACAGACAGAATAGATTCATTGTTAAAAGAGGTATCAGGTGTAAAAGAGGCATTTTCCATATTCGACTGGAGTGAAAAGCAATCGGATATTAACTATGATGATTTTCCGCTCGATCTTTCCTTTTCGATGCAGGCGATCCGCCATATGGGCGGTATACTTAACATGCGGATTGTATGTGAAACGCTTACGCCTGAGGAGGCGGCACGCATTGCAAAGGAGGTGCAGGAAATCCTTGCGAAACGGGATATGGAACCCGCGTATTACAGCTTTTATTTTGAGAGTGAATATGGGCAGGAATGGATCGCCTCGAAAACCTATACGGCGGAGGAGCTGCACGCGATAGAGCGTGACGCGCTCGCTGCGGAATTGCAGGAGGGCGATCAGGAATGGCTGGAGGATACGAAGGCGGAAGCTGAAAAAGCGCTTTCTGATATGGGAAAATAAGACGACAGATCGAGAACAATTCATATTTTATTCATGAGATTGGCTGAAAAATAGGCTATCCTATAAGAAAGGATAGCCTGTTTTCGTTGTTTTGCAGTCAGAAGACGGTACAATGATCTGATTCAGGGCACAGCCGAAAGGGAGAGTAAAGATATGAATACGCCGCTTAATCCGCGTGTGGATATGAAGACGCGCAGCAAGCTGCTTATTTTGAATATGATTCGGCACAGCGGCGCTTGTTCGCGTATTGATCTTTCCGCAAGAATTGGAATGACAAAGTCTGCCGTTACGCTGCTGACAAGTGAGATGATGCAGGAAGGCTTTCTGCATGAGTTGGGGGAAAATACTGAAACGCAGCAAAAGCGCGGCCGACGGAAAGTCCTGCTTTCCATTGATCCGAACTGCCGTCTGGCCTTTGGTGCAGCGATTGATGAGAAGACGCTGACTGTTGGCTTGTCCAACCTGCACGGCGATTCTTTGGAACATATCAGGACGAATATAGAAGGGATGCACTATCGGGCGGTTTTAAGCGCATTGTTTGAGCAGGTGCAGCAGATGATGCGGGACAACTGCATTCCGGCGGAACGCGTTTTGGGTGTTGGCGTTGTCTTAGGAGATCGCGCTTCCGGACTTGTAGAAGGGGGCGCAGGCGCCGAAAAGCTGACCCGCTTAAAGCGCGATCTTGCCTATGCGGTGAAAATTCCAATCATCACAGCGCGCACAGCGACCGGCATGTTGATTGCGCAGCGGCTTTTTTATGGAGAGAATGCGCGTCATGCCGTATTGCTGCGCTGCGGAAAAGCCGCGCCGGCTGAAGTGGGCGCTTTGATGAACGGACGTCCGTACAGCGGCGTTCACGGTCAGCTTGGCGCAGATTTTTCAGATACCGGCGAAACGCCTTATCGGCGCGCGGCGGAGCTTACGGCGTTATACGCCCAACTGATCGATCCGGAGAAAATTTATCTTTGCGGCGGACTTTTCGATGAGGAGGAAATGCTGAAAATGGTTTCAGACCGCGCTGTCGAAATCGCGGGCCGCCCGATTACCATTCTGCGGGCATCCGCAGATGAAGAAAATCTGCATCTGTGCGGCTGTGCAATCTGTGTCGAACGCTGCTTCTATCTTGACAGCGCGCAGGGGGTATAAGTCTTTCCGTTTGTTTTTCTTCTCAGACGCCCGGCCTAAGCTGTCCGGACGTTTTTCGTTTAAGTGCAATTCAATCAGTAAAGCGGCCTGTATAAGCCGTGATTCGCGAGAAAAAGCGCAAAAGAGCGAACGATTTTTTGTATAGTTTCATTCTTGACTTTACTATGAACAAAGCGTAAAATAACTTTCGGTTTAAATTTAATAGAGAGATATTTTAAATAGGAAGTGTGTTTGCATGTCAATTCGTTTCTTTCTTGATCTTGCGATTATTATTGTCGCAGCGAAGACGCTGGGTATTCTGGCTCGCCGGATCCATGTGCCTCAGGTCGTCGGCGAGATTATTGCCGGTCTGCTGATCGGCCCCTCTGTATTGGGAATTGTAAACCAGAGTGAGTTTCTCAATCAGATGGCGGAAATCGGCGTCATTATGCTGATGTTTGTCGCCGGCTTGGAGACGGATCTGAAGGATTTGAAAAAAACGGGCGTCGCGGCCTTCTTTATTGCCTGCGCGGGCGTTCTGGTTCCGCTTTTGGGCGGCTATCTTCTGTATTCGTGCATGTACGGCTTTGCGGCCGTGGGAACGGATGATTTCTTTAAAGCGGTGTTTATCGGCGTCATTATGACGGCCACCTCCGTCGGCATTACTGTGCAGACGCTTCGTGAAATGGGCAGGCTGAAGGGCAGGATCGGTACCACCATTTTGAGCGCCGCCATCATCGACGACGTGATCGGCATCATCGTTTTGACCTTTGTTATCGGCTTTAAGAGTCCGGATGTGCAGCCGTTCATGGTCATTGTCAATACTCTGCTTTTCTTTGTCTTTGCAATTGCGGTGGGCGTTGTTTTGTATTTTGGCTTCAAATGGCTGGACAGCCGCTTTCCGCACCGCCGCCGTCTTCCAATCTATGCATTTGCTGTTTGTCTTGGTATGGCTTATGCCGCAGAGGCATGGTTTGGCATTGCCGATATTACCGGTGCGTTTGTGGCCGGCATCATTTTCTGCAACATCCGTGATGCGGACTATATTGCAAGAAAAATGGACATCAATTCCTATATGCTGTTCAGCCCGATCTTTTTCGCGGGTATCGGTTTAAAGACGCAGTTTGACAACATGACGTGGACGCTGCTGTGGTTCTGCATCCTCTTTGTTGCGGTTGCGCTGGTTGCAAAGGTGATCGGCTGTGGTCTAATGGCCCGTGTATGCCGCTTTAGCGGCAGCGAGTCGCTGCGTATCGGCGTCGGTATGATGACGCGTGGCGAGGTTGCACTCATCGTTTCGCAAAAGGGCCTTGCCGTCGGACTGATTCCTTCGGAGTATTTTGCGGCAGTCATTATGCTGATTATGGTTTCCTCCATTGTTACGCCGATCATTTTGAAGCTGCTGTATAAGCGGGCGGATAAAAAGCATGGAACAACGGATGAGGCCTATGCGCCGAACGAAGGGCCTCAGCCCCTTGAATTTTAATTTCGCGAACAAAACGTAAACGTATCAAACAAAAAGCCGCTTATATAAGCGGCTTTTTGTTTGATAAAATGCTTTTTAAATCGTAAGCTGGCCATAATCGCCGATCAGAAGCAGCAGAATCTGTTCTTCCATCCCGGTTCTTGCATTGATATAGACTAAGACCTGTCCGCCGTCGGCTGTCTCGCATGAAAACTCCCAGCAGAGCGTTTCATTTAAGCCGTCGGAGGGAACGATGCACAGCTTTGACTGCTTGACGTTTAAAAGCGGACTGACCGACTTTTGCGCCTGAGCAGAAGTGAGAGCGGGCGTTAAACCCGTGCGGGACGTGTGGTTCATCAGATAACCGCGTGCATCAAGCGCTACGATTTCTCCGCTGTCCATCGCTACGCCGACTTTTACAAGATCCGGATACATGGTCACATTGCCCTGCCGTGCGGCGAAGTTCGCGGTCAGAATATTTCCGGCAATTTCATAATACGAGGAATCAAGATTTTCATAGCCAAGCGAGCTGAGATAAGACTGCGCGCGCTTTAAAGCGTCGTCTGCGCTGATGTTTTCGCTCTGCGGCATGCGCTCTTTTAAAACAGTGCAGACAAAACCGCCCTGTTTTGTTACAATAGCGTATACGCCGTCGCCTGAAAAACAGAAGGACTCCATTCGGGAATATTCTGTTTCCTCTAAGGTGAGCTGGCTTGTTTGAACGCCGAGCGCTTTTGCAGCCGCCTGACGCGCCGCATCCTCTGTAACAGTATACGTTCCGGCAAGAGACCGCGGCGACTGCTGGAGGATATGATCGGAGAACGGGCCGTCGTAGATGAGAGAAGGATACGCGGAAAAGCCTTCTTCAAATTCGGAGAAGCCCTCGGTCACGCTGACCGCGGCTTCTTTCCCGTCCATTGAACGGTGGAGCTCGTCATTCATCATGGCGTAGGTCAGAGTGCCGGTGGAAAGCTCGTCGGAAACCACCGCGATCTCATTCAGCATTTTTTCGCAGTATTCTGATAAAACGGCAAGCTTTTGCCGTTCCTCGTCGGTGATAGGTTCTCCGGCGCTGAACTTTTTGGAAAGACTCACGCAATAATCCCCGACCTGCGAAAGCAGCTTATTGGTGTTTTGCAGTCGGCTGTATGATACCGGCAAAAGATCGAGCGACTCCTTGGCAAAGCTCGCCTCGCGCCAGAGCTTGGAGGACAGCGAGGCAAGCATTGGCGCTGTATTCGCATATTGGATTTTCTGAAGATCGCTGCGGATATCGCTTGCATAGGTGGTAAGGTTGCTGACGTTCTGCACAAGCGTTTGTTCCAGCTTACTCTGGGAGGTCATGGCTTCGATTTTATAGCGGAAGGCCAAAATGGAAAGCACAGCCACCGCAGCAATGCTGAAGCTTAAGATACGGACGGCAGTGCGCCGCTTCATAAACATCGCCATATGGAAAAACTCCTTTCGGACCGGCCTTTACAAAGAACGCTTTCACGGCCGGTTCTGTTTCCCGGATAGTTTTTCCGGGCATTTTTGCTTTATGCAAAAGGACTTGCGATTTTTTGTGAAAGGAAGTACAATAGAAAATGTATCAGACTGTCGGAAGCAAACGATCCGATGGGGAAAAGGAGTACCGGAATGGAATGCTATCTCGATAACAGCGCGACAACAAAGCCGTGTGAAGAGGCGGTTGAGGCCGCTGTGCAGGCAATGCGCGCCGCATACGGCAATCCGTCGTCTCTGCATCGCAAGGGCTTTGAGGCGGAAAAGCTGGTTACAGAGGCGCGCGCCCGTTTGGCAGCCGCACTTTCGTGTGATCCGTCGGAGCTTTTCTTTACTTCCGGTGCAACCGAATCAAATAATATGGCGCTGTTTGGCGCCGCACAGGCAAGAAAGCGCCGTGGAAAAACGATTCTTATTTCGGCGGTCGAGCATCCGTCCGTAATGGAAGCCGCCGCACAGCTTGAGGCGACGGGCTTTTCCGTTAAGCGGATTTTGCCCGATGAAAACGGCGTATATACGCCTCAATGTTTTGCACAAGAAGTAGACGGAGATACGATCCTGGTGTCCGCCATGATGGTGAACAATGAGACGGGGCTTGTTCTGCCGGTCAGGGAGATCGCCAAGGCGGTAAAAGCGAAGAATCCGGATGTATTGTTTCATACGGACGCGGTGCAGGCCTTTTTAAAGCTTCCAATCCGGCTGAAGGGGTCGCAGATTGATCTTTTAAGTGTCAGCGGACATAAGGTCTGCGCGCCGAAAGGGGTGGGCGCGCTGTATGTGAAAAAGGGAGCGCGGATAGCGCCGATCCTTTACGGAGGCGGCCAGCAAAACGGGCTTCGTTCCGGCACAGAATCGGTCCCGCTTATCGCGGCGTTCGGCGCGGCGGCTGAAAAGGGGAGAACCGGTCTTGGCGAAAACAGGGCGCACTATGAAATGCTGCGCGCTTTGCTTTTACAGGAAGCGGCGTCTGTGCCGCAGATTCGCTTCAGAGACGTTTCGCATCACGCGCCGCATATTGTAAGCTTTTCAGTTTACGGCGTGCGCTCGGAAACCATGCTGCACTATCTCGAACAGTTTGCAGTCTATGTTTCAAGCGGCAGCGCATGTGCAAAGGGAAAGCACAGCTACGTGCTGAGCGCGCTGGGCGTTGACAAAATGACGTCGGACGAAACGCTGCGCGTAAGTTTTGCGCCGGATACTGCGGAAGAGATGATCCGCGAGCTGGTGCGTCGCGTTGCACAGGGCGCACAGTCGCTTGTAAAGCAGCGGTAGACAGCGCGGAGTGAAATAGAACGCTTATATTACAGGAGAATGCAATGAAGGAAGTTATTTTAATCAAGATGGGCGAGATCGCGCTAAAGGGTCTGAACCGCGGCTCGTTTGAGGATATTCTGGTCAAAAACATTCGCTGGCGGCTGCGGCCGTTCGGCAAATTTGAGATTCAGCGGTCGCAGTCTACCATTACGGTGCGCCCGCTTTCGGAGGATGTGGACCTGGACGAGGTCTGCGAGGCGGTCGGCAAGGTATTCGGCATTGCAGCGTATTCCCGTGCGCTTGTAACGGAAAAAGATTTTGCCGTTATCCGCCGCGATGCGGTCGAGTATCTGCGCGACGCAATGGAGGGAATCCGTACCTTTAAGGTGGAGGCAAAGCGCTCAGATAAAAGCTTTCCCCACAAATCTCCGGAAATTTCTGCGGAGCTTGGCGGAGATCTTTTGGAAGCGTATCCGCATCTGAAGGTGGACGTGCGCCGTCCGGATATGACCGTAATGGTGGAAATCCGCGATTTTGCGGCATACATTCACGGCCCGCAGGTTGAGGGCGCAGGCGGTATGCCGGTTTCGTCAAGCGGCCGCGCCATGCTTCTGGTGTCCGGCGGCATTGACAGTCCGGTTGCCGGTTATATGATGGCGCGGCGCGGCTTAAAGCTTTCCGCCATGCATTTCGTAAGTCCGCCGTATACAAGCGACCGCGCGCTCGACAAGGTGGAAACGCTGCTAAAAACGCTTACCGGCTATACGGGGAACATTACGTTTTACTGCGTGCCGTTTACCAAAATTCAAGAGGCGCTGCGGGATAACTGCCCGGAGGAACTGTTCACCATTATTATGCGCCGTCTGATGATGGAAATCGCCGTGCGCATTGCAAGACGGGAGGACATTCCGGCGCTTATCACCGGCGAGAGCCTTGGACAGGTTGCAAGCCAGACGTTATTGTCGCTTGCGGCCACAAATGCCGCGTCGGATCGGCCGGTATTTCGTCCGCTTATTGGCATGGACAAGAAGGATATTATTAAAATTGCAAGAGAAATCGGCACGTTTGAGACGTCGATTCTGCCATATGAGGATTGCTGCACCGTGTTTACGCCGAAACGGCCGAAAACGCGTCCGACGCTGCAATACGTGGAGGAGTCTCAGAATGCGTTTGATTTTGAACCGCTGATTGAAGAAGCTGTTCAAAATATTGAGGAAAAGGTTATTCGATTGGAGTGGTGAGCATGAGCGGAAGACCGTCTGCAAACGCGCTTGCTGAAACGCTTGTAAAAGCGCTTGCGCAGCGTGGCATGACCGTTGCGGCGGCGGAGAGCTGCACCGGCGGTATGGTGACGGCGGCGATTACTTCGGTCTCCGGCGCGTCGGCGGTGCTCGAATACAGCGCCGTGACCTATGCGAACCGGATAAAGGAGCAAATGCTCGGCGTAAGACGTGAGACGCTCTCCGCCTATGGCGCAGTCAGCGCGCAGACTGCCTGCGAAATGGCGAAAGGAATTGCCGCTGCGGCGGACGCCGACATGGGGCTTGCCATTACGGGGATTGCAGGACCTACCGGCGGAACGCCGGAAAAGCCGGTGGGTACGGTTTATATTGCCGTATTTCAAAACGGTAAATGTGAATGCGAGCGCTTAAATTTGCTGGATGAATGCGGGGAAGACCGCGGAGCCATCCGCGAAGCGTCTGTCCGCCGGGTACTCTCGCTCGCTTTGAAGACGCTTACATAACAGATCGCTTCAATCAGTTATATTGCGAAGCTGTAAAAACAGAAAATATTTCGGGGAAGGGGCGCCCAGAGCGGAAAGGATGAGAAGCATGAAAGAAAAAACAGAGCTTAAGACAGCAGAAACAAAAAGGACAAAGAAAAAACGCAGCAAGTCCCAGACCGTCCTGTTGATTCTGATTATCTTGTGCCTGTTGGGCGCGGTAGTCAGCGCGGTTATGATATTCGGAAAATATTGGATCATCCGCAGCGATCAGGATAAAGCGAAGGATCTGTATTCGACCACGGTTTCCGATGGAGATACCGCGCCTGAGAGCTCAGATGAGCTTGATCCAAATACCGGCATCATTTCTGACTTTAATGCGCTGCACAGCATCAACCCTGATGTGAAGGGTTATCTTTGGGTGGATGATACGAAGCTTTCCACCGTTGTTGTGCAGGGTACGGACAATGATTACTATCTGCGGCACAATTTTTACGGGAAGACCATTCTCGGCATTCCGTTCATTGATTATCGCGCGTCCTTAACGGCTGAAAAGCAGAGCATGAATCTGACGATTTACGGCCATGCCGCGCAGGACGGCTCGTACTTTGCGCCCATCAAGAGCTATAAGAGTCTGGACTATTACCGTGCGCATCCGGTCGTCAACTTTGACACTACTTATGGCCGCGGCAAATATAAAATCATCGGCGCGTTTATGGCGGAGGTGCGGGAGGATCTTCCCGGCTATTTTAACTACCATGACTATGTGGATATGTCCGAGGACGAATACAACACCTTTATTACGGAAATCGACAGGCGTTCGTATTTCAATACATCAGTCGACGTTCGGTACGGAGACGAATTCATCACGCTTTCCACCTGCGAAACGCTGACGGATGAGAAGCCGACGCCTTACCGTATGGTCGTGGTAGCGCGCAAGGTTCGTCCGGGTGAGTCGTATGCGGTTGACACCGCTTCTGCTAAGGCGAATACGGACATGATTATGCCGGAGGTTTGGGTGCAGCAAAACGGAAAGGCGAATCCCTATGCGTAAAGAGCGGGAAGAAGCTGTCCGCCGCACCGGCCGTATTGGCGTGCAGCTTGCGGCGCTCGGCATTGCGTTTTCTGTTTTCGGAGTGTCCGCCGTATTTGGTGCAAACGCACTTGACAGTGCTGCGGTTTTGACTGCGGCGGATCCTTATGAGGGGATTACGCAGGATGGAGAGCTCGGCATTGCGCAGCTTTCCTCCGAAGAAAACGGCTTTTTTTCCGATTCGTCCGCTGAGCTGCCGCCGGATGAATCGGAAATGGAATCCTCCGATGCCAATTCGGAGAGTAGCGCCGGAGAATCGGAACGATCCGACGCGTCCTCTCCGTCGTCAAATCATGCAGAATCTTCGGGGCAGGCCTCGTCCTCCAGCCGCGACCCGTCTCAGGCGTCTGCTGCTTCATCAAGGCCGTCCGTTTCCTCAAAGCCTGCCTCCTCTGCGGCGGTCTCTTCTTCGCCTTCTTCCTCAAGCTCAAATCAGGATGACGAGGATTTGATTTACATCATTTCCGGCGCGGTACAGTGCGAGATCGTCGGGACGGGAACTACGCCGATTCCGCAGTATTACGAGGCGTACAGGGCGCAGGCTGTAGCCTGCCGCAGCTATATGGAGAATTATAAGAAGACCTACGGACGTTACCCATCCATGTCGTTCAAAACGCCGCATCAAAAGACGATTGAGCTGGTCCGCGGTGTTTATCATGAGGTCATGTACTATGGCGAAAGTCCGGCCAATGCGGTTTATCACGCGGCATCCGGCGGTCATACGCAGTCGAGCCAGTTTGTCTGGGGCGGAAGTCTTGCATACCTTACCGCTGTAGAAAGCGCGTATGACGAGCTTCCCTCATCCTTCTCCATTTCAGCAGAGAATGCCAGACAGAAGCTTGCCGCTTCTGGTATTTTGGTCTCGGGCGATCCGGAGACATGGTTCGATCTTTCCGGCGCAACCTATACGGACGGCGGATTTGTCTATACCATACCCGTCTGCGGGGTCAAGGTTAAGGCGCGCATTCTGCGCGAGCAGGTGTTCGGTTCAAACAGCTTAAAGAGCACGAAAATTACGGCGATTACCGTAAGCGGAGATACGATTACCTTTTCTACATTGGGATATGGGCACGGCGTTGGAATGAGTCAGCGCGGCGCGCTTGGCTATTCTGCGGCAGGATGGGGATACCGACAGATCCTCACACATTATTATAAAGGGGTTACATTCAAAACGATGTAATCCGGAAACGGAGCAAACGATTATGCCGGCAATTTCCCTGTTAATAAAGCCAGCTTCATCGAGCTGCAATATGCGCTGCGCCTACTGCTTTTACGCGGATGTGGCCAACCGGCGCGAAGTTGCAAATTACGGTATCATGTCCGAGGAAACGCTTGAGACCATCGTAAAAAAAGTGTTTGCTTACGCAGACACCGTCGCAGCCTTCGGGTTTCAGGGCGGCGAGCCGACAGTGGCGGGCCTGGATTTTTTCAAAAATGCGGTTGCGCTGCAAAAAAAATACAATGTCAAAAACATCCGTGTGACGAATGCTATCCAGACGAACGGCTTGAATATCAACGACGAGTGGGCGCAGTTTTTTCATGACAACGGCTTTTTAGTCGGCCTCTCTCTTGACGGAACAAAAGCGATCCACGACAAATACCGCAGAGACGCCTCCGGAAACGGAACGTTCGACCGCGTGCTTCGTGCTGCAAAGCTGATGGAGCGTCACAGGGTTGAGTTCAACATTCTTTCGACCGTCAACCGTGATGTGGCGGAAAATATCGAGCGGATTTATTATTTTTTTAAAAAGCAGGGCTTTTCCTACTTGCAGTTTATTCCGTGTCTGGACGAGCTGAAGTTTCCCGGAGAGCGGGAATACTCTTTAACGCCCGAGCTGTACGGCCGCTTTTTAAAGGATCTGTTCCGGCTTTGGTACGTTGATCTGAATACGAATCATCCGGTCAGTATCCGCTATTTTGACAATCTTGTTATGATGATCGGCGGTTATCCGCCGGAAAGCTGCGGCATGTCCGGCTCGTGCAGCTGCTATTATATGATAGAAGCGGACGGCAGCGTATATCCCTGTGATTTTTACGTTACGGACGAGTGGCGTATCGGCAATGTGCTGACCGACGGCTGGGATGAAATGCGCCAGACCGAGACGGCAAGGCTCTTTGTCGAGACTTCCCGCCAGATTGCAGAGGAGTGTAAGACCTGCCGCTATTACAGGCTTTGCCGCGGCGGCTGCCGCAGAAACCGCGAGCCGATTTCTCTGGAACAGAATACTCTAAATGTTCTGTGTCCGGCCTTTCGCACCTTTTTTGAATACGCAGCCGACGATCTTGTAAAAGTCGCGCGGAAGTTTCTGCGCTGAGGAGGAAAAAGCAATGGCATTCATTATGAAAAAACCGTTCGGCACGACAAAAGCAGGCGTCCCAGTTGAGCTTTATACGCTGGATGACGGCGTTGTGCGCGTTCAGGTGATGACGCTGGGCGGCACGATCGTCTCGATTGAAGCGCCGGATAAACATGATGTGACGGCGGATGTGTGCCTGGGCTTTGCGTCGCCGCAGGCGTATGAGGAGCAGACCTGCTATATCGGCGCGACCGTCGGACGATATGCAAACCGTATCGGCAATGCGAAATTTGCATTAAACGGTGTGGAATATTCTCTTTATCCAAACGACGGAGAGAACCATCTGCATGGCGGCCCGCACGGTTTTCACACCAAGGTGTGGAAGGCTGAGGAGGAAAGCGATGCGCTGGTGCTCTCCTGTGAGAGCGCCGATATGGAGGAAGGATACCCTGGAAGGCTGTCCGTCCGCGTCCGTTATACGCTGGTCAATGGAACGCTCACGCTTTCCTATCATGCAAAAAGCGACCGTGATACGGTCGTAAACCTTACAAATCATGCGTACTTCAACTTGGCCGGTCAAGGCTCCGGCTCGATTCTAAAGCACCGGATCCGTATCAATGCCGACCGTTTTACCCGCGTTGGAGCAGGGGCAATTCCGACCGGCGGGCTGCCGGAAGTTGCCGGCACACCCTTTGATCTGCGTACCTTTACCGAAATCGGCGCGCATATCGACGACGATATCGAGGATCTGCGTGTGACAGGAGGCTACGATCATAACTTTGTCTTAAACGGCGGAGACTTTCGCGAGGCTGCGTGCGTATATGATCCCGAAAGCGGCAGGATGCTTACTGTGAAAACTGATCTGCCCGGCGTGCAGTTCTATGCCGGAAACAGTTTGGACGGCACGCTCTGCGGAAAGGATAGCGTCCGCTATGTCCGCCGCAGCGGCTTTTGTCTGGAGACGCAGTTTTTCCCCGATACGCCGAACCGGCCAGAATTTCCCGCCTGTGTGCTGCATGCAGGAGAGGATTTTCATGCCAAAACTTCCTATACATTTTTTGTCGTGAACGAAATGTGACGTGTATATTAACAAAACGGGGATAAACATTCCACAGTTTTCTCACAAAATCAGTGGAAATCAGTCGGCTGGTATGATATAATGAGCATATCGCTTATTTGTATCCGTTACCTGCCGGCTTTTTTATGCAGGTTTCTCATAAAGAGGAAAGCCGCTTAGTTTGGAGAAGGATATGTGGACGTTTTTCGTTCCGGTATATTCGGGCGATATAATACATTAGGAGGGAAAACCATGATCGAGATTTCCAATCTCACCAAGAGATACGGCCAAAAGCTGGCGGTTGACAACGTATCCTTTCACGTTGACCGCGGGGAGATTCTCGGCTTTCTGGGCCCAAACGGCGCCGGAAAATCGACAACGATGAATATTCTGACCGGATATTTGTCTGCGACCAGCGGTTCCTGCAAAATCAACGACGTTGATATTTTGGAGGATCCGATCACAGCGAAGCAGTCCATCGGCTACCTGCCGGAGCAGCCGCCGCTGTATCTGGATATGACCGTGAAGGAGTACTTAAACTTTATTTATGATCTCAAAAAGGCGAAGCAGCCGCGCGCCGCACATATTCAGGAGATTTGCGAGATTGTCCAGATTACCAATGTTTACGGACGCGTTATCAAGCATCTGTCCAAGGGCTACCGTCAGCGTGTGGGGCTTGCGCAGGCTTTGATCGGCAATCCGGAGGTTTTGATTCTGGACGAGCCGACAGTCGGTCTTGACCCGAAGCAGATCATTGAGATCCGCAATCTGATCAAAAAGCTTGGCAAAAAGCATACTATTATTCTTTCGTCACATATCCTGCCTGAAATTCAGGCGGTCTGCGACAAGGTCGTTGTCATCAATCAGGGCAAGCTGGTTGCGGACGATACGACGGCAAACCTTTCACACAATATGACTACGGATCATCGCTACAATATTCTGGTCGACGGTCCGGAGAACGAAGTTTATCGTATGCTTTGCAGCATCAGCGGTATGCGCGATGTGCAGACGCTTGGAAAGCGCGAGGCAGGCGTTTATGAATTTGTCGTGGAGGCAAAGCAGGGCGCCGATATCCGCAGAGAGGTTTTCAAACGTTTGGCCGAGCGCAACTGGCCGCTTTTGGGCATGCGCTCCAGCGAGATGACGCTTGAGGACATCTTCCTGCAGCTGACCAAGGATTCCGGAGGTGCAAAATAAATGAGCGCAATTTTTAAACGTGAGCTGAAAGCCTATTTTTCATCTCCGCTGGGTTATATCTTTCTTGCGGTGATCTATGCGCTTTCAGGCTACTATTTCTTTTATATTCTGGCGAATCAGGCAAACTATATTCAGTATGTATTCAGCAGCATGTTCACTGTCGTTATGATGATTATCCCGCTGCTGACCATGCGTCTGATGAGCGAGGACAAAAAGCTTAAGACCGACCAGCTTCTACTGACGTCTCCTGTCAACATTACAGGGATTGTTGTGGGCAAGTATCTGGCTGCATTTGTCGTATATATCATCGGCGTATCCTGCACGCTTCTGTTCCAGATTGTGCTTGCAACCTTTTCGGCGCCGGATTGGAACATTTTCCTTGGCAATTATCTGGCGCTTGCATTGGTCGGCGCTGCATTGATTGCGATTGGTATTTTTATTTCCGCTCTGACAGAAAATCAGATTGTCGCGGCGATTGGCACCTTTGCCATCACGCTGTTTATCTGGATGTTCGATACGCTTGCTTCTGCCCTGCCGACGGGGGTGAGCTTTCTCGCGACAATTTTGAATGCGCTGTCCTTCTCTACGCGCTACAATGATTTTGTCAGCGGTATTTTGGATTTATCACATATCCTGTTCTTCTTAAGCTTTGCAGTCGTATTCCTGTTCCTTACGATCCGTGTGCTTGAGAAGAAGCGGTGGAGCTGAGGGAGGAAACGGACATGAAACATATCAATATGAAGTATTTCCATTCCCGCCGCTTCAAATTTGGCTCTTTGGCAACGGTGATTACGGCGGTATTTGTTGCGGCGGTTATCCTGATTAACGTAGTGGTCGGTCTCTTGCTGGATCGTTTTCCTGTTTCTATCGACTTGACCTCCGATAATCGCTTCGAGCTGACGCAGGACTCAATTAACTTCCTTTCCGGATTGGATCAGGACGTCAAAATTACGGTTCTGGCCGAAGAATCAGAGTTTGAAAGCGCAGGAACGTATTGGAAACAGGTGTATGAAATTATCAAAGACTATGCGCAGCATTCGGGCCGCGTTTCAGTAGAGTTTAAAAGCATTTCCAAAAATCCAGGTCTTGCCAACGAATATCCCTCTGAAGATTTAGCGGAAGGCGACCTTCTGATTACAACGGATAAACGGTATAAGAAGGTGGACAACGGCTCTCTGCTGTCGGTTTCCACAACAAGCTATGGCTCTTATACGTACAGTTCACAGGCTGAGCAGCAAATCACATCCGCTTTGATGTACGTTACCGAGTCGAATATTACAAAAGTGGCGCTCTTATCCGGCTTTGGCTCTGCTGCAAATGTAGATGGCCTTCAGGAGATTTTGACCTCTAATGTTTATGATGTAGCAACGGTCAACATGCTGACGGAGGAAATCAGCTCGGATTATCAGGCGGTTATTCTGCCTCAGCCGGCGGAGGATCTGACGGCTGAGCAGGCAGAAAAGCTCAGCGCCTTTTTGGACAACGACGGAGCGTTCGGCAAAACACTGCTCTTCGTAGGTAATGGAACAGAGCCTGGAGCGGTTCTGAAGAACTTCCTTGCTGACTGGGGCATCGAAATGCAAAGCGGGTTTGCGTTCGAAATGAATCAGAGTAATATGTACAGCACGACTTACGGCGGCCTGGTGTTTGGCGCAACGGTTGCAGACGACGAACTGAAATCTGCGCTTAACAATGCGGATCTGCCGGTAATTGCTGCGTCGGCAACGCCGGTTACAGCGCTGTTTGAATCGAAGGACAATCGTGAAACAAGCGTTTTGCTGAAGAGCAGCGATACCACGATTTTTGTTCCTTACGATGCGGACGAATCTTTTGATTTCGACAGTCAGGATCAGACGTCGATGAATCTGGTAGTAGAAGGCAAAAAGCTTCGTTCTCTTGACGGCGAGATGGTTTCTTCGAATGTCATTGCATTTGGTTCCGCCCAAATGATGACGTCAAATATGCTGAACTACGGCGGATACGGTAACGGCGATTTTGTTATCACTGCCGTAAATGCGGCGACCGGAAAGGATTCCGTTGTAAAGATTCTTCCGATTGATCTCTCTTATGATACAATCACAATCAGCCAGACACAGGTTGTAACGTATGCAATTATTTTCATCGGTGTCCTTCCGCTGATTGTTCTGGCCGTCGGTATTGTGATCTTTGTGCGCAGGAGGCATTTATGAGCAAAAAGATCAAAACTATCATCTGGAGCGGCGTTGCGCTGGTTGTACTGATTGCCGTAACGATTGCTTTGGTGCTGACTGCGCCTTCGCAGAGCGGCGAGGGTTCGTCAAATGTGAGCGTTGACACCATTGCGCTGATTCGGGAGACTTACAGCGATGTGGAGAGCATGCACATCAAAAACCAGAATGATGATTATACCATCGAGCTGGTAGGCGAGGAGCTCTGGCGTATCCGCGACACGATGGATTTGAAGCAGATTACCTATATGTACGAGCAGACGCTGACTTATATGAGCACGTTCTCTGCCGTTGAAGTGATAGAAGAGGACTGCGCGGATCTTTCCAGATACAGGCTTGATGACCCGCAGATCACCTTTGAAAGCAAGTATAATAACGGCAACGTCTATTCCTTCCGCATCGGTTTGCAGACAGCGGATAAAAGCTACTACTACCTGACCAAGGAAGGAGACAATACGGTATACACCGTTACGGCGACTTCCGTGGCAAGTCTGCTGTATACACGCTATTCTTATCTGGACACTGAAATCATTGAAGGCTTTGATTCGGATGACAGCAGTGCGGTTCCGACCATCAATTATGTTAAAATTACACGTCCGGATCTTGCCTCTCCGATCGTGCTGGATGAAGCGAAGGACGGCGAGCTCGGCGAAACCGAGGTTCAGCAGAGTTATCTGGTCATGCGTGAGCCGCAGTTCTCTCTGATTGCGGAGACCAGTACCGAGAGTGTCATCTATGATAATTTCGGACTTACGGCGAATGGCATTGTAAAGGCCAATATCACGGATGAGGATCGGAAAACGTATGGCTTTGATAATCCCACGGCCCGATATGAGATGACCTATGACGACAATACAACGGTTGTTTTGACTCTGGGTTCCGGCTTTAACGCTTCCGCGGGCTTTACTGAAGGAGAAAAAGTTGCCGCCGATAAGATTGATACCTATTTCCTTATCCGTGAGGATGTAGATCAGATTTATACAGTTGCGGCTTCAGATATTGGATGGCTGAAAGTTCAGGCAAAGGATCTGATTTCTTCTTCTGTTATTTTCCCGAATATTGTTGATTTGAATGGTTTTGACGTGCAGGTCAATGGTCAGACTTATCAGATTGCGTTTGATCCGGGCGAAGATGTGTCGGATTCCAGTGATTATACGGCGACACTTAACGGGAAGGACGCTGACATGGACGCTGTTCGCAGTTACATGCAGCTTGTTATGCTGACTTCTGTTCAGGATGTCAGTACGGTGAAGCCGACAGGCGTGCCAAAGTTGACGATTACCTATCATTATCGGAGCGGCCAGACAGTGGTTGTGAAGGTTTATGTCGCGGAAGATACGACAACGACTGTGACGCTTAACGATCAGACGGCTTTTGTTGGGCGCTCTGGTTTTGTAAATAAGGTTGCAAAGGAGTCTCAAAATCTGGCCGCAGGCAAAACAGTCGACACGGAATGGTAAAGGAAAAAAGCGGAGCGTTTTTGCTCTCCTGCTGATTCCCTCTTTCTTGGGAATTAAGAATTGACGGTATTTTAAAACGGGAAACAATGTAAAGCGTTGTTTCCCGTTTTTTATTGAAGCGCGGCTTGTGCCTGTGCTATAATACTTGTAGAAATTCAAAAACTGCGTTCGGCAGCGGACGCAGAAACAAGGAGCGTTTTATTGGTTATGGGAGATGTATTTTTAGAGCAGATCGTAAAACAGCAGAAAAGCTTTAAAGAAATTCTGCGAAACGGCATCATTATTATTATCGGGCTTTTGCTTGCAATTGGATTGTTCTTCTTGCTGTTTACACCGTTTATGTTTAAAGAATACCTTGGTATGTTTGTATTTTTGATTTTGGCAGGTGTGGTTTACTATACGTGGTATATTGTTTCGGGCCTGAAT
>UQQY01000003.1 GCA_900543295.1 uncultured Oscillospiraceae bacterium | reverse complement strand
AGGAAAAACTGGATGCAATTTCAAAGGCCTG
This sequence comes from uncultured Oscillospiraceae bacterium, assembly GCA_900543295.1. Lineage (GTDB taxonomy): Bacteria > Bacillota > Clostridia > Oscillospirales > Ruminococcaceae > Paludihabitans. The sequence goes on along the minus strand of UQQY01000003.1, from coordinate 53,588 downwards.
CGACGAAGTAATGAGCGGTGCTTTGAACGAGCATTTTCCGCTTGTCGTCTGGCAAACCGGCAGCGGCACACAGTCGAATATGAACGCAAACGAGGTGATCGCAAACCGCGGCAATGAGATTGCGGGGAAAAAGCTGCTGCATCCAAACGACGACATCAATATGAGTCAGTCCTCAAACGACACCTTCCCGACGGCGATGCACATCTCCGCAGTCATTGCAATTGAGGATAAGCTGATTCCGGCGGTTGATACGCTGACTGCAACGTTTAAGCGTCTGGAAGAGGAGAACGAGGGCATTGTAAAAAGCGGCCGCACGCACTTGCAGGACGCGACGCCGATCAAATTTTCCCAGGAGATCAGCGGCTGGAGAAGCAGCCTTGAAAAAGATAAAAGAATGCTGCTGATTGCAGTCGAGGAGCTTAAGGAGCTTGCGCTCGGCGGTACGGCCGTGGGCACGGGCTTAAACGCCCCGAAAGGGTTTGACGTAAAGGTGGCGGAGGCGGTTTCCGAGATTACGGGAAAGCAATTCCGTACAGCAGAGAACAAATTCCATGCGCTGACCTCGAAGGACGAGATCGTTTTTGCGCACGGCGCGTTAAAAGCGCTTGCTGCCGATATGATGAAGATTGCAAACGACGTCCGCTGGCTTGCTTCCGGCCCGCGCGACGGCCTGGGCGAGATTCATATTCCGGAAAACGAGCCCGGCTCCTCCATCATGCCGGGTAAAGTGAATCCGACCCAGTGCGAGGCGGTCACGATGGTCGCCGTTCAGGTTATCGGCAACGACGTTGCGGTCGGCATGGCGGCTTCTCAGGGCAACTTTGAATTAAACGTTTTTATGCCGGTTTGCGCATATAATTTTTTACAGTCCGCACGCCTGCTCGCAGAGTCGATCGTTTCCTTCAACAAAAACTGTGCGGTCGGCATTACGGCGAACAGAGAGAAAATGCATCATAATCTGCATAACTCTTTGATGCTGGTTACGGCGCTGAATCCGTATATCGGCTATGAAAATGCAGCGAAAACAGCAAAAAAAGCGTTTAAAGAAAACATTTCGCTCAAAGAGGCGTGCGTTGCGCTCGGCTTTTTGACGGCTGAACGCTTTGATGAGGTCTTCCATCCGGAACAAATGGTATAAACGCAGTCAAACTATACAGAAAGGAATCAGGCATATGACTTTTAGCTATTATCCGGGCTGTACGCTGAGAACCAAAGCGAAGGATCTGGACAAATATGCGCGCGCCTCTGCAAAAGCGCTGGGCGTCGAGCTTTTAGAGCTGGACGACTGGCAGTGCTGCGGCGGCGTCTATCCAATGGCGAAGGACGAGATTGCAACAAAGCTCTCCTCTGTCCGTGCGCTCAATGCGGCGAAGGAACGCGGGCAGGATCTGTGCACGATGTGCTCCGCATGTCATAACGTCATCAAGCAGGTCAATCATGACATGCAGACAGACGCGGATATTGCATTCCGCGCCAACAACTACTTGAAATTCGACGAACCGTACTCAGGCGAAACAAAAGTCTATCACTTTTTGGAGCTTCTGCGCGACAAGGTCGGTTACGATAAAATCAAAGCGGCGGTGCAAAAGCCGCTTGCTGGCAAAAAGGTTGCAGCGTACTACGGCTGCCTGCTTCTTCGTCCCTCGTCCGTCATGCAGATGGACAATCCGGAAAATCCGACGATTATCGAGGATTTAATCCGCGCTTTGGGCGGCGAGCCGGTTATCTATCCATACCGCAACGAATGCTGCGGCGGCTATGTCACCCTGGAGGATAAGCCGCTTGCGCAGAAAAAGAGCAATAAGGTGCTTGAAAGCGCAGAGGGAAAGGGTGCGGAGCTTATCGTTACCGCATGTCCGCTCTGCCTCTACAATCTCCGCAAAAACGGAACGGAACACGATATTCCGGTCATGTATTTTACGGAGCTTCTGGCAGAGGCGCTCGGCGTAAAGGAGGAATAAGACCATGACAGAGAACAGGGATCGGTTAAAGGAACAGGTTCTGCGCACAAGCGGCGTAAATCCGCTTAAATGTATGCGCTGCGGCAAATGCTCCGGAACCTGCCCGTCCTATGACGAGATGGAATATCATCCGCATCAGTTTGTGTATATGGTGGAAAAAGGCGAAATTGAGAAGCTTATGCAGTCGAAATCAATCTACAAATGCCTTTCCTGCTTTGCGTGCGTGGAGCGCTGTCCGAGAAGCGTCGAACCGGCCAAGCTTGTGGAAGCGATCCGCCTGATGGTGATCCGCCAGCAGGGCGGGAACCATCTCACGGCGGAACAGGTTCCCGGAATGCTCGACGAGGATCTGCCGCAGCAGGCGGTTGTCAGCGCCTACCGCAAATACAGTAAGTAAGGAAGGAGAAACATCATGCAGAGAATTGGTGTATTCGTATGTTGGTGCGGAAGCAACATTGCCGGCACGGTTGACGTCAAGGCGGTTGCCGAGGCGCTCAAGTCCGAACCGGGCGTTGTGTTCTCCACCAACTATCAATATATGTGCTCCGAGGCGGGCCAGAATATCGTAAAGGACGCTGTAAAGGAGCATAATCTCACCGGCGTTGTCATCTGCTCCTGCTCGCCGCGTATGCACGAGGCGACGTTCCGCAAGGCTGTTGCGTCGGTTGGGTTGAATCCGTATATGCTTGAGGTCGCAAATATCCGCGAGCAGTGCTCCTGGATTCATAAGGATATGGCAACCGGCACGGAAAAAGCCATTATTTTAGCGCGCGCGGCTGTTGCAAAGGTCTGTTTAAACGCGCCGCTTATCGCGGGCGAAAGTCCGGTTAAAAAGCGCGCGCTGGTCATCGGCGGCGGTATTGCGGGTATCCAGACGGCGCTCGATATTGCGGACGCAGGCTTTGAGGTCGATATTGTGGAAAAAAACGCCACAATCGGCGGCAAAATGGCTCAGATCGACAAGACCTTCCCGACGCTCGACTGCGCGGCGTGCATTCTGACCCCGAAGATGGTCGATGTGGCGCAGCATGAGAAAATCAATATCTATGCCTACAGCGAGGTTGACGCAGTGAAGGGCTTTGTCGGCAATTTTAACGTCACCATCCGCAAAAAGGCGCGTTATGTCAAAGAGGACGTCTGCACTGGCTGCGGCCTCTGCACGGAGAAATGTCCGCAGAGGAAAGTGCCGAACGAATTCAATCTCGGCATGGACAACCGCCGCGCCATCTACATTCCGTTTGCGCAGGCCGTTCCGAAGGTTGCCACCATCGACGCGAACTACTGCACTATGCTAAAAACCGGCAAGTGCGGCGTTTGCTCGAAGGTCTGCACTGCGGGCGCCATCGACTATAAACAGAAAGACGAGCTTGTTGAGCGCGAATACGGCGCAATTGTCGTCGCAACGGGCTTTAACCCGATTAAGCTCGATAATTTTGACGAATACGCATATTCTCAGAGTTCGGACGTCATCACCTCGCTTGAGTTTGAGCGTCTGACCAATGCGGCCGGACCGACCGCTGGCAAGCTTCTGCGTCCGTCCGACGGAAAGCATCCGCACACAATTGTATTTGTGCAGTGCGTCGGTTCCCGCGATACCTCGGGCTGCGGCAAGCCCTACTGCTCGAAAATCTGCTGCATGTATACGGCAAAGCACGCTATGCTGACGCGTGAAAAATATCCGGATACCGATGTTTACGTTTTCTACATCGATGTGCGCACCCCGGGAAAGAACTTCGACGAGTTCTACCGCCGTGCCGTCGAGGAATACGGCGTTCACTACATCAAAGGCATGGTCGGCAAAGTTGCGCCCGAGGGCGATAAGCTGATGGTGCAGGCGTCCGATCTGATTGCAAACGAGCAGCTCCATATTGCGGCGGATTTAGTCGTGCTTGCAGCGGCGATTGAGCCGGACAAAAGTGCGCGCCCGCTTGCAACCATGCTTACCGCAAGCATGGACACAAACGACTTCTTCACTGAGGCGCATCCGAAGCTGCGTCCTGTTGAAAGCCCTACTGCCGGCGTATTCCTGTCCGGAACATGCCAGGGCCCGAAGGACATTCCGGAGACGGTTTCTCAGGCGGGTGCGGCTGCGGCAAAGGTTATCGGCCTGCTTGCCAAGGATAAGCTCACCTGCAATCCGTGCGTCGCACACTCTGACGAGATGATGTGCAACGGCTGTTCCTCCTGCGAGAAGGTCTGCCCGTACGGCGCAATCACATATGTGGACAAAGAGTTCAGAATGCCTGACCGCACAGTTCAGGTCCGCCGCGTCGCTTCTGTAAACGAGGCGGTATGCCAAGGCTGCGGCGCATGCACCGTTGCCTGCCCGTCCGGCGCAATGGATTTAAAGGGCTTCTCGAACAGCCAGATCATGGCGGAGGTTGACGCGATATGCAAGTAAATGAATTCAAACCGAAAATTGTGGCCTTCTGCTGCAACTGGTGCTCCTATGCGGGCGCGGATTTGGCCGGCACGAACCGCTTAAACTATCCGGCGGACGTTAAGATCATTCGCGTGCCGTGCTCCTGCCGCGTAAACCCGATGTTCATCCTGCGCGCGTTTCAGCGCGGTGCGGATGGCGTAATCATCTGCGGCTGCCACCCGGGCGACTGCCACTATACGTCCGGCAACTATTATGCAAGAAGAAGAATGACGCTTTTGTTTTCCATGCTTGATTATCTGGGCATCGAAAAGGAGCGTACCCGTGTGGAGTGGGTCTCTGCGGCAGAGGGCGCAAAATTTGCTGCGACAATGAACGAGTTTGTTGAGACCGTTACAAAGCTCGGTGAAAACAAGAGACTGGAGGATTTGAGATGCAAGAAACAATGATTGCACGCGCAGCGGCGCTTCTGGCGGACGGCACGGTAAGCCGTGTGCTCGGCTGGAAAAAGGGCGAATTCGTTTACGATGTAACGCCGGCTGTGTTCACCTCCGAGGAAGAGCTTAAAAGCGGCTTTGTGTACGACGACTTCTGCGGCAACAACCTCTCGAAATATCTGATTAAAGAGAGCCGCAAAGAGGGAAAAATCCTTGTCTTTTTAAAGCCGTGCGATACATACAGCTTTAACCAGCTAATAAAAGAGCACCGCATTCTGCGCGACAACGTTTATGCTGTCGGCGTTCCCTGCGACGGAAAAGTGAGTGCGGAAAAGGTAAAGGCTGTAGCGGAAGGGATTACCGGTATTGCGGTGGACGGAGAAGCGGTTCATATTGAAACGCTTTACGGAGACAAAAACGTCTCCCGCAGCGACGTGCTTGCGGAGCGCTGCACCTCCTGCAAGAGCAAAAAACATGTTGCATACGACGAGCTTTTGGGCGAGGACGGCGAGGTCCTCGATTCGAACCGCTTCGACATGGTGGCAAAGCTTGAGGCAATGACGCCAGACGAGCGCTTTGAATTTTGGCGGAACGAGCTCTCCCGCTGTATCCGCTGCAACGCCTGCCGCAACGTATGTCCGGCGTGCTCCTGCGAAAAGTGCGTATTTGACAACGACGCTTCCGGCATCGCAAACAAGGCGGCAGCGGACTCCTTCGAGGAGAATATGTTCCACATTATACGCGCATTTCATGTTGCGGGCCGCTGCACCGACTGCGGCGAATGCTCGCGCGTGTGCCCGCAGCAGATCCCGCTGCACCTGTTAAACCGCAAATTTATCAAGGACATCAACGAGCTGTACGGCGAGTACCAGGCGGGCGAGGATACCGAGTCCCGCGCGCCGCTTACGAATTATACCACAAACGACGCAGAGCCGAGCGTCGTTTACCATAGGGGGGAGAAATAAGATGAAAAAGCTTTCACTCGAAAAACTTCCCGCGCTGTTTGCGGCTATTGCCGAAAAAGAGACGCTGTATCTCCCGGTGGATACCGAGACCGGCGCGAAATACACACGCTTTTGCGAGGGCATGACCCTTTCCTCTGCGCTGAACACGGTCCGCAGCGCGAAGGACTTCTTTTTCCCACAGACGGAGAATCTGGTTGAATTCAAAATGGAGGGCAAGTCCATTGAGGTCATCGATCCGCGCACCGAAAGCGAGGATTTTGTGGTCTTCGGCGTGCGCTCCTGCGATGCAAGAAGCTTTTCGATTCTCGATAAGGTCTTTCTCGCCGATCCGGTCGATACGTACTATAAAAACCGCCGTGAACATGGCACCATCGTCTCCATGGCCTGCACCCGTCCGCAGGAGACCTGCTTCTGCGGTACCTTTGACATTGATGCAACCGATCCGGAGGGCGATGTTGCATCATGGAAAACCGAAGATGCCATCTATTTTGACGCCAAAACCGAAAAGGGCGGGGCACTGCTTGCGGCCTTATCCGATCTGCTCAGCGACGCGGACAGTGATGCGGTAAACGCGCAGAAAGAAGAAACGAAAAAAATTCTCGCAAAGCTTCCGCTTAAGGATCTTACAACGGATGGCTTCGGCGGCGACGTTATGATGGAAAAATTTAATGCGCCGGAGTGGAAAAGCCTGTCCGAGGCATGCCTCGGCTGCGGCACCTGCACGTTTGTATGCCCTACGTGCCAGTGCTACGATATTAAAGATTTCAACACCGGTCACGGCATAAAGCGCTTCCGCTGCTGGGATAGCTGCATGTACTCCGATTTTACGAAAATGGCGCACGGCAATCCGCGTACCAGCCAGCTTGAACGCTTTCGTCAGCGCTTTATGCACAAGCTTGTCTATTTCCCTGCAAACAACAACGGGGAGTTTGGCTGTGTGGGCTGCGGACGCTGTCTTCAGAAATGCCCGATCTCAATGAACATTGTAAAAGTAATGAAAACGCTTGGAGGGAAAAAAGCATGAGCGAAATCAAAGAGACTCTGATCCCGCAGGTTGTTACGGTCACGGATATCCGTGTCGAAACGCCTGATATTAAAACCTTCCGCGTTGCAACACCGGACGGAAAAAAGCCGTTTGCGCATCTTCCGGGACAGTGCGCAATGCTCTCGGTTCCGGGCATCAGCGAGGCGATGATCTCCATCACCTCTTCACCGACCAAGGAATATATGGAATTCAGCATTAAGGAGTGCGGCTGTTTGACCACATGGCTCCACTCCATGGAGGTGGGTCAGCAGATTACCGTCCGCGGTCCGTACGGAAACAGTTTTCCGGTGGATACGGCGTTTAAAGGCAAAGACCTGCTCTTCATCGCCGGCGGCGTCGGTCTGGCACCGCTCCATTCCGTCATCAACTATGTCCGCGACAAGCGCGAAAACTATGGTCACATCGACATCGTATACGGCTCCCGCAGCATGGACGACCTCATGGACTACAACGAGATTGTGAACGAATGGTGCAAGGACGAAGACGTGAATGTCTATCTGACTATCGACCGCGAGCAGGAGGGCTGGGACGGCCATGTCGGCTTTGTTCCGAACTATGTCAAAGAGCTTGGATTTGATGTAAACAAGACGGCCATTATCTGCGGTCCGCCGATCATGATTAAATTCACGCTGGCAGGATTGCAGGAATTGGGCTTCGACAAGACGCAGGTGTTCACTACAATGGAGCTTCGCATGAAGTGCGGCATCGGCAAGTGCGGCCGCTGCAACATCGGCTCGAAATACGTCTGCAAGGACGGCCCAGTATTCCGCTGCGATGAACTCGACGAGCTGCCGAACGAATATTAAGCGGTGCTGCTGTGAAGAGTGAGACATATTTCACGGATTGCCGTTATACGAAAGGCTTATCGATAGGAAATTATTAACCAAGGAAAGAGGTACCGATATGGAACAGATGGTCAACGTATTCTTGTTCGGAAAGAAATACAGCGTACCGGCGGAGCTTACCATCATGCGCGCGATGGAGTACGCGGGTTATCAGCTTGTCCGCGGCTGCGGCTGCCGCAACGGCTTCTGCGGTGCGTGCGCGACAATTTACCGCATTAAGGGCGTGCAGGAGCTTAAAGTCTGCCTTGCATGTCAGACAAAGGTGGAAGAAGGCATGTACATCGCAACGCTCCCCTTCTTCCCGCTTGTGAAGCAGGTCTATGACATCAACGAGGTCAAACCGACCGAGCAAATTATGATGCAGCTTTATCCGGAAATCTACAGCTGCATCGGCTGCAACGCCTGCACCAAGAGCTGCACACAGGAGTTAAACGTCATGCAGTACATCGCCTATGCGCAGCGCGGCGAGTTTGAAAAATGCGCAGAGGAATCCTTTGACTGCGTGATGTGCGGCGTTTGCTCCTCCCGCTGCCCGGCAGGCATCTCGCATCCGCAGGTTGCACTGCTTGCACGCCGCTTAAACGGCAAATATCTTGCGCCGAAGTCCCAGCATCTTGCAGACCGTGTGCAGGAAATTAAGGACGGCACGTTCAACGAGCTTTTGGAAGCTCTGATGCAGAAGCCAGTTGAAGAGATGAAAGAGCTTTATAACAACAGAGAAATTGAGAAATAAAGGAGGAGTTTGTCCATGTATCCGAGCAATATGACGGAATCGCTTAAAAAAGTCGAGGCCGCAAGAGAGGCAAACGCTGTTCTGGAACCTGCCAGAATGACGGCGGAGGAGAAAGAAAACCTCCTTTCCACCTATCATCCGGACTATAAGCAGGACGAATTTGACGTACTGAAGATCGGCCCGAATAAGGGCGAAAAAGTGCCGACTGAGCTTGCTGCAATTTTGCAGGCGAACAGCCGCATCAATCCGGCGGATATTGATCTCTCCAAAGTTGATTATGACGTAGACGTGCTGGTGATCGGCGGCGGCGGAGCGGGCGCTTCCGCGGCAATTGAGGCGAATGAGGCCGGCGCGGACGTTATGATTGTTACCAAGCTGCGCATCGGCGACGCCAACACCATGATGGCGGAGGGCGGTATTCAGGCGGCGGATAAGCCGAATGACTCTCCTGCCGTTCACTATCTTGACGCATTCGGCGGCGGTCATTTTGCCGCAAAGCCGGAACTTCTCTATCGCCTTGTCACTGAAGCGCCGGAGGCGATTCAGTGGCTCAACGATTTGGGTGTGGAATTCGATAAAGCGCCGGACGGCACGATGATTACCACTCACGGCGGCGGCACATCGAGAAAAAGAATGCATGCGGCGAAGGACTATTCCGGCGCGGAAATCATGCGTACTCTGCGCGACGAGGTATTAAACCGCGGGATTCCGGTTGTAGATTTCACCTCCGCAATCGAGCTGATTTTAGATGAAAACGGAAAAGCTGCGGGCGCCGTTCTCCTCAACATGGAGACAAAAGACATTCTGATCGCGCGCGCCAAAACAGTTATTATTGCAACCGGCGGCGCAGGCAGGATGCACTACCAGGGCTTTCCGACTTCGAACCACTATGGCGCGACGGCGGACGGTCTGGTGCTGGGCTACCGTGCGGGCGCGAAGCTTCTGTATGCGGACACCTTACAGTATCATCCGACGGGCGCCGCTTATCCGGAGCAGATCTTCGGCGCGCTTGTTACGGAGAAGGTTCGCTCTCTGGGTGCGAAGCTTGTCAATGTGGACGGCGAAGTGTTCATGCACCCGCTGGAGACGCGTGACGTTGCGGCGGCCTCCATTATTCGCGAGTGCAATGCGCGCGGCGAAGGCGTCGAAACCGGAAGCGGCCTGGGCGTATGGCTCGACACTCCAATGATTGAGCTTAAAAACGGCGAGGGCACAATTGAAAAACGTATTCCGGCAATGATGCGCATGTTTGCAAAATATGGCATCGACATCCGCAAAGAGCCGATTCTCGTCTATCCGACGCTGCACTATCAAAACGGCGGCTTAGACATCACGGCGGACGGCATGACGACAAACGTCGAAAATCTGTTTGTCGCGGGCGAAGCGGTCGGCGGCATCCACGGCAGAAACCGCCTGATGGGCAACTCCCTTTTGGACATCATCGTATTTGGCAGAACTGCGGGCAAAAATGCCGCCGCAAAAAGTAAGGAGACTACAGTCGGCGCATTGACGCTTGCGCATGTGGACGCCTTTGCAAAAGAGATGGCCGAGGCTGGAATCAAAACCGATATGGTCTCGCCGAAGCTTTTACCGGACTATACGCACAAAAGATAAAACGGTGAATTGAGGAGTAAAGACATGACTGATTTATTGGAAGCGCTTATGATATTTTGCTTCGGCCTTTCCTGGCCGATTTCCATCCGCAAATCCTGGACATCGAGAACGGCCAAAGGCAAAAGCCTGTTTTTTGAGGTGTTTCTGCTGATCGGCTATATTTTCGGCATTGTCCGCAAAATCATGCTGTTCGCCGCAGGACAGGGGGACGGCTTCCTGTTCTATCTCAGCTGGTTCTTCTACATACTGAACTTTGTTGAGATTTCCATTGACGTCGCGCTCTATTTCCGCAACGTAAAACTTGATAAAGCGAGAGATGCGGAGCAGGCGGCACAGTAAGCTGTCGGAAGGAGCATAGTAGGAATGCGGTCTGTGTCAAAGCAAACGCTTGAACGTCTTCCGGCCTATCTGAATTATTTGAAATCCCTGCCTGAGGAAGAAGCCCCGAACATCTCCGCGACCATCATAGCAGAGGAATTGGGGCTAAACGACGTGCAGGTTCGTAAAGACCTTGCCATGATCAGTTCCGGCGGACGGCCAAAGGTCGGATATATTACCGCGGGACTGATTCAGGATATCGAGCAGTTTCTGGGGTATGGAAATGCGGATCGTGCCGTTATCGTTGGGGCCGGGCATCTTGGGCAGGCGCTTTTGTGTTATCATGGGTTTTCGGAATACGGACTTGAGGTAGTTGCGGCGTTTGATGCGGATCAGGAAAAATGCGGAATCAAGATTGACGGCAAGCCGGTGCTGCCGATGGAAAAGCTTCCGGATCTGTGCCGGCGGATGAATATTCGAATGGGTATTATTACGGCTCCTGCGCCTGCTGCGCAGGAGGTATGCGACCGGCTGATCGAAAGCGGGATTATGGCTGTCTGGAATTTTGCGCCGGTACATCTGAAGGTTCCTAAAAACGTTTTGGTTCAGAATGAAAATATGGCTTACTCTCTCGCGGTCTTGTCAAAACACCTGATCGAAAAAATGGGAGAGTCACAGAGTACAGGAGGATGCACATGAAAATCACAGTGTGTATTGGAAGCTATTGCCACGTAAAAGGTTCGCGCTATATTATAGAACGGATTCATCAGTTAATTACGGAAAAGAATCTGGCGGAGAAGGTTGAGCTTGCCGGTGCGTTCTGTATGGGGCAATGTCAGAAAAAGGACGACAGCTGCACAGAAAAGAACGTATCCATTCGTGTGAACGACGCGCTTTTCTCCATTTCACCGGAAGAGACGGATGCTTTCTTTGAAAAAGAGGTTCTTTCCAAGCTGTAAGTTCTGTTATCCTGTAAAAACAGCCGCACCGCGCGATAAGCGATGCGGCTGTTTTTCTCTGAAAATGCGGTTGCGGCCGCACTTTGGCACTCCGCTTTCTCTTTACAAAAGACTGCGCTTGTACTATACTAAAAGAAAACAGGACGCACAGAAAATGCGCCGCTAAACGGAGGGAGCATTATGAACCGGATAAAGATTATCCTGGCGGGAAAGGAATATACCATTCAAACAGAAGAAAGCGGCAGCTACGTCAAGCAGCTTGCCGAATCGCTGAATAAAAAAATTGAGGAATTCATGCAGGCCAACGAGTCCGTTTCCATGACAAGCGCAAGCATGCTTGTGGCGCTCGGCTTAATGGACGACTGCATTAAAGCGTCAAGCGATAAGGACAATTTGAGGAAACAGGTTATCGACTATTTGGAAGAGGCGACGCGCTCCCGCACGGAGATTACGGAGCTTAAAAAAGAGCTTGACGCACTTCGCGAGAAAAACGCTATGCTCGAAATGAAGCTTTTAACGTTTGAGGGCAGCGGTGAGGATGAACAGCAGACCAGCCTTTAAGCCAGAGCTTTTGCTGCCCGCAGGCGGTATGGAATCCGTCGTTGCAGCGGTGCAAAACGGGGCGGATGCGGTGTATTTGGGCGGCAGACAATTCTCCGCGCGTCAAAATGCCGAAAATTTTGATGAGGAGGCGCTTGAACAGGCGGTCCGCTATTGTAAAGCACGGGGTGTTAAGATCTATCAAACGCTTAACACCCTTCTTTTTGACAATCAGCTTGCCGAGGCGGAACGAGCCGTTCGTCTGGCGTGTCGTATCGGAATAGACGCTTTTATCGTGCAGGACTGGGGTGTTGTGCGCCTGATCCAGACGCTTGCTCCCGATATGCCGATTCATGGCTCCACACAGATGTCCGTGCATACGCTGGCAGGCGCGCGCCGGATTGTCGCGCGTGGTTTTGGCAAGAGAGATGTCGCTTGACGAAATTCGCGAAATATGTAAAGAGGCGGACATTGAAACGGAGGTATTCATCCACGGCGCACTGTGCATGTCTGTTTCCGGACAATGCTATTTAAGCGGAATGCTCGGCACACGCAGCGGCAACCGCGGCGCATGTGCGGGAACATGCCGTCTCCCGTTTTCCCTGCACGGAAAACGGGACGAGTATGCGCTGTCCCTAAAGGACCTCTGCGCACAAAAGCAGCTTGAAGCGCTCTGTGAGGCCGGCGTTACCTCTCTTAAAATCGAGGGGCGGATGAAACGGCCGGAATATGTCGCCGCCGCTGCTGCCTATCGAGATGAGTTGGATGGACGACCTGGCGACTTTGATACTCTGCGCGCCGTTTTTTCGAGAAGCGGCTTTACCGACGGATACCTCGCAGGAGAACGCGGCCGCGCTATGTTTGGCGTCCGGCAGAGAGAGGACGTTGTTGCGGCAACAGAAAAGCTATACCGCATGCTGCGCAACACATATAAAACGGAAACCGGACGGATTCCCCTCTCTATGCATGCTGTCATCCGAAAGGATTCTCCTATTGTGCTGACCGCAAGGGATGGGGACGGTCATACGGCATATGCGGAAGGAGCCGTACCAGAGACGGCGCAGAACCGTCCTGCAACGGAGGAATCGATTGTCCGTGTTTTGTCAAAACTTGGCGGCACCGTTTTTGTGCCCGGTCAAATTACCGCAGAGGTGGAAGACGGCCTGATGGCACCGGTTTCCGAGATAAACGCCTGCCGCCGCAGCATCTGCGGGCAGATAACAAAGCAGCGGGAAACTCCTGCTCAGATTCCCGTTCTGCATGCTGTTCCCCCCATACCGGAGGATAGAGGCGCAAGCGATACCGCGCCTGTCGTATACGCCCGCTTTGAGCGTTTCGCACAGCTTTCCGGCGAGGCGCTTTCGCTTGCGGCATGCTTTTCGCTTCCGCTTGACGAGGTGTTTCATCACAGGGACGCGCTGTTTTGTCACCGGAATCGGCTAATGATTGAGCTGCCGCGTCTGATGTTTGGCAGGGAACAGGACGTGCTGCACAGGCTTTCTGCATTGAAAGCGGATGGCTTTCAATCCGCCGTATGTGAAAATATTGCGCATATCGCCCTTGCCAAGCAGTGTGGGATGAAGCTGTTCGGCGGCGCGTTTCTAAACTGCACAAACAGCCAAAGCGCACAGTGGCTCAGCGATCAGGGGCTTTCTTCTCTCACGCTTTCATTTGAAATGCGCGCACAGGATATTTCCCGCATGAAAACTGTCGTACCGCGCGGCGTTATTGCCTGCGGGCACTTGCCGCTGATGCTGTGGCGGAACTGCCCGGCAAAGGGAGAAAAGGGCTGTGCCGGCTGCACGCGGAGATGCGCGCTTACCGACCGCTGTGGCAAGAGCTTTCCAATTCTGTGTATGCGGCCTTTCGGCTCTGCAATGTTAAACGGCGATATGCTCTGGACAGCGGACAAAACAGCGGATTTCGGCCGTATTTCCTTTGTTACCTGCTATTTTACAACGGAATCCGCGAAAATGTGCAGAGATCTGCTTTTACGACAGAAAGCGGGTCAGAAGCCTGTCGGCGCGTTCACACGCGGCCTTTACTACCGCTCGATATAATCCGAATAAGAGAAAGGAACCGATAAAAATGATGGATACGCTTTCTGTTAAACGTCTCACTGACACTGCACGCCTTCCGATGCGCCAGACCCCCGGCAGCGCCGGCTATGATCTTTATGCAGACGTTGAGGAGCTTACGATTCAGCCCGGCGAAATCTGCCGGATTCCCACCGGAATTGCCATTGCAATCGGCGATATACATGCCGCCGCCTTTATCTATGCGAGAAGCGGCATTGCTTCAAAGTTCGGCGTAAGCCCGGCAAACTGCGTGGGCGTGATTGACAGCGACTATCGCGGAGAAATTCAGGTGCCGCTGATGAACCACGGAAAAGAACCGTTTGTCATTCGCCGCGGAGACCGGATTGCGCAGCTTTTGTTTGCCCCGGTCTTCCTGCCGGAGCTTTTGGAATGTGAATCACTTGACGAGACCGCGCGAGGTGCAGGCGGCTTTGGTTCGACCGCACGGTGAGGAGGGCTTTTCATTGAAGTGGAAAAAGACGCTGATCTTTATCCTGTTTCTGCTGACCGGCATTGTGCTTGGCACGCTTCTGACTTCCCTGTGCTCGTCCGTTTCGTTTTTAAACTGGCTTACCATCGGGGAACAGATTGGCATTGGCGTACCGAATCCAATCGTGCTGGACATCGGCGTGATGACGTTATCCTTCGGGTTCGCTGTCAACATCAATATCGTGAAAATGCTGTGCATCCTGCTCTGCCTGTGGCTGTATAAAATTTTTTCAAAGGGGATCTGACGAATGAAATGGATTCTTGCTTCACAGTCCCCGAGGAGAAAGGCGCTCTTTTCGCTGATTTCACCGGAATTTGAGGTTCGCCCCTCCGCTTTTAATGAGAACAGCGTTACAGCCGATACGCCGAAGGAACTTACCATGCTTTTGGCGCAGAAAAAGGCCGAATCCGTACCTCATGCAGCGGATGAAGCCGTAGTCGGCTGCGATACGGTTGTAGCCCTCGAAAACGAAGTGCTCGGCAAGCCGGAAAACCGTGCAGACGCCAAGCGGATGCTTGACGCGCTTTCGGGAAAAACGCATGCGGTCTATACTGGGGTCTGCGTGCTGTATGGAGAGAAACGGCTCGTTTTTGCAGAACGCACGGATGTCACGTTTTTTGCCCTTTCGGAGGAGGAAATCGAATCGTATCTTGATACGGAAGAGCCGTATGACAAAGCGGGCGCTTATGGGATACAGGGCCGCGCGGCGCTGTTTGTCGAACGGATTACAGGCGACTATAACAACGTCGTGGGACTGCCCGCCGCACGTCTTGCCCGGACGCTTTGCAGCGAATGGCCGCAAGAAACTGCAAATACCGAAAAAAGCGGCGAAAAACGCTGAAAAATTCACAAATTAACGGTTGAGAAACTTGTTTCGGCGGGGTATAATAAAAAATGAACGCAGCAGCGCAAAGGTTGTTTTCCAGGCTTTCTCTCCGGAAGGAATGCGGCTTGGATAAAGAAGCCGCTGTCGGCTTGATTTTATGAAGCTGCGAAGACTACATTGTTTTGGAGGGTATTATGTTTTTTACGAAAGATATTGGTATCGATCTCGGTACTGCCAATACATTGGTATACATGAAGGGCAAAGGCATCATCATCCGTGAGCCGTCGGTTGTCGCGGTTGATATTAAAAACGATACGGTCCGCAGCGTGGGCCAGGCCGCGAAGGATGTTGTCGGCAGAACCCCGGGCTCTATTGTGACGGTGCGCCCGCTCAAGGACGGCGTAATTGCGGATTTTGACATCACCACAAGCATGCTCAAAGAGTTTATCCGCAAAGCGCTCGGAAATTCAGCGTTTACAAAAGCGCGCATTGTCATCTGCATTCCATCCGGTGTAACCGAGGTGGAGCGCCGCGCCGTTAAGGAATCGGCGGAGCAGGCCGGCGCAAAGCGCGTTATCATCGTAGAGGAACCGATGGCGGCGGCAATCGGCGCGGGTCTTCCCGTTGCTGAGCCGACCGGCAGCATTGTGGTTGATATCGGCGGCGGCACAACGGAGGTCGCGGTCATTTCGCTCGGCGGTATTGTCGCAGCAAAATCCGTTCGCGTCGGCGGTGATAAATTTGACGTGGACATCATCAACTACATCAAGAAAAAATATAATCTTCTGATTGGCGAGCGCACAGCGGAGGATATTAAAATCGACGTCGGCAACGCGTTCCCGCTTGACGAGGAACTCACCACAGAAATCAAGGGCAGAAACCTTTTGACCGGCCTGCCGGAGAATATCGTCGTCACTTCCACGGAAATCCGCGAAGCGCTCATCGACACTTTGCAGGAGGTTTTAGAGGCGGTGCGCGTTACGCTCGAAAAGACGCCGCCGGAGCTTGCCGCAGACATCATCGATCAGGGTATTGTTTTAACAGGCGGCGGCGCGCTGCTGCGCGGCCTTGACAAACTGATCGCGCAGGAGACCGGCATGGAGGTTCATGCGGCGGAAAATCCGCTCGACTGCGTTGCGCTCGGCACCGGTGAAATTCTGGAGCATATGGATAAGCTTTCGGGCGTTATTTCTTCGGACGAAATCAAATATTAAGC
Source organism: uncultured Oscillospiraceae bacterium (assembly GCA_900543295.1). GTDB lineage: Bacteria > Bacillota > Clostridia > Oscillospirales > Ruminococcaceae > Paludihabitans. The sequence continues at coordinate 37,181 of UQQY01000003.1, read as the reverse complement.
CGCCTGTAAAACGGACGGCCTGCAAAAGGTTCCCCCTTGTCCGGTGCAGCGCTTGCGCCGCAAGCCGGAACTTTTTGTTTTATTGTTCCTTACTATGAAAAAGACAGCCGCGGAGGGAGAATATGCGTGAATTTTTCAGCAGCAAAAAATTTAAAGTGATCCTTGCGGTGATCGCACTGATGTTCGGTATGATGCTTTATTCCGCCTCGGGAGACGGCGTTGCAAACATCCCGCGGAATCTGCTTGAAATGGTGACTACACCGTTTCAAAAGGCGGGCGCCTTTTTATCGAATACAATCGGCGGATGGTTTGCAGACTTAGCCGCTGCCGGAAACAACGCAAGAGAGAACGAAGAGCTAAAGCAGCAGATTGCGGAGTTGAACCAGCAGATGGTGGATTACGAAAAGCTGAAAGACGAAAATGCGCAGTTAAAGGAAATCGCCGGAATCAAAGAGCTTTATCCGGATTTTGAGGTTATGCCCGCTCAGGTGGTAAGCCGCGATGCATCCGACCGTGCAAGCTCCTTTATTATCGACCGCGGCTCGCTTCACGGAATTGCCGTCAATGACCCTGTTATTACGGCAAATGGTCTGGTCGGCATTGTTACGCAGGTCGGCCCGATCAGCGCGCGTGTCAAAACCATTTTGAGTCCGGAGATCGACGTGAGCGCCATTGATATTAAAACTGACCAGCTCGGCGTTGTCAGCGGCAGCTATGCTTATGCGGAAAGCGGAAAAACCAAAATGGGTATTCTTTCGGAGGAAACGGCGATTGAAGAGGGAAATATGATTGTAACGGCCGGCGCTTCCGGTCTCTACCCAAAAGGGATTCCAATTGGAACCGTTATGAAGGTCGATACGGAATCGACCGGCATTACCAAATATGCCGAAATTCAACCGTTTGAAGACGTCTCCTCCGTAACAACGGTTCAGGTTGTCACAAGCTTTTTGGGACAGGGCAGCCGGTTAGAGGATTATTTAAGCGACGGGAGCAGTGCGGAATAAATGAAACAGGAAAGCAAACTGCGTCCGATATTGAAATGGCTGTGCTATGCAGGCTTACTCCTGCTTGCCTATCTTTTGCAGACCATGCCCGGCTTCCTGACCTTCTTTTCCGCAAAGCCTGTTTGGGTGGCTGCGGTTGCGATCTGCGTTTCCATGTACGAGGACGTGCTTCCAAGCGCTGTTTTTTGCGCAATAGCCGGTCTCCTGTGGGATATTTCTTCAGACCGCCTGTTTGGATTCAACGGCGTGATCCTGCTTGTCTGCGGCGTTGCCGTTTCCCTGCTCTGCATTTACTATCTCCATACCCGTTTTGTAAACTCCATCTGGTTCTGCGCCGCAGCTATGGCGATACAGGGGGCGCTTGATTATCTATTCTGCTTTGTCATCTGGCGCTATGACGGCGCGGCGGTTGTAATTTATCAGAGAATCCTTCCCTGTCTTGCTCTGACGGTTGTTATCACGCCGCTTGTTTTTTGGATTGTGCGGAAAATTGCATTCTTATTTCATCATGCGCCGCGCGCCTGATTCCTGACACGCTGGTTTTCCTGTTTTTTTCATATTGAGAAAGGAGTACGTTATGCCCGTTGCCCACGAAGCGAAAACGCCGCGCCGCCGCGTCGTCATGCTGATTGCCCTGTGCGTCGTGATGTGTATTTCAGCCGCATTGCGCACGTTTCAATATCAGATTGTAGACGGCGAAACATACCTTGCTGCGGCGCAGCGCGGAACCACAACAACCATTGAAATCCCTGCGGCACGCGGTGAAATTGTGGATCGCAACGGCGTGCCGCTTGCGCAGAATCAGGCCGCGTTCAACGTGGCGTTCAACTTTCTTTCCATGGAGCGGAAGAGCCGCCTTGTTTTGGACAACGACAAGACAAACGCATTGATCTACAAACTGATTCGCACCTTTGAGGCCATGGGCGAGGAGTGGATCGACGATCTGCCGGTCAGCCTTACGGCGCCGTATTCCTATGCGGAGGACAGCGATACGGAGATAAGCCGTTTAAAGAAGCGTGTCGGCGTCAACGAATACGCTACGGCGGAAAACTGCATGGATTGGATTTATCGCGAATGCGGCATCAAAAAGTATCGGGACAACGACGGAAACTGTACGCACTGCGGCGAGCCGTATGACGAATGCGTTTATGAGGAGTATCCTGAGGAATATGCGAGGAAGATTGCCGGCGTGCGCTACTCCATGCTGTCAAAAGATTTTTCAGCCTATAATACGCAGTATACCTTTGCAGAAAGCGTTTCGGCAAATATGGTAGCGCTTTTAAAGGAGTTGTCCGACGATTTTGTCGGCGTGCAGATCGAAGAAACCAGTGTGCGTGTGTATACCAGCGGAGACGTCGCACCTCAGATCATCGGCACGCTTACCCCAATGTACGACAATGAATATAAGAATATATACAGCAAAAAATTTGCAGACGAGCCCGGCAAACAGTACGCAATGGATGATCTTGTCGGCCGCAGCGGAATCGAGGCCGCCTTTGAAGATGATTTAAGGGGCACAAGCGGCACGATGACAGTGATCCAGAACAGCAAGGGAGACATCATCGATGTGCAGGAGACAAGCGCCCCGATCGCTGGAAAAACAATTCAGCTAACACTCGATTACAATATGCAAAAAGATCTGCAAACCGAGCTTGCAGACTACATTGCGTGGTATAACGCCACCAATACGCGCGGCAAGGTGTCGCAGAACGCGGCGCTTGTGATACTGGACGCAAAAAACGGCGGACTGCTTACCAGCATCTCCTATCCTTATTATGATATCAACGATACCATAGAGAATTATGATGAAGTGTCAAAGCGCGACGGCAAGCCTCTTGTAAACCGCGCCCTAAACGGCCTGTATCGTCCCGGCTCCACCTTTAAGCCCATTGTGGCGGCGGCGGGTTTGACCGAAGGGCTTATCACACCCTCCTATACCTTTTTCTGCGACGGGTATCATTACTACTATTATGCGGACTCCGGCTATACGCCCAACTGCGTCGGTACCGGCCACAAGGGCGGCGCGAATCTGGATGCCACGCGCGCGCTGCATTACTCCTGCAACTCTTTTTTCTATGATCTTGGCCGCCGTCTGGGCATTGATACCATCGGCGAATATGCACGCTATTTCGGTCTCGGTGTAGACACGGGGCTGGAGGTTTCCTCTGAAACGGGTCGGATCTCGAAAAAGACCGACGCCAACTGGGAGGGAGGCAACGTCATCCAGGCCGCAATCGGACAGATGAATACCAACGTTACACCGCTTCAGATGGCCTGCGAAGCCATGACAATCGCGAACCGCGGAACGCGCTATGAGACGCATCTCCTCGACGCCATGCTGGATGAAACGGGTACTGTTGTTTCGACGTATGAGCCGACGATTGCTTCCTCCTTCGATCTTTCCGACGAAGCGTATAACGCCATCGCGGAGGGAATGCGCATGGTTGCCGCAGACTTAAGCGGTGAATACCGCGTGACCGATCTTGGATATGACGTATACATCAAAACCGGTACGCCGCAGGTCACTACGGATCGCACACATCACTGCTTCATCGGCTATGTCATGAAGGATGGCGAACCGGAAATTGCAATAGCCATGATGGTAGAGGACGGCCAGACGTGTCAGCGGTTTCTGCGCCGAATTCTGCTGGCATATGATAAATCGAAATATCCGGAGAAATATGCAGCCGACACAACTGGAGAAGCTTCGGCAGATTAATTGAGAGAATATCACAAAAAAATTGTGATATTCTCTTGCATTCTCTGTATAGAATTGATATAATACAATTAGTTTAATGGGGATTGTATACAGAAACACATAGGAGCATAGAATGGGAACGATCATTTCGGTGATTTCCGGAAAGGGCGGAACGGGAAAATCTACGATTTCCGCTTCTCTGAGCGTTGCCGCGGCGAAACAGGGAAAACGGATCTTGCTGGTCGACCTGGACGCGGGGCTTTGCTCTTTGGATTTGTTTTTTCATATGCAGGATCGGATTGTCTTTGATCTTCAGGATGTTTGCAGCGGACGCTGTGCACCGGCGGACGCTGTTTTTGCTCATCCGGATTATCCGCAGCTGTCGCTTCTCTGTGCGCCGTCTGTTGACCCGTCCGACTTTCATCTTGCCGATGCGGCGCCGCTGATTAAAGAATATAAAAAACAGTTCGATTTTGTAATTCTGGATCATTCAGCGGGGCTTTCTGCATCGCAGGCTTCACACCTTATGGCTGACCGGACGCTTGTTGTCGTTACGCCGGATCTTGTATCCGTGCGGGATGCGCAGCGTCTTTCTGTGTTGCTTCCGCCTGAATGCGTCAGTCTTCTGATTAACAAAATTTCGCGCAATGCCATGCGTACAGGCGGGCTTTCCGATCTTGACGAGGCGATCGATATGGCTGGGCTTCCGCTGATTGGCGCGGTTCCGTTCGATCCTTTTGTCGGGGACTATTTTACAGGAGGAAGCCGCTTTCAAAAGCAGACGGAAATAATTTTTTCTGCGATTGCTGCACGCTTGGCCGGCCGATATGTTCCTCTTATCTTAAAAACGGTTTCGTAATATATTTTACACCGGAGAATCGGTTATAAATATCAAAGAAACAGAAAAATAAAAATGAGAAAGGAAGTCCGAAAACATGACCATCGCATTAATCGCACATGACGCAAAAAAAGAGTTGATGATTCAGTTTTGTATTGCATACTGTGGTATTTTGAGCAAACAAACGCTTTGTGCAACTGGAACAACAGGAAAGTTGGTTTCAGAGGCGACCGGACTTCATGTAGAGCGCTATTTAAGCGGAAAGCAGGGCGGCGATCAGCAGATTGCTGCGCGTATTGCCTGCAATGAGATTGACATGGTGCTTTTTTTCCGCGATCCACTCACGGTAAAAGAACATGAACCGAATGAGATGGCGCTTTTGCGTCTCTGCGACGTACATAACATTCCGATTGCAACCAATATTGCGACGGGAGAAATGCTGATTCATGGATTGGAACGCGGGGATTTGGACTGGCGTTCCATCGTGAAACACTGAGGAAAAAGCCGGAGATTTTCCGGCCTTTTTTTCATTTGTTGAAAAATTTTTGGTGAGGTGTGCTTCATGCTTCCGATTAAACGGGAATCCTATTTTTATGATGTGTATCCGCGCGTCGTATTGACGGAGCGGGAAACCAAAATTACCATTCGCCCGATTGATGCGCATGCCGCGTTTTCTCCGGATGCGGTTTATACCATTCGCGTAATTCCGCTGACAGCCGATATTTATTCCAGATCCAAACCTGCGTTTTATGAAACGCAGGTGTCGCCGAAAAATGGCGCAATTGAGTTTTATTGTGCGTTCTGCGGTGAGCAGGAGCATTCGATTCGTATTTTCAAAGACGGAAGCGAAGCCTTGTTACTTAATACCTCTGTCTATTCTGTTTGTTCCGATCTCTACATGCGCACGCCTCTTTTAGGCGATTTCCATGTGCACACCTGCTATTCAGACGGAGTGGAAAGCCCGGAGTTTGTGGCCGCCATGTACCGGCAGGCCGGTTTTGACTTTATTCCGATTACCGATCATGGTCGCATGGACGCTTCTCGCCGTGCTATCTCCTTTTACAAGGACGTTCCGCTTGATTTTAAGCTGTACCCCGGCGAAGAGGTTCATTCTCCGCATAATCATGTACATATCGTTCATTTCGGCGGCGAACACTCCGTCAACGAGCAGTGCTTGACTGAGATTTCAAAGAACCCGTGGGAAAATCCGGGAAAAGAGGAATGGAACAGAGAAACCGAGGCGCTGGCCCAGACCTTTTCCGATTTGCCGGAGGGTGTGGATCCGTTCATCCATGCCTCCTGTCTCCGCGTGATTGAGCGGATTCACGAGGCAAAGGGAATGGCTGTTTTGTGCCATCCGTTCTGGCTCGCGGACGTACATAACGTTACGGATTCCATGACCAGAATGTATCTGGAAAATCATTATGCTGATGCCTTTGAGCTGATCGGCGGCCAGTCAAACCACGAGAATATGCTGCAAATTGCTTTGTATCAGCAGCTTTTGTCGGAAGGATGCCGGATTCCGGTAGTGGGAAACAGCGACTCGCATGGAACGGTGGACCGCGTTTATTTCAACGGAATGAAAACAATTGTTTTTGCAAAAGAAAATACCAAGGACGACATCATCGAAGCGGTTCGACACGAATACAGTGTGGCGATGGACGAATATCCGGGACAGGAGCCGCGGTTTTATGCGGCATTCCGAATGGTACGTTATGCGTTATTCTTGTATGAACACTATTTTTCGCTGCATGCGGAGCTTTGCTTTGAGGAAGGGCGGCTGATGCGCGCATTGGTTGCGGGCGATTCCGATGCGGCGGCGCGGCTTTCCGCCTGCTCAGGTCAAACAGGGTGCTTTGCCGCACATTTCTTTGGCAGAGACATGAAATGAGAAAGGAAAATGTTTTATGCTGACCTATCGTTATGACACCCAGCTTTTAATTGACGGAGAAGGCCTGGATGAGGATGCAATCAACGACTATTTCCGCGCCAATTTTGAGGGGGACAGCCTGCTTGCAGTAGGTGACGATACACTTATTAAAATTCACTATCATACCAATGAGCCGTGGGATGTTCTGCGCTACTGTGCTTCTCTCGGTGAAATTTATGACATTGTGGTAGAGGATATGGAGCGCCAGTCCAGAGGGCTTCAGGGTTAAAACGGCACGAGACGGAGGCGCAAAAGGAACGTTCCTCCTAAAATATCATTGTTAGAGGCCGGAAGACAGCCGCTTTGCGGCTTGTCCTCCGGCCTTCCTGCATCGTCCGCACAGAGGAAGATGGACTCGCTTCTTACAGGATAGCAGTTGACAGGCAATCGCTGGCGTGCTACAATCAGCTTGTAGATAAAACGTTATACAATGGAGGGGACATTCTATGCGCCGATCTTTTTATCCTGATTTCGCAGAGTCTGACAGCATCCATCGCCCGCTCGCCATCCATTCGGAGGAGATGCGGGAGACACGCTGCGCAAAAAAGGCAGTGCTTGCGTCGCGGCTGCTGCATGATATGAAATCGCTCGATCATTTTGAGGCTGCCGGCGAGTATGCCTCGATCTCGTTAAGTCGTGCGCAGACGCACAGCGGCCTGTCCAGCGTCTGTCTGAAAACGCCCACGAAGCTTGACCACTGGCCGCGCGCTTATGGCCGGATTTATTCCATCTCCGGCGCTTACTTAAAAATTGACGATGAGGACTGGTCTGCTTATAACCGCCTTTCTTTTTATGTCAAGGCCGATATGCCCGGCTTTCGTTCTATCAGCTTCCGTATGCAGGTACATAACGGTGGAGATCACCCGGTTCCTGACCGCTACGACCGCGAGGGACACCACAACATCAATTTGAAGGATGGTGAGTGGACGCTTGTACAGGTGGAGATTCCCTATCTGCACCGCGATCATATTATCGGATTGAGCTTCGAGTACGATATGGTGGGTCACGAGCCTTCTGCATGCGAGACTGCCTGCTTCTATATCACGGACATCCGTGCGGAAACGCTTGCTTCTGAGGATCTCGACGTTTATGAAGGGTGGGTTCCCGGAAAAGGCCGCATTGCTTTTTCCGGTTCCGGATATTTGCCGGGCAGCAGCAAGACTGCCGTTTTACAGGGTGACGGCACAGCTTCCTCGTTCTCTTTGGTAGATACGCTGACAGGACGTGTGGCGCTGAAGAAAGAAACCGTTTCGATGGAGAATGAAAACGGCGCGTTTTCGCTGCTTGACTTTTCCGAAATTGACGAGCCGGGCGAATATCTGATTGTCTGCGGCGATGTCATTTCACGCAGCTTTCCGATTTCCGCCGATGCGTGGGAGGATTCCATCTGGAAAACGCTCAACCTGCTTTTATGCGAGCGCTGCGGCTATGAGGTTCCCGGAAAGCACGGCGTCTGCCATACGGATACGACGATTACGCACAACGGCAAATCCATTATTGTAAACGGCGGCTGGCACGACGCCGGCGATATGACGCAGACCACCACCAATACGGCGGAGTGTACTTACGCCCTGTTTGAGCTGCTGCATTCCTTGAAAAAGGGCAGCGCGTTATATAAGCGCGTTCTGGAAGAGGCAAAATGGGGACTCGACTGGGTAATAAAAACGCGTTTCGGCGACGGTTACCGTGTACCAAGCTCAAGTAAATCCTGTTGGAGCGACGGTATTCTTGGCACGGATGACGATATTACGCGCGAAGCTGCGCTGGAGCCAATTGAAAACTTTATGAGCGCCGCGGCGGAGGCGATCGCCGCACGCACGCTGAAAGAATATGACCCGATTCTTGCCGCGCACAGCTTAAAATGCGCGAAGGAGGACTGGCGGTTCGCCTATATCAATCAGGGCTTGAACGGCAAAGTGCCGACCGACGATCCAAACCGGATATATACCCCGCTTTTGATGTACGCGGCGGGCGCATGGTCGGCAATCGAGCTGTTCGATGCAACGGGCGACATGCAGTACCGCGACCGCGCGGCACAGTTTGCGGAGAAAATTATGGACTGCCAGCAGCAGGAAATCCCGGATTGGAACGTTCCGTTCACCGGCTTTTTCTACGATGACACAACCAAACGGTTGATTCAGCACTTCAGCCATAGGAGCCATGAACACGAACCGGTGCAGGCGCTCACACGGCTTTGCGCGCATTTCCCGGATCATCCGGACTATCCGAAATGGCGCTATGCGGTGGCGCTGTATACCGATTATATGAAACGCGCCTATTCCTATACCGCGCCCTATTTTGTAGCGCCCGCCTCCATCTATCATGAGGATGAGGCCTTCCACAACAAGGAATACGACATGGGCATGATTCAGCAGTTCATCAAGGACGAAGACGACCGCCGCGAAAACTATAAAAAGCAGGTGCAGAGCGGCGTTCCGCTTGGCAAAGGTTACTATCTCCGCAAGCTGCCGGTGGCTTTTGCGCATCGCGGCAACCATGCGCTGACGCTTTCCGGCGGTCAGGCTGCGGCTGAAATTGCGGCTCTTACCGGCGACTTCGCGCTTTCTGAGCTGGCGCAGCGTCAAAAGGAATGGATTGTTGGAAGAAATCCGTTTGCCGAGTCTGTTATGTTTGGCGAGGGCTATGACTATTGCAGCGAATATGCCGTGCTTCCCGGCGAGATGGTGGGAGAGCTGGGCGTCGGCTTTGCCTGCCTGGATGAGCATGATTCCCCGTTCTGGCCGCAGGTCAATACCTGCGTGTATAAAGAGGTTTGGATCAAGCCGTCGCTGCATTGGATTTGGATCTCCGCAAAAACACAGGGCGGCGCAACGCTTTCCGGCGTGCTCCCTGATCCGTCGGAGCCGATCGTTCTGGAAAGCCGGCTCTCCGGAAGAAAGATTATGCTTGCCGCGCAGAATGAAACCGGCTATTTTGAAAAAGAGCTTCCTGCCGGCGAATATATGGTAAGCTGCAAAGGAAAATCGGCGCCGCTCACACTGCTTCCGGGGCAGAAAAGGCGGCTGTCGTTCCCGCTGTATCATGCGGACGTTTCCGCTGTCGAGGAAAACGGGATCCTCTCGATCCGCGCCGTACTCTCCGAGCCGGTTGCCGTTTCGATTGCGTTACAGAATCTGCGCATGACGGGCGAACAGAATATTCAGGATGGAACGGAGCTGCTGTTTACAGCGGAAATCGAGAACACGTCAAAGCCGTTCTTTGCAGAACTGAAAATTGGTGAAAACAGTTATCCAGTATACGGATGGCCCAGCATCAAAACAGAATAAAAGAAGCGCCTCATCCTTAAAAAACGGGATGAGGCGTTTTATTGTGTATCCCGTTAAGAGAATTCGGAAATTACGGATTGTAAATTTATACATGCGCAATGTGTAAAAAAGAACTGCCGTTCTGCCGGATTTCCACTTTAAATGTTGAAAACTCAACCGTCCCACCGCGTTTTTCCACGTTTTCAACGAATGCAATGTTGAAAACGTGGAAAAATACAAATTGTAATACGCAGAAAAAGCGCGCTTTATGCGCGATTCCTTTTTTATGGGAGCCGGAAGGAAAAAAGGAAAACTGCGCGTTTTAAGAGGATACCCGCAAAGCTTTTTCATTTGCCGCACTTACCCCTGCATTTGCTGCTTATACCCCTTCGGGGCACACGATACCCCTTCGAGGCACGCGATACCTCACCTTGACGCCTCTTCTCCTGAGATTGTTTGTTCGAAAAAAGAAATGCCGTCGCTCCGCTGCGCCCCAATCAGTTTGTGGATTGCAAACGCTTTTGCCTCGCAAAAGCTAACCAGAGAAATTTATGTGATCCCCCGCGTTTCTTTAAAGCGGATCCCTTTATCTTCTATTCTTCAATCCGATAGGAAACAACATAACTGTTTTTCGCCGTGATGCGCGAAAGAACCGTAAGCCCGCGTCGGCTGGCCTCATCCTGTATGAGCGGATCAAGCACAGAGAGCATACCGAGCGATACCCCGTCCGGAAAACAGAATTCCGCCGCCCCTGTTTCTGAAGCAGCCGCTTCGTCAAATGCGCGCCGCACAACCGCTTTTTGATCCGTCCCGCCGTCAAAACAGAGCTTCCGTTCCTTAAAAAAAGGATATACCTCTCCCGTGCAGACGGGATAAGAAACACCTGCGGCGGCAGGTATCACCGTATGCGTGCGGGAAAGAGTACGATCGTTCAGCATGAAATATGCCCGCGAAATAAAATGTTCTCCATCATCCCATGTGGGATCAACATGATACCATTGACCGGTCTCATCCGCAAACATAACCCATGCATGCCCGCCGCCGTTCGCATCGCCCGTTACATAAAGTGCTGAAATCCCAGCCTTTTGCAGCAAATACTGATAGGCGCGCGCATATCCCTCGCAGTCGGCGCGTCCCGCCAAAAGCGCATCCAAAAGCGGAGCGCTGTGCTTTCCGTCATAAGAAAGCCTGCAAAGCAGACGGTCATGCAGCAAAAGTACGCGGTCCTTTACGGAGAGCGTTTCAGAAATGCCGGAAAGCAGGCTTTCAGCGGCTTCGTCCAGCTTTCGCGTACAGGCGGCGGCCTCTGTCTCCGTCATCGTATAAGCGGGCGAAAAAATCAGCGTATCTTCCGATACGGCGCAGCGATACTCCCCGCTTACAAAAAACAGCTCCGGATGCGTGCAGAGAAGCTTCCAGAACGCCTCTGTCAGTTCATTCTTCTGCCTTGCGGGCAAACGAATTTCCGTCGAAAAAGAAGAGATACCGTCCAGCAGCGTCTGCATGAGCGGGGTATCCCACGCCGCCTGAGCGCTGTCAGCCGGTATCCTTTTTTCATCCTGTTTTATTCCACATCCTGTCAGCAAAACGGCGGCAAGCACCGCACACAGGATTCTTTTCATCCGCGCGTACCATGTATCCCGCGAATATCAAGAAAGATCGGAAGCCCAGTCTCATCGCAGACCGGCTCAATGCTTCCGGCAATCAGCGGCAGAAGATACCGCCGGATCTCCGCCTGCACCTTTTCCGACGAAAGGTCATACCATTTTTCCGGCACGTCCTTTGCCAGATTCGCAATGTTTGCAACGTCAGTCTGTCCAATGCGGACGGTATAAGGGGCGTCGCTGATTCGCTCGAACACCATCGTGACGCCGGAAGCGCCATCCTCTGCCGCACGGACAGCGGCTTCGCCGATTTTAACCGCCTCGTCCAAATCCGTTTTGGAGGAAAGGTGCGCGGCGCAGCGCTGCATCACATTTAATTCAATGGAGCGCACCTTACAGCCGATTTTTTCAGATACAAGCATTTCAAGATACTTACCCACGCCGCTTAAATAAGTGTGTCCAAACGTATCGACCGCGCCGCTTTTGGTCTCCATCCCAATGTAATCGCCGTTTTTGCCGCGGATTCCTTCGCTGATTGCACAGACAACGGTATGCTCGGTTTTCAACAGCTTTTTAATTTGATCGAGGAAACCGAATTCATCAAAGGGCACCTCTGGGATGGCGATAATCTGCGGATACATCCCACCGTTAAAGCGCGTAAGCCCCGCCGCAAGCGTAAGCCAGCCGCTGTTTCGGCCCATCACCTCGACAATCACTACATTTTTGACCGGATAAATCTCGCTGTCGCGAACGATCTCGTGCATCGTATGGTAGAGGTATTTTGCGCTGCTGCCAAAGCCAGGCGTATGATCGGTGACGGGAAGATCATTATCAATGGTTTTCGGCACGCCGATAATCTGAATATCGCTCCTTTTTTCCTTTAAATAGCGGGAAAGCTGCAAAACCGTATCCATGGAATCGTTTCCGCCGATATAGAAAAATACGCCTACGCCGTAATCTGTGAGCACCTGCTCAATTTTCGGCCAGTCCGCCGCAGTAAGTTTTTTTCGGCAGGATCCGAGCGACATGGCCGGCGTCTGTATCAGCAGCCTGAGACTTTCTTCGTCGCTGTAGGGAGCAAGATCGATAACTTCACGATTCAGTACGCCTGCTATACCATGCAACGCGCCGTATACAGCACCGTAGCGGGCAGAAGCAGCGGCAGCCCGAATAACGCCCGCCATAGACGCGTTAATAGCGGCGCTCGGCCCGCCGGATAAACCGATTAAAACGTTTCTCCTCATAATTCCTCCATGGATTCTCTTTCATGTTGTCCTTATATTATGTATGACAAAGAAGGGTTATACAGAAGCCCTTATTTGGGTACCATAGGCGAATTTCGCGCCAGCACATTATACATTTCGATACACAGAACAAATAAAAAGGCAACGGCCAGCACACGGAAAAAAATCGTCCAGTATTCGCTAAGGGGTTTTACAGCCTTCCTCCGCTTTCGCAAAAACCACTGATACGCCCGGTTATATGGGAAGATGAACAGACACAGGCATGGAATGTACCAGGGGAGCATCATAAGCCAGTAATACAGATCGCCGTATATTGTATAGCATACCGTTGCAAAAAAGATCAGAAAGGCGGCGTAGCATACCAAAAAAATAATCAGCGCGACCGTATTGCGCACATGCGTCCGTCTGACCTCATGTTCTACCATCCGCTTTCCATAATCCGGATCGTCCACAACAGGCGCCGATCCGATGTACTCCTGACAATTAGCGCAGAGCATATTCTCATTTTTGTTTACAGTCTGGCATTTTGGGCAAATTCTCATCAAAGTCCCTCCATATATACGTTTTAGAACGTACGGTTTTGCACAGTTGAAAAGGTGTGACGGATGGTCGAAGCATGTTTCAACAAACAGTATACCGTTTTACGAACGGTTCTGCAAGCAAAGGGAACGAGCACGAATTCTTTTTAAGAATTTTTTGTAGATAATCCTCAAAAACCTCTTTACAAACCGAAGCGCTTATGCTATGCTGTACGCGTAATGTAACGGATTACATCATCGGATGCGGAGGTGAAACATACGGCAACGATAAAAGATGTGGCAAAGCTTGCGGGCGTTTCTGTGGCGACAGTATCCCGTGTGATAAACGGGGAGAGAAACGTATTGCCGGACACCAAAGCGCGCGTGGACGACGCCATCGAAAAGCTTTCGTATTCACCGAATCTTCTGGGACGCAATCTGCGGCGCGGCGCCACAAAAAGCATTCTTGTGCTGTTAAACACCATTTCAAACCCCTTTTACTCCCGTGTGGTCAAGGGCATTGAGGAACGTGCCGCTGAAGACGGCTACAGTGTGATGCTCTGTATGACGCATGGAAATATGGAGCTCGAACAGCGAGCTGTTACGCTTTTGCAGACAAAGCTCATCGACGGGGCGATCTTTTTATCGTCGGAGCAGCCCGGAGAGCGGCTCACCGAGTCGTGCCGCGGCATTCCGGTTGTTCAGGCGTGCGAGCCCCAGGACAGCTTTCTCGCAGCGTCCGTCTCCATTGACAACAGGAAGGCGGCGTTCGACGCGATCTCCTATCTTGTCGCGCATGGACATCGGTCGGTTGCCTTTTTCGGCGCGGGCGGCGCACTCTCCTCCTCGATTTGCCGGAAGGAGGGCTATCGCGAGGCAATGCAGTACGCTGGGCTGTTCGTTGACGAGGCGAACGTCATTGAAGAGGGCTTCAGCATTCATGCGGGTATACGGGCCGCCAAACGTCTGCTGCAAAGCGGAAAAACTCTGCCGGATGCGGTATTCTGTATTTCTGATTCCTCGGCAGTCGGTGCGGTGCGCGCGTTTGCCGAAGCGGGAATTCGTGTACCGGACGATATTTCGGTGATGGGCTTTGACAACGCTCTTTTGTCGGAGGCGTATCTGCCAGGCATCACAACGGTGAAGCAGCCGCGTTATGAAATCGGTTACAAATCGGCGGAGCTTTTGCTCTCCGCCATACAAGGTGAAGACAACCGCGCACAAAAAATTGTCTTATCACACGAGCTGATCGAGCGGGAATCGGTCGTCTCGCGAAATTTATAAGGAGAGTGTCACCATGGAAAAAGTTAGAATCGGTATCATCGGATGCGGAGGTATCGCAAACGGAAAACATCTTCCAGCTCTTAAAAAAATAAAAGAGGCGGAGCTTGTCGCGTTCTGCGATATTATCGAAGAAAAGGCGGTCAAAGCAGCCAAGGAGTACGGCACGCCGGATGCGAAGGTCTACACAGACTACAAGGAGCTGCTGAAGGACGAAAGCATTGACGCGGTACACGTTTTAACGCCGAACCGCTCGCACAGCTTCATCTCGATTGACTCCATGCGCGCCGGCAAGCACGTTATGTGCGAAAAGCCAATGGCAAAAACGTATGCAGAAGCAAAAGAAATGGTCGCGGTTGCAAAGGAAACTGGAAAAATCCTCACCATCGGCTATCAGAACCGCTACCGTCCGGACTCTCAGTACTTAAAGCGCGCCTGTGAAAACGGCGAGCTTGGTGAAATCTATTTTGCAAAAGCTCATGCCATCAGACGCCGTGCCGTTCCGACATGGGGTGTGTTTCTAAACGAGTACGAGCAGGGCGGCGGTCCGCTGATCGACATCGGTACGCACGCGCTCGATTTAACTTTGTGGATGATGAATAACTATAAACCGAAAATGGTGGTCGGCACTACCTACAAAAAGCTCGGGGATCAGAAAGAAGCTGGAAACGCATGGGGCGACTGGGATCCGGAGAAATTCACCGTTGAGGATTCCGCTTTCGGCTTCATTACCATGGAGGACGGCGCAACCATTATCCTCGAGTCAAGCTGGGCGCTCAATTCCCTCGACGTGGATGAAGCGAAAACCTCTCTCTGCGGAACAAAGGCAGGCGCAGACATGAAGGGCGGCCTTCGCATCAACGGCGTCAAGTACAACAAGCAGTACATAGAAGAGCCGAACCTTGAATCCGGCGGCGTTGACTACTTTGAGGGCGATCTGGGCGGCGAGCCGCAGGACTTTGAATGCCGTACATGGATCAATGCAATCACGAAGGGAACTCCGCTCACTGTTTTGCCGGAGCAGGCCGCAGTCGTAACCCAGATTCTCGAAGCAATTTACGAATCTGCAAAAACCGGCAGGCCGGTCTATCTGAATGACTGATAAAAAGCCGCTTGTCATCGGCATTGCGGGAGGAACGTGCAGCGGAAAATCCACGCTTGCGGATTTATTAAAGGAAGCCCTTGCAGAATATGCGGTTGAGGTGCTTCATATGGATTCCTATTTTAAGGCGAACCCGCCCACGGTAATTGCGCCGTTTTCCGGCAGGGAA
This sequence comes from uncultured Oscillospiraceae bacterium, assembly GCA_900543295.1. Classification (GTDB taxonomy): domain Bacteria; phylum Bacillota; class Clostridia; order Oscillospirales; family Ruminococcaceae; genus Paludihabitans. Next base: position 21,527 of record UQQY01000003.1, on the reverse strand, counting down.
TATCCGGAGCACAACCATCCGGATGCGCTTGATTTGCCTCGGCTGTACCAGTCGTTTGACCGGGCGTTGAACGGCATGGCGGATGTTGTCATTATAGAGGGGTTGTTTGCACTGTATCTCCCTGAAATTTATACACGCTGCGATTTAAGGCTTTTCGTTGAGCTAAGGCCGGAAGAGCGGTTCTTCCGCAGGCTTCGCCGCCATATGGAATGGGGCCAAAGCATAGAGGAAATTACTGACCGCTATATGGATACCGTGCGTTTCCGCCATGACGAGCTGATCGAACCGACCAGGAACCGCGCCGACCTTATCATAAACGGCGCCTTCCGTCATGACGGTATACCGTGGCTGCTTTCTGCCATCCGTGCCCGTTTAAACGAACAGAATCAGGAGGAATTATGATGAAACTTGGTATCATCAGCTACAGCTTTGAAAGGGAAGCTTTTGAAAAAATTAAACAGCAGGGCCTCGACTTCGTTGAATTCTGTGTGAATGCGGCCAAACCGGATCGTTATGCCGAATTTGGCGAGCGCGCGCCGGAGATTAAGAAAAACCTCGATGAACTGGGCCTTTTCACCGGATCGGTGGGCCGCTGGGCCGGAAAGAAAACGCTTTCTGACGGAAGCGTAAACGAGGCCGAGCGTATCGCCGATCATACGCTTATTGAAGCGGCGGCGGTGCTTGGCTGCCCTGTCTATGTACTGGGTGTGGATTATGTCAAGGAGCTTTCGCTTTATGAAAATTACACCTGCGCGATTGACTACCTTTCGGAGCTGATCGAATTCGCAAAGCCCTATGGCATCAAAATTGCAACCTGCAACTGCCGCTGGGGCAACTTTATCCACTCCGACCCGGCGTGGAGCGTGATTCACGGGCACTTAAAAGATCTCTGGATTAAATACGATCCGTCGCACAGCCGCTATGCAAAGGGAGCGGATTATCTCTCCGAAATGAAAAAGTGGGGCGATCGTTTTGCACACGTTCATATCAAGGGAAGCATGCTCATCGACGGCGAACGTTTTGACGATCCGCCTGCGGGCATGGATCAGACCGACTGGGGCGCGTTTATGGCAGTGCTGTATGCAAAAGGTTATGACGGCACGCTCGCCATTGAGCCGCACTCCGACATTTGGAGAGAGGGCGCGCTTGGCGATGCAGGCGTCGATTATACCATCAAACTGATCCGCAGCCTGATGTTCTGATTGAAAAGCAGAGCTTATTCGATACTGCTTTCTTATCCTTTTATATAGAAAAGAGGACTTAAAATGAAATACGGCGTTCAAATGTATGCCATTCGCACACTCTGCAAGGACGATCTGGAGGCGGGCATCAGGGCCGCATCTGAAATCGGCTATGAAGGTCTTGAATTTGCGGGCTTTTTCGGACACAGTGCGGAGGAAGTCTCCGGCTGGCTCAAAAAATACGGCGCGGAGGCCATGGGCGCGCATATTCCGATTGAGGAAATCTGTGACGATACGGACAATATGATTGCGTTTCACAAAGCAATCGGCAATCACCGTATCATCTGTCCATGGTCGGAGATTAAAACCGCAGCAGATACAAAAGAGGTAGCAAGAAAGCTTTCCGCCGCCCTGCCGAAGATTAAGGCCGCCGGTATGGAGCTGTATTACCACAATCATGCGCATGAATTCCAAAAGGACGAGAACAAATACCTGATCGACATCCTCGCAGAGGAAATGCCGGAACTGAAGCTGGAGCTTGACGTATATTGGGTATACCGCGGCGGCGAAGATCCGATGGTCTATCTCAGAAAATATGAAGGCCGCACGGGTATCTTCCACGCAAAAGACGGAAACATGGAAGAAGGCACGCTTGCCGGTGCGGGAAACGTTGATCTGAAGACGATCTGCGCATACGCCAAAGCGCAGAACTTCGATTGGGCTGTTGTCGAAAGCGAAGCCGCGGAGGATTTGGAAGAGCAGCTTGAGGCAATCCGCAGGGATTACGCCTATATCAGCGCATTATAATAAGGAAGGAAGTTTTCAAAATGAAACTTGGCGTTTTGACCAATCTCATGGGCGACAAGCCTCTGGAAGAGGTGTTGGCTTACCTAAAGCCGAAGGGAGTCGAAGCGGTCGAAATCGGCTGCGGCGGCTTTCCCGGAAAGGCGCATGCTGATCCGGCCGTGCTGTTAAGCGACGAGACAAAATTGCAGGAATTCAAAGACCTTTTTACAAAATACGATATGGAAATCAGCGGTCTTTCCGCACACGGAAATCCTCTGCATCCGAACAAGACGCTTGCCAAGCAATTTGACGACGATCTGACCGGCGCAATTCTGCTTGCTGAAAAGCTGGGCGTTGAGGTGATAAACTGCTTCTCCGGCTGTCCGGGCGACTGCGAAACCTCCGAGCACCCGAACTGGGTCGTCTGCCCGTGGCCAGACGATTTCAGCGAAATCGTCAAGTGGCAGTGGAAAGAAAAACTCATTCCCTATTGGAAAGAAAAAGTTGCCTTTGCCAAAGAGCACGGCGTACATAAATTCGCGCTCGAAATGCATCCGGGCTTCTGCGTCTACAATCCGGAGACAGCCCTCAGACTGCGCGAAGCAGTCGGACCGGAGATCGGCGTAAACTTCGATCCGTCGCACCTGATCTGGCAGGGGATCGATCCGGCTTATGCGATCCGCGTTCTCGGAAAGGCCGGCGCTATCTTCCACTTCCACGCAAAGGATACGAAGGTTGACAAATACAACACTATGCTCAACGGCGTACTGGATACCAAGCCTTATGGAGATGAAATCAACCGAAGCTGGATTTTCCGCTCCTGCGGCTACGGAAACGACTATGCCTACTGGAAAGATATGGTGTCAAACCTTGTCATGACCGGCTATGACCATGTGCTTTCTATCGAGCACGAGGATTCGCTGATGACCGTTGAAGAGGGACTTGATAAGGCGATCACGTTCTTGAAAGAAGTCCTGACGCATGAAAAGCTCGACAAAATGTGGTGGGCATAAGGGAGATTGCGGATATGAGCAAGAACAAACACAGAATTGTCATTGTTGGCTTTGGCGGAATGGGTAACTGGCACCGCGAGCTGATCGAAAGCGGCATCGAAGGCTTGGAGCTTGCCGGTATGTACGATATCAAGGAAGAGCGCCAGCAGGCGGCCCGCGATCTTGGCTACCGCGCTTATGACAGCTTTGAAGACGTGCTGGCAGACGAAAGCGTTGATATGATTCTCACCTCTACGCCGAACGACTGCCACAAACCGCTTGCGGTCGCCGCATTGCATGCAGGCAAAAATGTCGTGAGCGAAAAGCCGGTCACACTTTCGAGCGGCGATTTGCAGGAAATGATCGACGCGGCAAACAAAAGCGGAAAGATCTTTACCGTACACCAGAACCGCCGCTGGGACGAGGATTTCCTCACGATGAAGAAAATCTACGACGAGGGGCTTCTCGGCGATGTGTTCAACATCGAGTCGCGCGTTCATGGTTCACGCGGCATTCCGGGCGACTGGCGCGGCAAGAAGGAGCACGGTGGCGGCATGATGCTCGACTGGGGCGTGCATATTCTGGATCAGATGCTGCTGTTTGTGCCGGAAAAGGTGAAAACCGTATACTGCAAGGTAAATCACGTCACAAACTATGAAGTGGACGACGGCTTTACCATGATCCTGACCTTTGAAAGCGGCAAGACCGCCCTTTTGGAGGTTGGCACAAGCAATTTTATCGAGCTGCCGCGCTGGTATATGCTGGGTGAAAACGGTTCCGCTCAGATTGATGATTTCAGCTGCAAGGGCCGTATGGTGCGCATCAAAAGCTGGGACAAAAACGACGCAGTTCCGGTCAAAACGGCGGCAGGCCTTACCAAAACCATGGCGCCGCGCACCGACGAGACCATTGAAACGGAAGACATCGTACCGGTTAAATCCGACATCAAAGATTTCTACCGCAACGTCATGGCGGCGATTGACGGCGAAGAAACGCAGCTTATCCGTCACGATCAGCTCATGCGCGTGATGCGCCTGATGGAAACGGGGCTCCGCGCCGCCGAGGAAGGAAAAATTCTCCCGTTTGAAGCATAACCGCACGATTTTAATTTGATACAACAAAAGGCATAGAATGAGTAATTTACTCTGTTCTATGCCTTTCTTTTTTCATTTCCTGAAAATCTTATTTTATGTCATCTTAATAAAAAGAATGGATTAAAATCTTATTCTAATCATTTTGAAAGATATTGACAAGATAATTTTTCCTTGATACAATAAAATCATCAAATATGAATACATTTTTAATCCTTTTTTGTGCAGCGCGCCATGGATCATTGACTGAAACGATCACAAAATCATTCAAAGCCGAAATATGTTCATCATGAAAGGAGCGTTCTCAATGAAAAAAACAACCGCAAAAAGACTGTCCAATTTTGCGCTCGCGCTTGCCGTCGTCTTCTGTGCGGCCGCCATGCTGCCGAGCAAAGTGTCGGCCAAAGTAAACGGAACGGGCAGCAGTTCTTCGAACCATATCACCTGGAAAGGACAAACACTGTGGGGCTATGCGACAAGAGGAGAAAAAAGCGGCACGGCAAAAACCACCTTTACTGCAACCGCCGGTTTAACCGCTCACGTTAAACTTGAATTCAATATTCCCTCTGACGGCCCTACTGCCAGTTCTACTACTGATAGAAAGGAAACAAACTCCGGAACGACTGTGACGGCATTTGTGTCTTGTCCGGACTATGGTACTGCAAAATACGCTTATGGCGGACATGACGTTTCCTACGGCGGGTATTCGCCCACGCCGCATCTTGAAACAAAAGCATGAAAAAGCTTCTGTCTCTTTTTCTCTCGTGTCTCTTCTTCGTCCTGTGCATGACGGGCTGCGACGATGTTCCGCCGCCCTCTTACTATGACGATCTGCCCGACGCCTACAATGCGGAGACGGATTTTCCCACCCAATTCGGCGTGAGTACTCCAATGCCCCCCGTTATGCCGGCTGAAAACGGCTATTATGTAAAATGCGGCGGCTGGATTTACTTTGTGGATAAGGAAACGCTGTCTGCGCAGCTTGTGTGCAACCGGCCGGAATGCCGCCATTGGGACGAAACATGCAGCGCCTATTTTCACGGTCAAAATGATCTCTTCCAGTATTATAATGGAAAGCTGTACATTGACTGCATCGATCAGGATGACGAAGGATATGAAACGGTGAATTTGTACGCCTTTTCGCCGGACGACTGCACGCGCGAAAAAGTCTGCCAGCTTCCCTACGGGCTGGGCAGCGGCTCGTGGTATTACGCTATACATCGCGGCTATCTCTACATGTATACCGGCTATAACGGAAAGGTCAGGTTGGAACGCGTTGCTTTAAGCGAGCTTTCTGAAAAAAGCCTTTCGCCCGAGCTTCTTTATGAATCGGATTCTTCTTTTGTTTTCGCTCCGTACTATCTTGGAAATCATGTGATGTTCACCAAATGGGACGGAAACAGCGGACAGCAAATCAATACTCTGGTCGACGTGAATCTGAAAACGCTGGAAGCGAACGAGTTTCTTCTGCCGGACATGAAAAAGGGCGACAACGCGTTTGTCAACACTGTGCAGGATCATTATTTTATCATCGCCACGAGTGATGGTTCGCATCCTCCGGCGGAATATATCTACGAAACGACCTATTATACCTATGACTGCCAGACCGGCGAGATCAAAAAGCTGATTCACTTTCCCGATCGGGGGGAAAACCTTTTTTCAACTCTGCAATGCGACGGGGAAAATCTGATGGATTTTTATATTGATTTCTACGGTACTGCCGATCCTGCGGATCAGTCCATTTCCATTCTGGATGAAAATAACGAGGTGCTCAGAAGCCTGCCGGTTGATTTTGTGGTAGACGGAGCCTGCGGCGGTGATGCGGATTTCTCCTTTATTGGAAGTAAGTATCAAGATCCTTTGGTGCTGTACGCCATTGACAAACGGGACGGAAAGATGGAGTTGAAAGAGGTTTTGAGGATGCCGAACAGCGAAGCATATTTATGGTAAAACGGCTTTTCATCAGAAAGGAAGATGCCATATGAAACAGCGGCGCATTGTCGTACTCCTTTTCGCTCTGCTGATACCGGCGATTTTCGTCTCCGGCTGTGGAGAGGAAGAAAAAACGCCGGACTATGCCTGCAATTATCTTAACAAAACGCTTGCCGAAATTGAAGAGATATGGGGCGTGGATCATACGACCGGCGGCGTCTTGATTGCCGGACAGGACGAAGGGCTTTGCTATGAGGACAAACGAACGCCGTATATCTTCTTTTTCGGCGAGGATAAGAGCCTCCCGAAGGGCAAAGAGGATACCGTTACAATGATCCGCGTAGCGGGCGGAGCAGGAGAGATCAGTACCAATCTGATAGGGGAAGAGCCGGGAAGCGTGCTTGCGCGGCGATACCCCATGATGAAAGAAACCGAGTCTATTCAGCTTGATACTTCTATTCTTACCGTAGATGATGAAGAAAATGACATCCGTGTTTCCTTCATCAGGATGAACGCCAATCTTGCGGATAAGAAAAAACCGGCTGACGCTATTGAAGTACAGCGTATTCCGCACTAAATCTATCACAGAAAAAGCGAACGTATCTGATAGGGTCAGATACGTTCGCTTTTTAATTCTTATTCCTTTTTAAAGACTGCACAAAATTTGATACGAAGGCTTTTCGTCTCCGTATAGATCGGTTGATCCGTGTATTCTTCGCCGAAGTTTTCCCTCTCCGTACTCGCCGTACTGCGTTCTGTAGTCATTCAGTGAAAACCAAACAATGATATACAGCGCCAAAGTAAAGAAATACCCTTTTATCCTGTTCAGCCTTCGGCAGACCGTCTCATATCATGTCTCTCCTGAGAATCGCTTCTCTTTTACTTTTCATCGTAGATAAAGGCAACCTCGCCCAAATCGCTGTCTGCAAGAAGGTCAAGCGCCGCTTTGCCGTTCGCGCCTTCCACCCGCTCAAATGAGTAGCAGAATTCACAGAAGCCGGAAAGATCCATTTTAAAGTTGGTTTCCCATGTGTTGTTCATAATCCAGCTATACAGCGGACGGCGGTTATCCGCCGGATCGTTTGTGCAAAGCGAGACTGGGTGATGCCGCATCTCGCCCTGATACAAAAGCGGCGTATCCAGTGTTCCGACAAGATAGCTCGCTTCCGCCGTGCAATAAGCCACACCGTTGTCTGCAATATAATATTCCTTGCAGGTTCCCGGAAGCTGGTCGATGCCCGGACGCATAGCAACGCCGCCTTTTGTAATAAAGCGCTCTGCCTCTGGCAGATTGAGCGAAAGCGGCAAAAATACGCTCTCGATATCCTCAGAAAGTGTTTTTGCAATCTGATATTTAAACGTAAACTTCGGCAGATCGCGGTACAACTTAATGATAACCGCACTGTGATAGGTGCCCTTCAGCTTGAATGTCAGCTTAACCGTTACAAAAACTGCTCCCTGGTCAAGCACTTCTACGTCGGAAAGCTCTCCCTGATACAGTTTGGCGTGCTGCCCGCGGATATTGCGGCCAATCCGGCGGCGATCCTCATATGTATCGCGGCGGATCTCCGTATTTTCATAAAGTGGGGTAAAGAACGCGCTTTCCCCCGAACAAAGCAGCTCCCTGCCGCTTTGTTTATCATAGAACGATGTGATCCCTTCGCCGATGCGATAGGAAATTTTAAACCAGTTGTTTTCGATGGAGTAGGGGAGCATTACGGTTTCGGTGTCAATTTTCCCGTTTACAATATCACGGATTCGCTCCTGTCCGACATATGGCTCGGACGAATAGACAAAGTTATCGGCAAGATACGCTTTTTCCGCCGGAAGCATTTCATAGGAAAAGATCTTTTCCTCGCCTGCTTCAAAGAAAGCAATGCAGCTGACAAGCTGACCGCGCGGATGTGAAGAAATCTGCGTTTTCAGCTCCTCGCCGGTTTTCTCATCGATTACACGAACCTTTTTCATCAGTCCGGTTTCGACATAGAACTCAACCGGACGTTTTCCGGCAGTGCGCCCCAGATTTATCACTTTTACTCGGCCGTGCGTATTATAATAGCTCAATTTGTCCCCAAGCAGATGGCACTGCTCGTTTTTCCGCATTGCACTGGCCTCATGCGCCTTGGAAGCATAGCTGTTATTGCGCATGTCGAGGTTTAAAACCATCGTGTCATACGGATTGCCAATCGTGGAGGAGTGCCCCCATGTGTGCTCTGCATACAGCAGCATATTCTCATCTGCGGTATCAGCGAGCTTTGCATTGTGTACGCCGGTTTTTTCCTCCAAACGGTCACATATATGGGAAAGGCGCTGCGCCTCTTTATAGTGCTTGACCGCATACGGAGTAGAGCCGACGCCGTTCGCCCACCAGTCGTTTAAATCGCCGCGGTAGATCGGCGCATCCGCTATTTTGTCGCGGATCGCTTCATAGAACTGCTCAATCGTGACCATCTTCAGCGTGACTTCATCACCGAAGCGGGCATTATATGCATTTACGTTATAGATCAGCGCCGGATTCGGCGGGGCGTTGTCGCTGAATACGCCTGAGATGCTTGTAACGGCAAAGTCATACGGATAGCCGTCTGCTTCATAGGCGCAAAGGCGGCGCTCAATGTTTTCATGCAGGTTGTTCAGATACTCCTCGTTTTCCGCATCCGTTTTGAAGGACGGCTCGTTCGGATGAAAGCTTACATTGGTATTACTGTTTAAGCCGAGCGCATTGCCAAGATTATAGTGCTCACCGCTCCAAACAAGCAGCCGTTTTCCGTTTTCCGCCTCCCACCAATAGGGAACCTGATTTTTATAAAGCGGATACATGCCATGATGCGTGTGAATATTTGTATAAAGGAAAGCAATGCCGTTTTCAATCAGTGCGTCGCGGCCGCCCATAGAAATACCATTGATGTCTGCGTTCATAGCGGCTTTGACCGGCGCGCCGTATTCGGTGCAGGTTTTCTGCATCGCGGCAGTACGGCGAAACAGTGCGTCGCGGTCTGCCAAATCGTTAAAGTTCAGATAGGTTCCGGAAAGGCCGATATTGCCGCGGCGAACCAGTTCAAAGAACTGTTCCTTTTCCTCTTCAGAAGCCGCCTCCAAAAAGCGCTCTACACAGTAATATGTCTCGCAGTTCCAGACAAAATCCTTTTCCGGCGTGTTGTGTTCAATACCATAGCGAATGATCGAGACAGCCTGACGAATGTTATTGATGTGGTTGTAGACTACCTGCTCCTGCAAATCCGTATAGCCAATGTCGGTATGGGAATGGTGGATCAGGTAAAACGTTTTGATACGATTGCGCATCATAACTGCACCTCTTTTTTCATAAATAATCGGGTTTTCCCCTGTGCACCTACATCTTAGCGATTAAAAGGCGTTATGTCAAGACATAATTTCAAAAAAAGAAAATTATTTTTTAAAGGGAAAAAGCCGGCAGCAGCCGGCCCTTTATGCAGGAGGTTTTCATGACAGCGTACCACACTTGTTGCTGCGATAAACATACTTTTATATAAACCCCACGTTAATTCTCTTATATATTTGATTATAACAAAATTACTGTTAATCGCAGCATATCGAACAAAATGATTTTCATCTTTTTCGATTGCAGGCGCTATTCCAACTATTCATCATCTGAGAAAGGCGTTTTGCTGATCCGAAGATCCGAATCATAGACATCATAATCATAATTCAGCGCAACATACAGCTTCTCCGTTTTGTTTTCCGGAGACAGACGTATCGGCCCCGAACGATATTCATATCCGTCGCTTTCCCTCACGATAACATAAACCTCTTCTGCTTCTGTGAGAATTGGAGCGAAGGTAAAGACCGGCTGTTCCTCTGTTATCGAGCTGCCGTCCGCATTCTGCATACCCTCGCTGAAGCTTTCGCCGTAAAGCCCTACCGATTGGATTTCATAATAAGAAGGAAACTGGACTGTAACGGTAACCTTCAGATCACTTTTCAAAAATCCGTCCGCATTTGTCTTGGCAGAATGATAGGCAAGCATATCGACGAGGCTTCTCTCCAGTGCCGGTGTGCTCTCATACTGCGAGAGGAAGCGGGTAATCCGCGCCTGCGCATTCTCTTTAAAAGGCTCCTTGCCGTCCGCCTGCGCAACAGGCAGCAGCGCCGTTACAGAGGCGTCGGAAAGCTCGTCAAAATAGTTTAAGTCAAGCTCTTCCGTCCGGCCTGCAAGATAGCGGCTTACATTGTATTTGGCGATAAGCATATCCGCATCGGCCATAGAGAATAAGAGAAGAAAGGCGAAAAGAGATACCAGGATGCAGCGAACCGCGTAAAAACGGGGCAGAACGGCATAAAGAAGCAAAAACAGAAATACGAATGCCAGAAACAGCATAAAAGCTGTGACATAAAAGCGCAGACGCGTAAGTCCATAGGATGAGACGTAAAGCGCCATCTTGCTTATGGCAATAACAATCAGCGCCAACGTCATTGCGGAAAGCGTTCCCGTGATAAAGCGAAGAACGCCGCCCTTTCCGTTTTCACTTCGCCGGCAGAAAAACACTGCGAGCAAAATAACCGCCAGATTGATGACTGATACGATGCACAGCTCAAAAAAGCCGCGTCTTGCATACTCTGCAAAGGTAAAGCCGTCCGGCAGATAACTGCGGAAAGCCGAAAGGAAATAACCGGCCTGTACGCCGAAAAAGAGAAGATACAGCACGCAGAGCGGAATGGTTGCCCCAAGCGCCGCCGCATGCGGACAGCAGCGGAGAACGCGGATACCCGTATACGTTTTCTGCGCAATCTCCTCACGCGGGAAATAGGAGGACAGGTTCACATCCAGCGCAGAATACAGTGCGCTTGCAAACGGAACGGCGACCAGTACGGAAAGCAGGAAATCCTTTAAATATCTCCACCAATCCTCCAGAATCACCTTCATGATTTTGTTGAACAGCTCATCGCCGCGCAGCAAAAGCCACGCCGCGGCAACCGTAATCGGAATAGCGACCAGAAGGCCCACCAGCGTCCAAAGAACCGGATGTCCGTTTTTCTCCCTCTTTTTTCTGTCAGGGCAGAACAATGCGGCAATGAGGCCGGAAAACCCGGCAAACGGCATCACAAACCAGGCAAAGATCGTATCGCAGAAGGCGTATACATTTCCGTCTCCTTTTTGAGACGGGCGGCACACCAGATAGCACCAGGACAGCAGCAGAATCAAAAAGGAAAACAGCGCAGCCAATTTTGTCACGCCGGAAGAAACAATACTCATGCCTGCGCCGCAGAGCAATACGGCTGCCAGTAGCATAAGATGATGCGCATGAAAAGCCGCGCCGTTTTTATAAAGCAGAACGGCGCTTACTGCCGCAGTCAGAACTGCGGAAACCGACGCCATTATGGCAAGCGAGCCATGCAGAATACTGTCTACTCCGAAATAGGCGGCCGCCAGACAGCAGACAGCCGCGATTCGACGGCCCTTTTCCATACCGTTTGCCACCGCACAGCTCAAATCCGGCTTTTGGCGCTGTCTGGATGGTTTATGTGCGGACTGCGGCCTCATCGGTCTTTGCATCATAAAATCAGCGTTCATAGGGATCCTCCACTTCTGTGTATTCCAAAAGATCGCCCGGCTGGCATTTAAGCTCCTTGCAGAGCTTTTCCAATGTGGAAAAACGCACAGCCTTGGCCTTTCCGGTCTTTAATATCGAAAGATTGGCGGGCGTGATGCCGACCCGTTCGGCCAGCTCATTTGACGATATTTTGCGCTTTGCCATCATCACGTCCAAATTTACGACAATCAAAACAGTCGGTCCTCCTTTTGCTATATGGTATATTCGTTCTCTTCTCTGATTGCAATTGCCTGTCGAAAGACGTTTTTAACCACCCGCAGTACAACGCCGATAAAAAATGCGGCGAAGCTTACGACAAACGCAAGCGGACGCCAAAAACCCATGACCAAAAAGAGCAGGCACACAGCGTAGGCGCACCAGGATATTGTGTAAAGATAATCCGCATTCTTTTTAACAAAAACCATTTTCTTTCGGATATTCAGCAGCAAATGATCCATACAGATGATCGCAATTCCCGCCGGAACCAGACAGAGATAGGCGATAATCATGGCAGGCCAGTAAACGTCCTGGAGATCCGCACTCAGCGAAACATACCATCCGATGAAAAACGGAAGCAGAAACGGTGCGGCCAGCAGACAAACAAATAAAATTTTCACAAGCAGTATCGAAACAAATATCGATTTCTTTTCATTTTGCATGGATTGGTTCCTCCTTTATTCCTATCATAGCGCGGCTAATTTCGCATGTCAAGTATTTTTTATTGTTTTTCAATAATTATTTAAAAAAATACAGCGAAACGAAATTCCGCTCCGCTGTATTATCCATTATATTAGTTCATGAGATAGCGGTCGATCAAGTCGGCGACCGCGCTGTGTTCGTTGTCCTTTACAATCACATCCGCAGAAGACTGTACATCCTCCGGCGCGTTAGCCGGCGCCGCGCCAAGCGAGGCAAGCTCCAGCATGGCAACATCGTTGTAGAAATCACCAATCGCCGCAGTACTCTTTGGATCAACGCCGCAGTGCTCAAAAATCCAGGAGAGTGCCGTCCCCTTTGAGGCCCCCTCCGGCAGAATCTCCAGATAATAAGGCGCCGAAAAAGTGGATTGAAATCCTTTTCCTCCTGTTATTTCATACAGCTTTTTTTCGATCTTATGAAGCTTTGCATTTTCTCCATAGAACAAAAGCTTCATGCAAAGTCCGAAGTCCTCCAGCGTTTGATATTCGTAGGGCTGATTTTCGTTCGGTATGTAATGATCCATCACGCCGCTGCGGTTTAAAAGCTGAATAACGCCATTGGTGTATACCTCCGCACACACCTCCGGATAGACGGAAAGCGCCGCATTTACAAAGGTGCGTACCGTCTTTCGCGGAAGCTCCGCCTGATACAAAAAGCGGTTCATCCTAAAATCATATACCGCCGCACCATTATAAACGATTGCAGGAAGATTCAAAGGAATATCGGATAAAAAAGGGGCGGCAATGACTTCACTCCGTCCGGTTGCCACAGAAAACCGTCCGCCCGCTTTGACGAAAAGCCGGATTGCCGCAAGGTTTTCCTGCGACACCTTTTTGTCGTCTGACAGCAGCGTACCATCCATATCAGAAAACAGATTTTCTTTTCTTAAAACTGCCATGAAGCCGTATTCCTCCTATCCTTTTTGACCGCTCGTTATATCACCGTATGTTTTCCCGGCTGCATCCTCAAAGAATCAATCCTTATTGATAATAAATGTCAGGAAGCGCCGTAAGAGCGTTCTCAGAACCTCTCCTTTAATGATTTACTCATTATATCATATCCTTTTTCATTACACAACGTTGTTTCAACGTTGTTTCTGTTTGCGGAATATGTTATACTGGTAAAAAGACACCCGATCCAAAGGAGGTTTTTATATGGTCAGCCATATTGTAATGTGGAAATTCAAGGATGAAATAAAAGCAGATGCTTTCGATCTCAAGATGCAGTTCCTGCATGACAAATTCGTCGCCATGCAGGGCGTTATCCCAGGACTTTTGTCCATTTCGTTTTCCCGTACCTATAAAGAAGGAAACTTTGACGCTGTGCTTTGCTGCATGTTCGATTCCAAAGCATCCGAAGCGGCATATCAGACAAATCCTATCCATGTTGAAGTAAAACAGGTGATCGGCGCATGGGCGAAAGAACGTGCAAGCGCAGATTTTGTCTGTTAGTTTCGTATCAGTTTTTACGGATTGTGCTCTGATAAGCGAATCTTCAACAGTCCTGTCATGAATTCAAAAAAACGAGATGCTTTTTAGCATCTCGTTTTTCCATTTTTGCAACCAAACATATTTGGAAGCTCTTATTTTCAAAGCTTAACCATACGTTTTTCAGCTTCTTTCAGGCGCATACGGATTATACGGGTGCTTTCCCGCACAAAGCGCGCTGATGATTGGAGCGGCCAGCATCGCAGCAGTCATCTCGTCGGGTGAGGAGGGAATTGCCGCAAGCATATTGTTGTCCTCGGCAGCTTCTGACACCGCGCCAATCATTGGAAGACCGTCTCGTGTCGCCTGATATAGCTGACTCGCGCGGCGATCTGGAAAGACGGGGCGCGTTCCGCAAAGCAGCTCTCCGCACCGCTCTTCAAGCTGCTCGAACCGGCGTGTCCGGCGCGGTGCTCGGGAGGTCAGGGCGCTTTCTGTTCCAAATGCGACGATTCGTTCATCTTCAGCAGTAAAAATGGAAAGGGAACGATCGCAAAAAAAGAGTGCCGCTTTGGACTCATATCCCGAAAAGTCGGAGCATGGCGCAGAAGCAGAAGCATAAACGCGGCGTCTGACGCGCAGCTCATTGATCCCATCAATTGAAAAAGGCTGTGCCAGCACCAGATACTTTGCAAAAACCTCGCGTCCTGTTGCTGTTTTTATTCGGTACAATTCCTTGTCACGGCACACCTCAAGCACATCTGTTTGTTCAAAAACGCGCGCGCCGCCTGATGCGGCCTTCGCCGCATAATGCTGGCTCATCCGCACCGGATCTACTGCTACAGCGCCGTCGGCAATCAAAAGCGCACGCTTTGCAGAAAAGGAATATTGTTCGCGTAAGGCATCCGCAGAAAGAAAAACTGCCGGAAGCCCATTATGCCGCCTTAAACGGTATTCCTCTTCAAGCATCGTCATATCCTTTTCGTCGTCCGAGCAAAAAAGAACATCTCTTCTTGTAAAGGAAATGCCGTTTTCCGCCGCCTCTTTTTCCATCTGATCTGCGGCAAGTGCAAAATCTCGGAAAGCAGCTACCGCCGTCTCCATATCGGTTTTTTTGGATAGTGCGCCCATCGTCAGCAGACCAGTTTGCAGCATGGCCGGAATGACGCCGGCGCTTTCGTTGCCGACCGGCTGCGCCGAAAGCAGTACGGTATCAATGCCGCTTCGGGCGAGCTCTGCCGCTGTTACACATCCGGTAATATTTCCGCCGATTACAGCAGCTTCACACCTGATTTCGCTGGAAAGCCATGTGTACTGCACCGGCGGCTCTTTTTCGCACAAAGGACTTAAACTGTTTTGGAACAAAGGAAAAACCTCCTTCTCTCTCTTCTGACAAAGCAATCTTACAGATAGCGTTGACGAAAGGAGAAAAATTATGCGTCCAAACTCCAAAAACAGTCTTGCAAAAGCAATAACTATATGCTATATAAGAGAAGGATCTTTGCTGTAAAACGAATGTTTCTTTCTATAAGAAAATATGGGGGTTTCAAAAGATGGCATATATCAGAAAACGCGAAAAACTTCTGACGGGCTTTCAGGAGAGCAGAGACTGGTCTCCTGAAATCGATTTGCAGGTTGATTTTGTCATGGTGTACGGCATTGACAGCGGTATGCCTGAACGCATCAGGGCATACCGCGAAAAAGGATATATCGTCCATGTTATGGCCGGAAGCGCATGGGGACCATATCAGGATTTCTTAAACGGAGAGTGGGACGGCATATCACACTGGGACGAAAGCCAGACCGACCGAAACGGCAATCCAATTCTGCACGGTGTGGATACACCCTACCTTGTTCCAAGCGTCGCTTTTTCCGATTATCTCGCAGACCGCCTGAAGGCGGCGGTTGACGCAGGCGCCGAGGCCGTCCATCTGGAGGAGCCGGAGTTCTGGGATGACAGCGGTTATTCCGAAGGCTTCAAGCGGGAGTACCGGCTGTTTTACGGCGAGGACTGGACGGCGCCTCATATTTCTTCAGAAGCACGCTACCGCGCCTCACGGTTGAAGGTTTACCTCTATAAACGGCTGCTTTCACGTGTAAGCGAGTCGGTCAAAGAATATGCCATGACGAAATATGCAAAGCGTATCGCTTTTTATGTCCCCACACACAGTCTTGTAAATTACACGCAGTGGAAAATCCTAAGTCCGGAAGCCACACTGCTCGACATTCCAACAGTAGACGGCTGTATTGCACAGGTTTGGACAGGAACAAGCCGTGTCGGCAATGTCTATGCTGGAAAATACGATGAACGCACCTTTGAAACTGCTTTTCTGGAATATGGCGTCATGCAGGAGCTTGTTCGCGGTACTGAACGGAAAATGTGGTTCCTTCACGATCCGGTTGAGGATTTTCCCGAATATACATGGGAGGATTTCCGCAAAAATTATTTAAAAACGGTGATCGCCTCTCTTCTGCATCCGGATATTCATACCTACGAAGTATGCCCCTGGCCGACGCGCGTTTTCCGCGGCGTCTATCCGAAAAAGCTTCAGATCAAAAGCGGGATTGCACCAGGAGAAGAAATGGAGGGCGCAAAACCGATACCCGAAAGCTATGCCGCGCTTTTATGCGCCATAACGCAGCTTTTGGGCGATATGGATCAAAAAGAGGCTTTCTTTGACAACGACTTTTTAGAAACCGGTCTGTTCATGTCGGACAGCGGATTGTATCAGCGAACATTTTCAGACGACGTTTCTTCCGAAGAGGGAGGAGTGAACGTGCTGAACGACCGGCTGCTCACACTTTTAAAAAAGCAAAAGGCCGGCGAAAATACAGCAGATGAGAGCCACTCTCTCATGAAAGAACTCTCCGCAAACGAACCGCTTTTCCATGATTATGTGGCTTCCGGCGCATTCCCGCACTTTTTTGGTCTGGCAATGCCGCTTGTCAAATGCGGTCTTCCGATCCGTCCGGTACAATTTGAAAATATCACACGTACGGCGGGATATTTGGATTGTTATCGTCTTCTGATTTTAAGCTACGAATGGATGAAGCCTGCTTCACCTGCCTGTCATCTGGCTTTGGCGCAGTGGGTAAAAAACGGCGGGACGCTTTTATATGTCGGCGATGGGACGGATCCCTATCATACGGTATCTTCCTGGTGGAATACCGGAACGCTTCACGATTCGTCTCCGGCTTCTCATCTGTTTCGACTGCTGGATCTTTCTGAATCTCCGGAGGACGGCGTCTATTCCTGCGGCAAGGGCCGTGTTGCCGTTTATTCTGTTTCTCCCGCACGGATCACTCTTTCCAGAGAGGCGGGGGAGAAATACAGGTCACTTGTACACCGACTCGCACTGCTTGACGGCCGCCCTTTTTCAGATCAGAATTATTTTCTGATGCACCGCGGCCCTTACCTCATTGCCAATGTGATGACCGAAAGCGTATCAGATCAGCCTCTTGTGATGAATGGACTGTATGCGGATCTGCTGACAAGTGATTTCGACATTCTCACGCAGAAAACAATTTACCCCGGAGAAAACGCGCTGTTATTTGATTTTTCAGAAATTGAGAGCGAGTCTGCCCGCATTATCGGTACTTCAGCTCGCGTTTTCGATCTTTCCTGTAAAGAGAATGAATTCACCCTTTCTGCAAAGGCCGCCGGAACCATTCACGCAAAACTTCGCCTTCGTCTGCCTCGGCCAATTTTTGCAGTATATGCATCGGATGAAGCAGGGGAAAGAGTTGATGTTTCTTATTTATGGGACGATGTAAGCCGCACAGCTCTGTTCTCCTACAAAAGCAAAAACCGGAAGGTTTTCATCGACGGACTGTTTATCTGAACGCTATTAAAAAGGCGCTTCCTTTCCGAACAATAAAAAAGAGCCGGTATACCGGCTCTTTTTTATTGTTATTCTTCCGTTTTCCTATCTGCGTTTTCTGCTTCTTCAAGGTCCTTTTCGATTTGCGCCACTTCAGCGGCATCGGCTTCCTCCGCAGTTTTTTGTTCAACCGCTTCGGTCTCCTGCTCCTCGTCGTGCTCCGCACGTGCAAAGGTTACAACCTTGCTTCCCTCGGCAAGGCGCATAACGCGCACGCCGGAAGCATAGCGGGACATCACATTTACATCGTTTACGCGGATACGAATGATAATGCCGTCGTCTGCAATCAGAATCAGATCCTCATCCTCACCGACTACGCGCACACCCGCGACCTTTCCATGCTTTTCGGTCTGCTTATAGTTCAGCTTGCCGAAACCGCCGCGCGTCTGCGGACGATACTCGGAAATTTCTGTCCGGCGGCCCTGTCCCTTTTCCGTGACCGTCATGACATATGCGCCTTGGCGCAGACGCGCCATGCTGATAACGTGATCGTCGCCGCGCAGCTTTATACCATGCACGCCGCGCGCAGTACGGGACATTGGACGTACTTGCTGTTCGTCAAAGCGAATGCTCATGCCGTTTTCCGTCGCAAGCAGCAGCTCGCTTACGCCGTCGGTCAGTCTTGCCGAGGCAAGCTCGTCGTTTTCATTTAGCGTGATGGCGATCAGTCCGTTCTTGCGTACATTTCGGTAGGCGTCAAGCGGCGTGCGTTTGATTAAACCGTTGCGCGTTGCCATAACAAGGAAGTGATCCTCGTCAAAATCCCGAACCTTTATCATGTAAGCGATCTTTTCATCACTCTCAAGCGGTAAAATATTAACAATATTAGCTCCGCGCGCCGTTCTGCCGCCCTCCGGAATTTCGTAGCACTTGAGTTTATACATCCGGCCTTTATTGGTAATAAACAATACGTTCTCATGTGTTAAAGAGATAAAGAGCTCTTCAACAAAATCCTCCTCACGGTGCTTCATGCCTGCAACGCCGCGTCCACCGCGCTTTTGCAGCTTATAAGTATCCACCGGCTGGCGCTTAATGTAGCCAAAGTGGGTAAGCGTTACAACGCAGTCCTCTTCCGGAATCAAATCTTCAATGTCAACCTCGCCGCTTATCTGCTGAATCTCAGTGCGGCGTTCGTCTCCATATTTATCCCGAATCACGGCAATTTCTTTTTTGAGGATTTCCATTACAAGATGTTCGTCTCCGAGAATCTCCAAAAGCTCTTTAATTCGTACTCTCAAAGCGCTGAGCTCATCTTCTATTTTCTGACGTTCCAATCCGGAAAGGCGTCCGAGCTGCATCTGCACGATGGCGGTTGCCTGCGCCTCGGAAAGGCCAAAGCGCTCCATCAAATTGATTTTTGCCTGCGGCGTGTCCTTTGACGCGCGGATGGTGGCAATCACCTCGTCTATAAAGTCCAGCGCGATTTTTAAGCCCTCTAAAATGTGCTCGCGCTCTTTGGCCTTTTTTAAGTCAAATTCCGTCCTGCGGCGGATAACCTCGCTCTGAAAGTGGATATAATGCGACAGACACTCCTTAAGCGTCAAAATTTTCGGCTGTCCGTCCACAAGAGCAAGCATGATAACGCCGACCGTTTCCTGCATTTGTGTGTAGCTGTAGAGACGGTTTAACACCACCTGCGGATTTGCATCCCGCTTTAATTCAATGACAAAGTGCATACCGTTGCGGTCAGACTCATCGCGCAGATCGGAAATACCCTCAATTCGTTTATTTTTTACATGATCGGCAATGCTCTCAATTAAACGCGCCTTGTTTACCATATAGGGAAGCTCCGTCACCACGATACGGAAACGGTTATTCTTCATTTCTTCGATTTCGGCACGGGCGCGTAGAATGATTTTGCCTCGTCCGGTCGCATAAGCTGCCCGAATGCCAGAAAGCCCCATGATAATGCCCGCAGTGGGGAAGTCCGGCCCTTTGATGCATTCCATCAGCTCTGGAAGGGTCGCATCCGGATTGTCTATCAAAAGATCAATGCCGTTTATTACCTCACGGAGATTATGCGGCGGAATATTTGTCGCCATGCCGACAGCAATACCGGTCGAGCCGTTCACCAAAAGATTGGGAAATCTCGACGGAAGAACGACCGGTTCCTTTAAACGATCGTCATAGTTCGATGTGAAATCCACCGTGTCTTTTTCAATATCCGTCAGCATATCGAGCGACATCTTACTCATGCGTGCTTCCGTATAACGATAAGCAGCAGGCGGGTCGCCGTCAACGGAGCCGAAGTTTCCGTGTCCGTCTACCAGCGGGTAGCGCAGGGAAAAGTCCTGCGCCAGACGCACAAGCGCATCGTAAACAGAAGCGTCGCCGTGCGGATGATACCGTCCTAAAACAGAACCAACCGTATCGGCGCATTTGCGGTAAGCCTTATCGGGCGACAGACCGTTTTCATACATCGTATAGAGGATTCTTCTATGCACTGGCTTCAGTCCGTCGCGGACGTCCGGCAGGGCACGCGACACAATAACGGACATCGAATACTCGATAAACGATTTCCGCATCTCTTTTTCAATGTCACGTATAATCAATCTGCCTTCTTCTTTGATTTCCAAACGTGTTTCACCTCATTTTTTATTGCGCTGCAATAAAATGATTTTTCATGATTCTGCTTTTTAAGCAGGGTTCAAAAATATTTCAAAACGATAAGCATGCTTTTTGTGCACAGTAAAATCTCATTTTTTTGTTTCTTTGATATCTTAAATGTTTCTATGACCGTATTTAAATCTGAATTCATCAACATAATATCACTATTTTCAATAACTTTTTTATTTTTTATTCCACCTCGACTAATAGCAACATATGCTTTTTGCAATAACGCAATATCTTTAGAATTATCCCCAATATAAGCAACCGGCCCATTAATATTAGCTTCATTCATTATTTTTAATTTCTCATCAACAGATAAATTATTATGAATTCGATATTGATCATCCTCTAAATCAACTGGACCATCATTAAAAATAATCAAATTGCGATTTAATTTAGAAAGTTCATGGAATAAATCCATTTCCTCTTCAGTAACTTCTACACCATCAAAACGATCATATATTATTGTTTTACATAAATTCAATGCATCTAACCCACTATTTTCCTTAATGATAATATTTCTAGAAAAAGCCTTAGCCACACCTGATAAAATCGCGAATGATGAAACTTGCTTATAAGCAAATGATCCTGAAATAGTTAATAAAATAGCTCCTAAATATACATATTTAAAATTATTAGTAAAATCTACCCAAGGCACAAGTATTGCACAAAAAATTCCAGCAACAACCAAAAAGATGGTATAAATCTTACAAATCAACTCTACTAATTTATGCGTTCTAGAAGAATTAACTGGTGCCATCATTGCAATTTCTAAAACTTTATTCATTGCACTATAATCATAAGTATACAAAACCTCAATTTTCAATGTATTACCAACATTCACGCTACCGCTTTGTACTTCTACACCTTCTTTAACGTTTTCTAAAATATCACTACCATTAATTGCAAACATATCAAGATCACTACTTCCAGAAACAACTTTTCCACCAAGAGGAATCGTTTCACCTGGCATAACCACAATAATATCACCAATATCAATATCTTCTAAAGAAACCATTTCATATTCATTATCTTTAATTTCCTTTCGCCCTAATTTTACCGGTGAAATCATCTTGTCAATTTTATCCATCGTTAAATTAATTAAATATATTTGAAAACGTTCACTAGCTTGAAAAATCAAAGATACAATTAATGCCTCAACATATGCACCATAAACCCAACCAAATAAACAAGCTAAATTAATCGTAACATTTTCACTTAAAAAATTCCTCACTTTTAAATCTTTATATGCACGGCGAATAATCTCTTCATTTACGATAACAAGGGCTACAAACCATGCAATATTTGTAAGAATACTTGGATCTTTACCTGTTACTAATCCTAATGCTATTGCAACTAAT
>UQQY01000002.1 GCA_900543295.1 uncultured Oscillospiraceae bacterium | reverse complement strand
TGAACGGCGGCGGTGATTTCCTCTATCGGAATACTCACCGAAGCCTCCACAATGATGTGGCACACGCCGTGACCGATGAGGACTTCAACAGCGATGCGGGGATTTTCTGCTTTCTTGTATGCCAGGTCGACAAGCGCACCGGCAATTCTGTCTGCCACCTTATCCGGGTGGCACGGATTTACTTTTTCAAACATGGTGTTACCCCTTTCTCGCACGGAGCAGGCGTTCCATAAGGTCATCCTGCGGCGTAGACTCGCCGTATTCCGTGCTGCAGTTTTCTTTCACGATCTGGAATATCTCATTCCAGAGCCGAACCGCCTGGTTCATGTAGTTGATGCCGATGTTGATAAATGGGGACGGAATCGGCTTTCCCGTGGTGGGGTGCTTGGAGAGGAAACCCATGCGGTTGGTCATTTCCTCGCACTGCACCCAACGGGCGGAACACATGGCGTAGCGCTCCAAAAGCTGCGGCGACACCTTTGCGGCGCAGCCGATACCTTTGAGCCATTGCCAGGTTTCCGTGTAGATTTCCTGTGCCTGCAGGACGCTGCCGTCCCGCTGCTCGGCAGAAAGAAAATCATGGGGCTTCGGCATAGCAACACCCTCGACTTCGGGAATGTCCAGCACTTCAAGTTTTCTGCCACCGGGATCCCCGTTTTCGGCCTTGTCCTTGACTGCGGATTTCTTCCTTCCCGCACCGGGTCTTGCGCCGCCGCGCCCGCCTGTGTTATTCGATTTTGTGGGCATCCGAGTTCACCTCCCTTAATTACCCTTTTGATTTCGCCTTTTTCGCGCACATGACCCCGGGCCGTTGCCCGACCGAAAAGGTCCCGAAGATTTTCATCCCTCTACCGGTCGCCGAGGTCGTGGTGGATCTTGGTGTGGCAGGACTGACAAAGGCTCATGAGGTTGTCCCTTGCGTGAGTACCGCCTTTGGAAACGGGCAGAATGTGGTGAACTTCCTGTACCGGAGTCAGCCGACCTTCTTTGAGGCACATCTCACAGAGAGGATGCTCTGCCGCATAGCGGTCACGAATGCGTTTCCACGCTCTGCCGTACTTGCGGTTGACATCAGCGCTGCGCTCGTATTTGTCGTACTTTCGGCGTTCCTCCACACGGTGCTGTTCACAAAACTGTCCTTCACAGAGGTTGGGGCAGCCGGGATGAGAGCAGGGTCGCAACGGTTTCTTCGGCATCGTTTCACCTCCTTGGGCATAGGAAAAGCCCCACGGGATTGCTCCCATGAGGCTGTCCTTGATTCTTTTTCGCTATTATAATGATACTACATTTAGGGCGGGAACTCTACGGAACTATCGTGTACACTTTTGGCTTTCAGAATATCTGCCACACCACGCTGGTATCATTCAATACCTTTTGGTATCATCTTTATAGTTTCGCCGCAAGCCTGAAGTGCTGCGTTATGTACCTTGTAAAGGTGGTGTAGGCTGTAACCCAGCTCCACAGCAATCTGCTCCCAGGTGTGGAAACACAGATATCGCTTCTCCAAAAGAATCTGATATTCGGTATTGTCTACAGACTTTATAACCTCTACAATCTCACGCTTCAGATCCACGAGCCGGTCGATGTCCCTGTTGATTTCTTCCTGCAGGTCAATGATCTTGCATACGGCATCTGCCATTGTGGAGCCTCCGTGGTTAGGATTTCTCGGCATACCTGTCAGCGTGGCAGTACACTTGGTGGCGAGTTCATTCAGCGATGCGACCTGGGCAGTTTTCGCATCAATGCGTTGGTCAAGGCGGTGCGCCTGCGAGAGATACTCTTTTGCCGTCATGCCGCCACCTCCTTATGCACCATGCGGCGAACACCAGTCATGAGATATTCGCCGTCCAGGTCAGTCAGCATCCCGTACCAGCCGGAACGGAAGAACCGCTCCAAGGATGTCACGGCATCGGCATAATCCTTGTTGTTCGGAAAGCGGTAATGCTGTTTGAGGGCTTTTTTGTAGTCTTTTACGGCCAGTTCTACAATGGCGTTGGCTAATGCCTGATAGGGGTTCATATGCGTACCTCCGATATTTTAAGATCCTCGGATTGGCACGGATTTTCATTGATTGTCTCAGATTTTCAAATTTGCCTTGACTGCAGCTATCAAGGCCGACTGCGTTTTGTCTTTGGCTTTCAGCGCACACAGAATCTGCTCATCAATGGTGTCATCCGCTACAATGTGCTGAACCACCACGGTTTCGGAAATCTGTCCTTGCCGCCACAGACGGGCTATTGTCTGCTGGTACAGTTCCAACGACCATGTCAGCCCGAACCAGACGATGGTGCTGCCGCCGCTTTGGAGATTCAGCCCATGTCCGGCAGAGGCGGGGTGGATAAGCGCCACGGGGATCTCGCCGCTGTTCCACCTTCGGATGCTGTCAGAAGTATCAAGGCGGGAAAACGGAATGTGCCGCGCATGAAGCCGTTTCGTAATTCGCTCCAAATCATGCTTGAACCAGTACGCCACCAGAAGAGGTTTGCCGTTGGCAGCTTCGATGATGTCCTCCAGTGCATCCAGCTTGCGGTCATGGATAAGGACTGTATTTCCGGCATTGTCATAAATTGCGCCGTTCGCCATCTGGGACAGCTTGCCGGAAAGCGCAGCGGCGTTTGCGGCACTGATCTCTCCGTCGGGCAGGTCCAGTATGAACTGCTTTTTCATTTCCTCATAGGCATCCCACTCGTCCTGCCTTAGATACACCCGGTATTCGCTGGAGATCAGCTTCGGCATTGTCAGGTGGTCGGTTGATTTCATGGAAATCGTGATGTCCGATATTTTTCGGTATATGTCCTGCTCCGCTCCCGGCTTGGGGCGATAGCTGTAAACGATCTGACCGTTCATGGCATCCGGCACGAAATATTCCTGCCTGTAATGCGTGATGAATCTGCCGAGGCGTTTGCCAAGATCGATAACCTTGAACTCCGCCCACAAATCCATTAGACCATTAGAAGCGGGAGTGCCGGTCAGTCCGACAACTCGCTTGATTCTGGGTCGCACCTGCATCAGAGCCTTGAACCGCTTGGACTGGTGATTTTTGAAGGAAGAAAGCTCATCAATGACCACCATATCGAAGTGAAAGGGCATCCCACTCTTTTCAATCAGCCACTGTACATTCTCCCGATTGATGATGTAGATATCGGCCTTGCGCAGGAGCGCCGCTTTGCGTTCTGCTTCACTGCCGACCACCACCGAATAATTAAGGCTGTGGAGATGATCCCACTTTTGCAGCTCCGCACTCCAGGTATCACGAGCCACTCGCAGCGGCGCAATCACCAGCACCCGGTGTACCTCAAAGCTGTCGAACAGCAGGTCGCCTATGGCAGTGAGGGTGATGCTCGTTTTGCCAAGACCCATATCAAGCAGCACTGCGGCGAAGGGATGCGTCTTGATGTAGTTGATGGCATATTTCTGGTATTCATGCGGTTCGTATTTCATCCACTATCCCTCCAATCTGCTCCGGGTCATCAAGGACATACACCTTGAAGCCCAGCCGCCGCAGCAGTCCGTGTCTGGCAGCCTGCAGCGGTCGCGGTTTCTTTCCCGGCGCCTTGACCTCCACAAAGCCGAATTTGCCTTCCGGCATCAGCACCATACGGTCTGGCATTCCGTCAAAGCCGGGGCTGACCAGTTTCGGTGCGATGCCGCCAGCGTTTTTTACGGCTTTTATCAATTTCTGTTCTATCGTTTTCTCTCTCATAAGTGATCCTCCATCAGGAATTAGGTGGGTGGTGACAGTCGATGACAGTTATTTCAGTAACTTCTCTTAGGACTTGTTTTTTAAGGCTATAGGAGAAGTTCCTGTAGAGAGTGTCATCGACCGTCACCCTATGCTCAATTCAGGAAATCCGACTTAAGCTGCAGGCCGAAAAGCATCCGTGCGGATTTGCTTCGTTTCCTTTCAAAACCGGCGCATTCCAGCGCAGTGTAGAAATCTGTCGTACTGCGAACATAGTCACCCACCTGCGCACAATAACTGCGGTATGCGTTGTAGACATCGCCGGATTTCGCGGAGAAAGCGTCGCCAACCTCGCAGCATTCGTCCAGAAACTGCGAGAGCCAGTCGTTGTTGTCCTTGTATTTTTTGATGGCTTCCTCCACCACGGCAGGCTTGACGATATGATAGTCGTTGTCGATCACACGCTTTGCACCGACCATGATCCATTTCAGGATTGCGCCGCCGGCCTTATCGAACAGGAAATCGGCATAATTCTTGACGTCAGATTTCCCTTCAATCCTGGCATTGAAAGGGATCACGATCAGCCGCCGCCAGGTACCGGCGTCGATTGCGCCGACCTTCGGCAGATGGTTGGTATAGAGCACCAGCGTGTGGCTTGGCACGTAGCTGAAGGGGTCTTTGTACTTCTTTTCGGCGTAGATTTCGTCCGTAGAGCACAGCTGCTTCACGTTGGAAGTGCTCAGCCGCATACCTTCCTCCAGTTCTGCTGCGATAATCAGCCGCTTGCCCTTGGCTTCAGCCAGTTCCGGCTTCACATTTCGCTTGCAACCCACGGTCAGCGTATCAGCGGACATATTTCCGCTGTAGGTGCCAAGCACACGGGAGAGTGTGTTCCAGAAGGTGGATTTACCGTTTCGACCTTCGCCGTAAGCAATAATCAAGGCTTCGACACACACTTTTCCGATGGCGGACAAGCCTGCAATCTCCTGCACATAGCGAATCAGATCCGCATCGCCGCAGAAGAGTGTTTCCAA
Source organism: uncultured Oscillospiraceae bacterium (assembly GCA_900543295.1). Taxonomy (GTDB): domain Bacteria; phylum Bacillota; class Clostridia; order Oscillospirales; family Ruminococcaceae; genus Paludihabitans. The sequence goes on along the minus strand of UQQY01000002.1, from coordinate 48,903 downwards.
GGCGTCCTGCCAGATATCCATGCCTTCATCGGCCGGGTCAACGGTGGTTTGCTTGGTGATGAAATCCGTCGCTGTATGTTCCCGTGCGGATACAAGCCCCAGACGGAGGTCATAAGTAGAGGTCGGGGTATTCAGCAGAAACTCATCCGAATCCAACTGCCGCTGGTCGATCTCCAGCATGGGGTGCGACTCTTTTAATGCAGCGGAGATGTATTTGGAGTCACGGCGCTTGATGGCGTAGTTGCGGTAGGTCGTGGCATTCTCGTATTTCTGAAAAGACCGCGCCTGTTCCGAATTAAAAGCCGCGGTTGCTTTCTTGGGACCCATCGATGCCAGCAGTTCCCAAGCACCGTTTTTCATCATCTCAGCGGTGGTTTTTCTGATTTCGGTCTCTGCCTCCTCAAGCTGGCGGGTCGTCAGCTCCTGCGCTACGGCCTGTGCCTTGGGCTTTGACTCTTCCCAGAAGCCGCCGTTGTACACGAGAAAATCGGTAGATGGCGTATAGCGGAGCTTTGCCTCGTATTCCCTGGAAAGCACGGTGGCCTGTCCCACATCGGAATAGTCGGTCGGCTTCAACTTAAGCTCCTGGTTGTACTGCTCCGGCGGAATGTAGCTGTCCTGCGCGGAAATCTTTCCGTAAAATCGTTGTGCGCTGCGCCAGATGCTGTCCAGTTCCGCCTGCTCCAAGGGCGGCTGACAGCAGGCGGCGACCTCCGTGAAATGATTGTGCGCTTCCTCGGTATTTCCGAAGCGTTTCAGAATGCGCCCAGCATAGTGCGACATGGTGGCGTTACGGCTTCCTTCGGGAATAATGATGCTGCCGTAGCTGCCGGAGTCCATATTTGCGTCGAAATCATCATCGGCCAGAAATGTCGTCAGCGTCATCGGTCCGTCAAAGATGTCGACCTGCGGAGCTTTCGTGCCGAAGAAGAATCTGGCGGCATCAAGTGCTTTGGTGTCAAAATACGGAAAGAGGGTGTTGACCAGCTTTTTCAAATCGCTGTACTGCGCCGCATCCGTCAGTCGGCCAATGGGAAACAGCACATGGAATTTAGGTCGCGCTTCCTTGCCGTTTTTCACCTTCATATGGTTGCGGCTGTAGTGAACCGCAAAGGCCACACCGGGAAATGCGGCGGCAACATCGGAGGGATAGACCCAGTCCTCCGGATCGTCGCTGTGGTCGTTGTCGCAGTCGACCGGGAGACAATCCGCTCCGAGGAAATTGTCGTTGTTGCGGTAGTTGCCTCTGTATTCGGCACAGACATAGTCATAAGACACAGCCTGCAGCAGCGTGTTTTTATCGGACACCTCGACCTTATGCGGGTAGATGCAATTCTCCGGCATTCCCAAGCGGTCGGCGCGGTACAGTGTAAATTTCATCGTGATACCTCCTTGCAGGTCTCGCTGAAATATCGAATCCGATAGCCCTTCCATGTGGCTCTTTTGATTTCTGCCTCCATACCTTCGGAGATGTGTTCACCGAAAACCCACATTTCCGCACATTTACTGAGAATTGCGTTGCCGAAGAACAGCCCAAGCTCACGTTCCTTTGTCTTGTTGTCGTCAAGGAACTGCGGAAAGAGCAGATGCGGTGCAATGGGAATGTATCCGGCTTCCACCGCAAAGCGGCTGTAGCGTCTTGCGGCGGCGGTGTTGTTTTCGACATCTCCGGCATACGGACTGCAGATATACACGATGGGTCTGAATGCACGGAGTGCCTTTTCTTCTTTTTCAATGGCACAGAAAGCACCGTAAGCCGTAGGGTCGGCATAGCCTTCTGCGTTTCTAAAATCAGCCATGACAGGCTCCTCCAATCTATAGTTTTCACTACCCACTGGAGCGTTCCGTGGGCAGTGGTCCGGTTTTAGTCCTTTTTGTAGAACATGGTTTCATATCCGTCAGCGCGGAGTTTCAGCCCGGCAGCCCACGGCGGGGTGCGTCCCATTTGTTCGCAGACGGCGTTAAGGTCAACCTCCGGTGCGGCTTCTATCACCAGTTCGTCGTGAATGTGCATGGTGATAAAGCAGTGGGACAGTGTCTGCATGGCATAGCAGAGGATATCGCGGGAGGTGGCTTGGACGATATTTTCAACCAGCTTCGGACCGTAGGTCTCCAGCCACTCCCATTTCTTCGTGCCGCCGATGCCCTCGTAGGTGATGCATTCGCCGCCGAATTGGTTAGTGCCGAGTTTAGGCTTCACATAGGAAAGTCTCCTGCCGGACGGAAGCGTGATAAAAAGCATCCCGCTCCGATAGGCGAACTCGATGCCACAGACCTCACCATCCAGATGCTGCTTTACGGCATTCATAGCGGCGCGGTCGATGTCCCACCAGAATTTCACGATATTCTGGTTCGAATTTCGCCACGCAGTGACCAGCGGCTGCAGTTCATCTTCGGACAGACCCATCTCCAGGGCACCCATTGCTTTGAGTGCGCCGACAGAGCCGCCGTAGCCAAGGGCGAGTTCAGCGATTTTGCCTTTTTGCCGCAGGTGTCCGTTTACGCCGTGCTTTTCCACCGAAACTTTGAACATCTGTGACGCAGACGCACAGTAGATGTCGCCGCCTTTTTCAAAAACCTCCTGACGCCAGTTTTCTCCCGCAAACCATGCCAGCACTCTGGCTTCAATGGCGGAAAAGTCTGCAACGATAAACTTGCAGCCGCTTTTCGGCACAAATGCGGTGCGGATCAGCTGCGACAATGTATCCGGCACATCTTCGTACAATAGCTGTACGGCGTCAAAGTCGCCGGAGCGGACAAGACTGCGAGCCTCGGCCAGATCAGGAAGATGGTTCTGCGGCAGATTTTGCATTTGAATAATGCGTCCTGCCCAGCGACCGGTCCTGTTGGCTCCGTAGAACTGAAACATTCCACGGGCACGGCCGTCTGCGCATACGGCTTTCTCCATCGCCTGGTATTTACGGACGGAGGATTTCGCAAGCTGCTGCCGGAGAAGGAGAACCTTTTGCAGCTCTTTCGGTGCAGTTTTGAGCATTTCCGCAACTTCCTTCTTGCCGAGTGAAGCGACCGCCAAGCCATTATCCGAAAGCCACTGCTTCATCTGCTGTACCGAGTTGGGGTTATCCAAAGCGGTCAGCTTCTTCATGGCATCGGTTAGCTCTTTGCGGGAACGGGTGTCCATGGCAATTGCCTGATGCACCAGCTCCATATCCAGTGCAACACCTCTGTCGTTGATTTCCTGGTCAAGGTGATACTGGTTCCACACAGCTTTCGGCACAGGGAACTTGGCGAGTTTTTCCTGGATGGACATTTCGACCTCAACATCACGGACGTTATATCGCTTGAAGGCAGACCATTTGTCCAGCGCGTTTTCCGGCAGATTGCGGGTCCGACCGCCGTTGGCCTTCGTCGGCGCACAGGGCTGACAGAAATACTTGATGAGTTCTTTGCCTTCGGTCAGCTTTTGCTTCCCAAGCCCCAGAACGGCACCGACGCCCTCCAGTGAAAGCGGAAGCCCCATATATGCAGACCAGATCATGGTGCATTTCCAGGAGGCAGGGTCGAGATAATTTCCCACGGTATCCTCCGGGATGCTGTAGCCGGTATTATCAAAGTTGCCGTTTTTCCGAAGCCAGCGTGAGAGGCATATCCGCTCGAACTGCGCATTAAATGCCCACTTTGTGACAGAGGTATCCGTCAGGGCGGCGATGATCTCTGATGGGATCGTCTCACCGCAGGCAAGATCGACCACCTGCACGGGACCGCCGTCAACGGAATATCCGAAGAGAAGGATGTCAAAATCCGACGCTTCGGTGTATTTGTAGACGCCACACTTGGCAAGGTCAACGCTGCTGTATGTTTCAATATCGATACTGAGTGTTTTCATATACACGAATCCTTTCCATAGCCCGAATGGGCGGCAGGAACATTCCCACCGCCCACGGGATCGGAGATTACTCTTTGTTGAGTTCTTTCATACGAGCTTCGTGATACTTCACCTCACGAAGGGCGTGTTCCTTCTCAAGCTGCCAACGTTCTTCCTCCCATTCCGCATTGTGCTTATCGCGCTTACGGTCATCGACGGCGTCTATGATGGATCTGACGATCCAAAACACTGCCAGGAGCAGATACAGGGACAGAAGCAGAATGCAGAGAATCGTGGTAATACTCATGCTGCGCACCTCCTCAAGACAGGAAATCTTCGTCCACATCAGTGGCGAAATCGGATGCTGCGCTGGACTTGCCGCCGAGAGGCTCACCGTCACGGATCTTCTGAAGGTTGTTCAGCCCGCAGGCGACACCCTTGTTGCCATTGCTGTTGAAGGAGTAGAAGTTGATGCTGGCACGACCGTACACGCCGGAGTAAACCTCGGAGCGGGTCAAGATCGGGTTGCAGTCGGCGTCCACGATACCGGGAGCGGTGGCGGAGTTGGCGTTGATAAAATAGCTGTTGGCATAAGCGGGATCATCCGGGCGCTCGGTGTCCCCGTCGCGGAGGGGCGTTTTAATGGCAGTCAAAGGCGGAACGGAGCGACCGTTGCCCTTGAGCTTCGCCTGACCTTCTTCATAGGCTGCCTGGATAGCTGCCTTGATCTTCTGGACGGTCACGGTGTCAGACTTCGGAATGATGAGGCTGACGCTGAACTTCGGCGTGCCGCCGTTGATGGATTTTGCTTCCCAGACGTTGGCGTAGGACCAGCGGGTATCTTTGCCGGTAATGACCTTCATGGGGTTTACGAGCTTAGTGGTAGAATTCGACATATCAGTTGTCCTCCTTAAAATCATCGATAATGGTTGTCATTGCCGGTCTTTTATCGCTTTCCGGCACAAGCGTGGGTTTGCCTTGCGGCTTGGTAATCAAATCGCCAAGAATAGCATTGAATTGCTTCTTTCCGAGCATCGCGGTCATAGCGGTAATGCCGAGAACTTTGTGTTCGTAAGGGTCGAACCCTGCGGCGGTCACGGCGGAGATGACGGCGTGTTCGTCTGTGTACTTTCGGTTGGAGCGTCCCTCGACCAGCTTGTAGCCGGGCCACTGTTTTCCGCTGATGGCCGCCTGCAGCGCATAGTCCTTGATATCGGCCGCCCAGGTGGTCAGCCCGTCGATTTGACCGAGGATATCTTCGACCTCCTCATCTGTGAGCAGAGGCGGCTGCCGAAACTCATATCGGGCAAGTTCCATGTTGGCTTTGGCTCTCTCGCGGCAATCCGCTTTTGCCTTGCAGAACTGGCACCATTCGCCGCAGTGATATTCACCGCTGCCTTGGAAGGCCAGCTCTGCGGTCGGCGTCAAAACCTTGTCCGCCCATTCGCAAAGCTCCTGCTTTGGAATGGTAAAGGTGCTGACATTGGAGCGCCTGGGCTGATAGATGGTCATACTGACGGTGTCGATGTCGTAGATGCAGTCGAACAGCTCCAGAGCACCGAGAGCGTACAGCTTCATCTGCGGATTATCGTCGGCTTCCACCAAGACTCCACGCCCATGCTTGTAATCCACAATGTGTAGCGTCCCGTCTGAGATGATGACGCAGTCACCGGTGCCGAAGCCTTCTTTTGCATATCTGGAGTAGTCGAGCCGCTGCTCAATCAGCACGACAGGGTCGGTGCAGACCTTCTTGGCTTCTGCGACGAGTTCCATTACAAAAGCGACATAGCCGTTGGCGCAGTCCTCCATTTCGGTGCTGTACCAGGTTAGGCTTTCGGTCGGGTCCGCTGCCGCCATACCGAGTGCTTTTCGCAGCTTATACTCGCAGAGTGCGTGGGCATCGGTGCCCTCGGCGGCAAAATCGCTGCCCCTATCGTCGTAGCTTTCGCAGAGCCTTGCCGAAGGCGGGCAATTGAGCCACCTGTGGGAGGAGGATGCGGAAAGCAGAGCATGATTACCCATTGCCCAGCACCTCCGCATCCGCCACAAGCCCCCCGTACCGGGTGGGGTCTACCTCGGAAAGCTTGGTTGCTCCATACTTCTGAAGAAGGTCACGAATCTGAGCGGTGAAGCCATCTCTTGCCTTTTCTGCCAGAATTGCTCTGACTTCTTCAAGCGAATATGTCTTTGCCGGGGCGGGTGCAGCCTCCGTGTCGTCAGTGCTGCCGAACACATCGGTCAGCCAGTTGGCGATGTCGTTAATAGAAGATGCAATATCCCTTAATTCTCGGATGGTCGCTTCCATTTCGCTCATTTTGCTCAACGTGGTTTCCTCCTTCCTCTGATTGACTTGTCTGGTTCAGCTGAATCAGCTTTTTTGCCAGACGCTTTGACACTACGCTGATTGCCGTAAGCACACCGATCAGTTCCTCATCGCTCACGGGCTTGGTGTTTGCGGACTCGTTCATTGGCGGTTCCTCCTTTCCGAGGTGCTGAGTTGTCTTGCTGTCCTCAGTACCCACTGGAGGGAAGCTGTCGAAGCGGTCCGCATTTTGCCGAAAAAAGATTTATCCCTTCGACCGCAATTTCGCAGCCGAAGGGATGATGGAAGATATTAGATGTAATAGCCTTTGAGTCTGTCCTGGAGCACCGCACGGATTTTTGCCCAGTGCCGCTTAAAAGTGGAACGCGCCATACCCATGATTTCTGCAGCTTCGCGCTCCGAATGGTGCATCATCAGCGCGCAGATGCGCTTGCCCTCCGGGTCAAGACGGTCGAGTTCGTCATAGAGTGCTTTGAGCAGTTCTTCGTCCATTAGAATGGAATCTGCAGTCGGCGCATCGTCCGCCAGCGTGTCGCCGAGGGTCAGATCGTCATCCTCGCCGCCTATGGCCGTGTCAAGAGACACTTTCTTTCCGGCAGCGTAGAACGGGCATCCGGGGCAAACTCCGTCGCACTTCCAGATTTGCGCCTTGGTGCAGCGGCACTCGCCGTTCTTCTGGGCATGGTAGCGAGTGTTCCAGATTGGGCGGTAGTACGCCCGGTAGACTTCTTCGCTGACTTCGATGGGCATCCCGTCAATGGGGATAAAGTAACGATTGGCTTTCTTTTGCATGATTGTTTCCTCCGTTGGTTTTCAAATTTGCGGAAACCACCGAAGAAAAAAGCTCCTGTGGGGTTTCCACAAGAGCTATCCAATCGTTTTTTAGGTCAGCTGCCATAGTTGATAAGGTTAATAAGGTCAGCAGCCAAAAAAGATTTCACAATCCCGAAATGATGTGTTCATCGCATGGGATTGTATTTTGGAGTTTTTTGTGCTATAATATGTTTTAATAGGGTTTGGTGGGTATTCAAGTGCCCCACACTATTAGAATTCAAGTAAAATATGCCAAGCGGAGGAAAACACAGTGTCAATAGATGATTACCCTCGTTTGTGCGGAGGCACCTTCTTTACGCTGGTGCTACAAGCTCTCCGCCAACGAATGAAAGCAAGAGAGCACTATGCCGGGGACAGCGATGGATTGTCCGATTCAGAAGTAATGGTAGGTCTGATTAAGGTAATCAACCTCGATTATGTAGATCCTGGCAAAGGAAAACTTAAAACCATCGTTAATAACTACAAAAGATGCGAAACATCAACAAGTGCCTATCTTCCGTTTGGTGATGATCAGGTCGTTGCAGCTTTTGACGATATGGTGAGAACTGACTATCAAACAGCCTTGAATGGGATGATCGGATTTGTAAATGACTTCCTTGACATGAGCGAAGCAGTTCATAAAGATGTCAATCTGGTCAGAGCCCTTATTGATTTGATTCAGCAGGATCAATCTATTAAAGCCAATGACGAGTTCTATACCGAGCCAAATGGCGAAAAAAAGAAAAAGGCCGCACTTGGCGACCTTAAAAAAGTATGCCTGCCAGCGTTCTTGCTCGGCATTTGGCATTATATCGTTATAAACCGCAAGGATAACTCTATAGGGCAAAAGACCTACGAGGCGTGGTGCCACTCCAACGGCAGAGCTCAAAGAAAATACACTGCCCACATGGGCGAAGGAATCCTTAATGGGCTGACTACCTATACGATTGATGCAAAGGAAACGATAGCAACGGAGATTGTTGACGAGCCTACTGAAGATAAAGAATCTGACACTGTCAATTCTGATACTCCGCCTATAACCCAGCAGATGGTTAACAATAATCCCACGTTTTTCAATATCAATATCTCAGGTGGCAACAACAGTTTCTATCACCATGTTGACAAGCTAACAATAAACAACGGAGGAAAACAAGATGAGTGAGAATTTACCGATTAATGCCTCCGGCATTCTCACTGAGCCGGGGAAAGCTACAGAGATTACCGTATCGGGAGGTAAGAATAATTTTGTTGCCCATGCTGATACCGTGGAAAACAACATTACAGTCATGCTGAACGATCCCAGATCAAGGCGCGGTGAGAACAGAGCGCGAATAACATTCAACACGGATTTCTACCATCTGTTTGTGATTTTAGGTGAGAAGTTCGAGGATAATTACTTTCTGGTTCCAAAGGATCGGGCCTTGACTGAGAGTACAAACGAGGATTTAAAAAATAAATATGCATCTCTCACACCAGAAGCTGTTGAAGATTTAAGGCGGTATCCGGCCATTTTTGCTGACGAAAACCACTCATACGGAAAGACAGATGATGCCCAAGACGCTTATTTCGGGTTTGTAAAGGATGTAAAGATCCAGGATAACGGAATCAAGATATACTACACGGTTATTACGGCAATTCCACAGCAGATTCTAAATGAAGAGTGCTTCGAGCTCGGAATATGCGGTGCCAGATCATTCAATGAATTGAATCGCACACATTGGGCACTGAAACAAATCAATCTCATTGAAGCGTTACAAAAGGCCGGGGTTCAGATTATATAATCGTATCCCTTGTAGAAAAATGGAGGTAATACGATGAGTCGTGAATATGAAGAAATGCAGGTTGAAAAATGGGTCAATCTGGAGGATGTCGCAGAGCATTTAAGCATCAGCCAAGATACCGTTCGCACATGGATCAAAGAAGGAAAACTCCCCGTTTATCGTGCCGGAAAAAGATATAAATTTAAAATTTCCGAAGTTGATGAATGGGTTCGTAAAGGGAAAATTCAAGAATAAAGAACACTTTTAAGGATAGGATGGTGAAATGAATGCAGCGCAAAGTTCCTTCAGCAATCGAAAACATTACACTCAATAGAGCAACATTCACGGATGTGCCAGTTGCCGATCTCACATTCGTAAACTTCTTCTATGGGAATAACGGAGCGGGCAAATCCTCAATTGCCCATGCCATTGAGGAGGACGATGGCGTTGTCTGGGCAGACGGAAAGTCTGCGGATGATTATGATGTGCTTGTTTATAATCAGGATTTCATCAATGAAAACTTTGTAAATTACGGTGATTTAAAAGGCGTATTCATCTTTGGTGAGGAAGATATCGAAGCAAAGAAGCGAATTGCTGAGCTGACCGAAGAAAAGAAGAAAAAATCCGATGCAAAGGTGGCCGCCGGTGAAGATTATAAGCAGAAAACCGCCGGGGTTGACGCTGCGCTAACTCAATTTCAGGACGCCTGCTTTTCCAAGACTGCTGATATTCGCAAACGATTTGAAAAGTGCATGGACGGCAAAAAGCAGAAGAGGAATTTTGCAGAGGCTGTTCTTGGAGAGAAAACTCCCAAGGAGCATGATCTTCCCGAACTGGAACGCCTTTATGGTGTTGCTTTTGACGATACTGCCAGAGCTTATGCCGAATTCAAGAAAGCCGGTGCAACGACCTACGGCAGTCTCCCCGGAAAAGAAATGCTGGATAAGGTTATCGTCAGCAGCAGTGATACACCGTTCGCCCGTTTCCTGAAAGCCCTTGGCAGCACGGCTTCAGATTGGGTTCGTGATGGGCACACGCATTTTTCTGGTTCTGCCGGTGGGAAGTGCCCATATTGTCAGCAAAAACTCCCGGCAAACTTTGAAAATGAAATTGCTGCCACTTTTGATGCACAGTATCAGCAGGACATTCGGGACTTAGGGCAGTTTCAGAGTACATACGGCAGAGAAACCGCGGATATTGTGCGCGTGCTGCAAACCAACACCACCGATGCAATGCCTTCTCTTGATTTGAGGGCGTATCAAGAGAAGCTCTCTCTGCTGGAGAGTAAGTTCGAGGTCAATCGGCAGCGTATTGCCGAAAAAGTTAAAGAGCCCTCCAAAACGGTGTCCTTGGAAGATACCGATACGCTTCTCCTTGAAATCGGCGCAATGATCGATGGCATCAATAAGCTCATTAAAGCGAATAACGATGTTATTGCTGCCAAGAAGAGTAGCAAGGAAAAGTGTAAAACGGAAATTATGCAATACCTTGCGTTTATGCTTGCCGATGAGGTGACAAGTTATAAAGACGAGGTTGCTCGACTGGAAAAAGAAATCAAGGAAATCACCGAGCGAGGGACTCTTCTGAGAAAAGAAATCAGTGAGCTCACAAGAGAAATTTCTGAACTTAACAAACACAATGCCAACACCGAAGCCGCCATCGACAGCATTAACAAAATTCTGCGGGACTCTGGGTTCCAGGGGTTCAGCATCCGAGCCAAGGATGGTGTTGAGAATGTGTATGAAATCGTTCGTGAAAACGGAACTGTTGCAGAAAACCTTAGTGAGGGTGAGCGCAACTTTATCGCATTTTTGTATTTTTACCACAGAGTGCGCGGCAGCATGAACAGCGAAGAACTGAAAGAAAAGATCGTTGTTATTGACGATCCCGTTTCCAGCATGGACAGCACCGCACTTTTCATTGTTAGTGCCATTGTCCGCGAAATGATCAATGTCTGCCGAAACAACACCGAATATCTGAATCCGCAGGTACCAGGTGATTACATCAAGCAGCTGTTCATCCTGACACACAATGTGTATTTTCACCGGGAGGTTACATATCAGCAGGTCGGGTACTACAACTGCACATCATTTTATATGATTCGCAAAAATGATAATGTATCCACCGTTAAGCTCTGCAAGCGGCAGAACAAGGAAATTCCGAGCGAAGAAGAAAACTACAATCCCGTGCAGAATTCCTATGCCGCTTTGTGGGATGAGCTCCGTGATCTTCATTCTACGATTCCGGCGCTGAATGTAATGCGCCGCATTCTCGAATACTATTTTCTTCAGCTTTGCGGTTATGAGGGCAGCGACCTGCGCTCTATCGTGCTGGAGAAAAAGGAAAACCGGGAAAAGTTCATCAAGCAGGTTGAGGGCGAAAAGCCGGATATGACCGACTACCAGCTGGCTTCTTCTCTCCTGGCCTACATCAACAATCCCAACGGCATCAGTGACGGCTTGAATTATGTGGAGGACTGTGAGGACGCTGAAGCATACAAGCGTGTGTTCCAGATGATTTTTGATGCACTCGGTCAGAGTCAGCATTATAAAATGATGACCGGACAGCGCACAAAGTCCTGATTATGGGACAGTAGCGGGTGTAAAATAAAGGTAGTATGGCACTACAAGAACGAAAAGTGAGGTAAACGGCAAATGGCTGATAAGCAGATTATAGACGCAATGTGGGATGATTCTCCCGTTGATGTATCCACTGAAGTAAATTTTATCTGGTCCATCGCAAATAAACTGCGCGGACCGTACCGCAGCGACAAATATAAGGATGTCATTATTCCGATGACGATCATCCGCCGCTTTGAGTGTGCCCTTGCGCCCACTAAGCAGAAAGTCGTGGAGCAGTTCAAAGCAAATCCGAATTTCCCGGCAAAGGCGATGTACCGCATTTCCGGCTTTCAGTTTTATAATACCAGCGAATTTGACCTTGCCGAACTTGTAAATGACGCAGACCACATTGCCGCCAATTTTAAGAGTTATCTGCAGGGTTTCTCTGCAAACGTGCTGGAAATTCTGATGTCCAAGGAGCGTGGTCTGAACTTCGGTGAAGAAATCGACAAGATGGATAAGAACAACCGCCTGCTTTCCGTCATCAAGGCGTTCTCCGAGCTTGATCTCAACCCTCGCACCATCGACAATGTGAAGATGGGATACATTTTTGAGGAACTGATCCGTAAGTTTTCTGAAAACGCCGAAGCCGGCGATCACTACACCGGCCGCGACATCATTAAGCTGATGGTCAATATTCTGCTTGCTGAAGGCTGCGATGATATCTTTGACGATGGTAAGGTCATCACCATTTTGGATCAGGCCTGCGGAACGGGCGGTATGCTCTCTACCGGCTACAATTTCATCAAGCGCTATAATCCTTCTGCGGATGTGCGCCTGTTTGGTCAGGAGATCAACCCGGAATCTTACGCTATGTGCCTTGCCGAAATGCTCATCAAGGGACAAAATGCTGAAAATATCTGCTATCAGGACACCATGAAAGCCGACCGCTTTAAGGGAACCAAGATGCGCTTTGTTCTTGAAAACCCGCCGTTCGGCACTGCATGGGGCGGCAAAGATGCAGCGGAAGGCGTCGAGGATGCCGTCAACGCAGAGTATCAAAAAGGCTTTGACGGTCGCTGGGGTGCGGGGCTACCCGGCTCCGGTGATATGCAGATGCTGTTTTTGCAGTCCGCCATTGATAAAATGGATGATAACTTCGGCCGTGCCGCCATCATTGAAAACGGCAGCCCGCTTTTCTCCGGCGGAACGGCATCCGGCGAGAGTCAGATCCGCCGGTGGATGCTGGAGAACGATTTGATCGAAGCAATCATTGCGTTGCCCACTGATCTGTTTTATAACACCGGCATCGCTACATATATCTGGGTGCTTTCCAAGAATAAGCGTGATGAGCGCAAAGGAAAGATTCAGCTGATTGATGCATCCTCTTCCTTCCACAAACTGCGCAAAGCTCTGGGCGATAAGAAAAATGAAATTTCTCCCGAAGACCGCAGTGCTGTAACGAGACTCTATGCAGACTTTACAGAAAACGAATACTGCAAAATTTACGACAACGAGGAGTTCATTTACCGTGAATATACGGTTATGCAGCCCCTTCAGCGCAGCTATGCCATTACGGGGGAACGCGTTGAAGCCATGCTGTCCAAAGGTGCGCTTTCTTCTCTCTATGACCAGACCAAGGTGGACGAGCTGGAAAATGCTGAAGAACTGACCGGCAAGGATCAGAAAAAGCTGGAAGCCTATCAAAATAACCAGCCTGTTTATGAAGCAATCGTCTCTGCATTGAAAGCGGCGGTTTCGGAGCAGGTTTATAATTCTCCGACGGCATTCATGCCGGTGCTGACAAAAGCCCTCTCCTCCGTGACGGCAGATAAAAAGTTGATTGAGAAAATCGCAGACGGGCTTTCTGTTATGGATAAGAATGCTGAAATTCAGCGTGACCGCAAGGGTAATATCCTCTACGACAAGGAAACCAAGGACACCGAACTGGTGAAATGGGAAGAAAGCATCGAGGACTATATGGCTCGTGAGGTTCTGCCGCACATTCCGGATGCCACCGCATTCTTCGAGGAAAACCTTGGTGCAAAGAAGCCCGTTATCAAAACCGGGGCGGAGATTCCGTTCACACGGTATTTCTATAAATACCAGCCGTCTACGCCGAGTGAGGAACTTGAAACCAGATTTAAGGAACTGGAGCTTTCCGTGACAGAGCGTGTGGCGAAGTTGTTCGAGTAAAGGAGGTCTGCGAGGGTGTTTAAGTTTATATTCGAAATACTGACCGACCCTTTGGGGCTCCCTATAGAATGGTACTGGGAGTATCTGATTTTGGCTGTGATCGGTGTCGTTGCGTATGCTGTTGCTTACCGTTGCGTTGGCGATATGTACAGCGGTGGGATGATTGACGGCAGCACAAGCGGCTCTTTCTTTCATTGGCTCATTCGCCTGATTCTGTTTGTTGCCCTGTGGGCAGTTACCTACGGAATCATTGCAGCGGTAAAATGGCTGACGGATAATTGGGTACTGGTTCTGTGCATTATGGGTGGAATTGTCGCCATTGTGGGTATCGTCACAGTTATTGCAATAATCATCCGCAAGCGCAAAAATAAAGTGGGATTGGAGGTGTCAGCTGATGAGAGCAACTAAGGATAGCGGCTTTGAATGGATTGGAGAAATTCCGACTTCATGGAAACTGTATAAGGGTAAATATATGTTTACTCAACGCAACTTGCGCGGAAACGCTATAGAGTTACAACTGCTTTCTCCTACACAAAAATATGGCGTTGTGCCGCAGTCAGTTTATGAAGACCGTAGTGGAATGAACGCTGTGAAACTCAACGAAAATGCTAATTTATCTGCATTGAAAACAATTCATAAGGGCGACTTCTGTATCAGCCTAAGAAGTTTCCAAGGAGGATTTGAATACTCAGAATACGAGGGTGTCGTTTCTCCGGCATATCAGGTGTTTTACCCAGTTGTCAAAGTTGCCAGAGGGTACTATAAGTACTTGTTCAAGGAGAGCGGTTTTATTGAAAAAATGAACTCCTATACTATGACGCTTCGGGATGGGAAGAATATAGCGTTTGCTGACTTTGGAAATACATATATTCCTTGTCCGCCTGTTGATGAGCAACAGCGCATTGCCGATTTCCTTGACGCTAAATGTGCCGAAATTGATGCGCTGACCGCCGATATTCAGACCCAGATTGACACGCTGGAGCAGTATAAACGGGCTGTTATCACCGAAACCGTCACCAAGGGGCTGAACCCGGATGCGGAGATGAAGGATAGCGGGATTGAGTGGGTCGGAAATATGCCGTCATCATGGTGTGTGTTAAAAGGAAAATACTTGTTTGCACAGCGAAGCCTTCGTGGCAATTCCATAGAACTCCAACTTCTCTCTCCCACGCAAAAATTCGGAGTAATACCGCAGACCCTTTATGAGGAATTAAGCGGAATGAACGCAGTTAAACTAAATGAAAAGGCTGATTTATCTTTGCTTAAAACAATTCATCAAGGAGACTTTTGCATTAGTTTACGAAGTTTTCAAGGCGGATTTGAGTATTCGAAGTATGAGGGCGTAGTTTCTCCCGCATATCAGGTCTTTTATCCCACGGTTGAAATTGCAGATGGTTATTACAAATACCTGTTTAAAGAACAGGGATTTATTGAAAAAATGAATTCTTACACGATGACGCTCAGGGATGGTAAAAATATAGCTTTTTCGGACTTTGGAAACACATATATCCCATATCCACCTTTGCAAGAACAAGCTGAGATTGCAGCTTATCTCAACAGAAAATGTGATCAGATAGATATACTCATTGCTAAAAAACAGCAACAGTTAACAATGCTCGACGAATACAAAAAATCTCTGATTTTTGAGCATGTAACCGGCAAGAAGGAGGTTCCTGCATTATGAAAGCTGAATATGTAACGTCAACCATTGGTGTAGGAACTGAACTTCATATTTCTTCCGCCGAGTACAAGCACATTAATAGTGAGGAAGGATGGGGTGATCGGCAAAATCTCATGTTTGCAATTCGCTCTTATGTGCAGGCAAATCAAAGCATAAATACGATCATAAGCAGGGATTTGGAAGAAGCCTACCGCCACATCAAAAAAGTCGGCACTATTGTGCTCGTTACAAAAACGGACGGCGAGATTGCATGGTGTGAGGTTTATGCAGTTACGGATGGTGAAATCATCCCTGTTATCACCAGCAAGGACGGAAACCATTTTGTTATTAACTATTCGAGCAAAACAAAGCGCCAAATGAACAAAATTCGGCAAGAACGGGAGGCTGATTCGCATGAATAATATTCTCTCCGAAAAAGAATATCAGCATTTCATCATGGACAGGCTCTCACAAGACAATGGTTACATCGTCCGCAAAGCGACAAGCTATGACCGCCTCTTTGCTATAGACCGGGAGTTGCTGTTTCAGTTTCTGAACGATACCCAGCCGGATGAGATGGCGGCACTCCGCAAAATCTACAAGTCCGACCTGGAAGATACCCTCGTCAGCTTTATCAATGCTGAGGTGACCAAAACCCGCGGCAGTCTGCTGGATGTGCTGAAGCACGGTATTGAGATTTCCAACATGAAGCTGGAACTGATGTATACGAAGCCTGCGACCACCTTCAACCGTGAATTGTTGGCGAAATATGAAAAGAACATTTTCTCCGTCATGGAGGAAGTCTGGGCAAGCGATGATGAGCGCATTGACCTGGTAATTTTCCTGAACGGTCTTGCCATCATGTCCTTTGAGCTGAAATGTAATGCCGCCGGTCAGTCCTATCAGGATGCCATCTATCAGTACCGTGTTGACCGTGATCCCAAGACCCGCCTGTTTTGGTTTAAGGCAGGCTGCCTTGTGAACTTTGCGATGGACTTAGAGCAGGTTTATATGACCACCAAGCTCGCAGGCAACGCCACCTTCTTCCTGCCGTTCAACATGGGAAACGGTGAAGGTGTCAATGCCGGTGCGGGCAATCCTACCTTCAAAGACAAGTACAGCGTGTCCTATATGTGGGAGGATATTCTGACAAAGGATACCGTCCTTGACCTCATCAGTAAGTTCATCTTTATCGAAACCAAGGAAAGTAAGGACGAGCTGACAGGAAAAACGAAAAAGTCCGAGAATGTCATATTCCCTCGGTATCATCAGCTCGATGTGATTCGCAAGCTGCTGGGTGATGTCCGTGACAACGGCACAACGCAGAATTATCTGATTCAGCACAGTGCAGGCTCCGGCAAAACCAACTCCATCGCATGGCTGGCGCACCGTCTGACTTCACTGCACGATGCAGATAATAAAATTATCTTTGACAATGTCGTGATTATCACCGACCGAGTCGTAGTTGACCGTCAGCTACAGAAAGCCATTATGGGCATGGAGCACAAAGCAGGACTTATCCGTGTTATGGACGATAAGTGCAACTCTGCCGACCTTGCCATTGCACTGAACGGCAATACGAAAATCATCGCCACCACGATCCAGAAATTCCCGTATATTGTGGACAGCGTTGCAGGGCTGAAAAACAAGCGTTTTGCGGTTATTATCGATGAGGCACATTCCTCCACCGCAGGTAAGGACATGGCAGCGGTCACAAAGTCGCTTGGTGCCGGAGAGCAGGAAGCTGCCGATGTGGAAGATATGATTACAGACGAGATCCGCAGAAACGGCAAACAGGCCAACGTGTCCATGTTTGCTTTCACTGCCACACCGAAGCCTACGACCATTCAGCTGTTCGGTCGTTTGAACACAAAAGGTCAGCGTGAAGCGTTCCATATCTATTCCATGAAGCAGGCCATTGAGGAAGGATTTATTCTTGATGTGCTTCAGAACTACACGACTTATGACACTTTCTATCAGATCAACAAGGAAATCGAAGAAGACCCTCGGTGCAAAACAGTCGATGCAAAGCGACAGATTGCCCGTTTCGTGGAGCTGCATGAAACGAACATTGCCCAGCGGGTGGAGGTCATCGTGGAGCATTTCCGCACAACCGTAATGCCCGAACTCGGCGGCATGGCAAAGGCAATGGTCATCACCGCATCCAGACAGGGCGCTGTGAAGTACCGTCAGGCTTTTGAGGACTATACCAAGAAGAAGGGATACTCGGACATTAAGGCTCTGGTGGCGTTTTCCGGCAAGGTAAAGCTCCCGGACGATGAAACCGAATATTCCGAGGCTTCCATGAACGGTTTCCCGGAAGATCGTTTGACGAAGGAATTTGACAAGGACGAATACCAGGTGCTTTTGGTTGCAAACAAGTATCAGACTGGGTTTGACCAGCCGAAGCTCTGCGCTATGTATGTTCTCAAAAAGCTGAAGGGTGTGTCTGCCGTTCAGACGCTCTCCCGCCTGAACCGTATCTGCCCGCCGTTCGAGAAGAAAACCTTTGTGCTGGACTTTGCAAATACATACGAAGATATCAAAGCGGCATTTGCACCGTATTATACGACTACGTTGCTCTCCACTTCCGTAACGCCGACGGCGATTTACGATCTGGAGGCGCAAATTGATGCGTACACCGTGCTTGACCCGGATGATATCGAAAAAGCCAACGAACTGCTTTACAAGGGGAATATTTCCTCCAAGGATAAGCAGAAACTGACTTTCTACTTCAAACGGTCGAAAAACATGATCGAGCAGTATGAGCCGCTCAAGCAACAGGAGATCGTATCTCAGATGCGGCATTTTGTTCGTTTCTATGAATTCCTGTTGCAGGTGTCCTGCTTCGAGGATACCGACCTGCATAAGAAGTACAATTTTATTACTTATCTGCTGGCATACATCAATATTAAGCATCCGGGCGGCGGCTATAATCTGGACGGCAAAATCAAGGCTACGAATTTCGTTCAGAAAAAAGCCGAAGAACATACCAATCCGAAGCTGGTAGCACAGCCGGTTGTAAAGCTGCCAACAGCGGAGAGTTTTGGATTGACCGAAGCAAAAGAGGAACGGCTTTCCCAGATCATAGCCGAAATCAACAGCCGGACTGGAAAAGCCTACGACAACGATGTTGCGGTCAAAGCCATGCTGCAGATTCGGGATATTCTGATGAAATCCGATAAACTGAAAACCAGCGCCCGGAACAACACCGTCAAAGACTTTGAGTTTTCGTACTTTGACGATATCGACGATGCACTGATTGAGGGACTGGAGCAGAATCAGGATTTCTTTTCTCTGCTGCTCAGTAATGATGAAATAAAAAAACAGGTTCTCGGTATCTTCACGGAAGAGATATACAAGAGCCTGAGAGAAGCATAAAGGGGTGGTTTCATGTTTGATCAATTTCGATTGAAGGATGTACTGGCACAGTACAAGCAGAGCTTTGTTTCCACGCAGTGGGGCAACGAAAAATACAAATGGGAAGCCGTCAAATGGTTTCAGGACAATTGGGATGTGAATGCGTCTGATTTTCCCGAAATGCTGAGCCGCTCCCTTGATAAGACGTTTAACCTCCTGGCATCAAATAATAATTTTCCGAAGGGCATGATCGTGGGCTTTGCGAAAGCCGCCCCGGAGGAAGTGCGGGCTATGTTTATCGCCCTGTTTGACGAGAGTCAAGATGTGTTTGAGAGAATGAATGCATTCAAAATGCAATCGTCCATTCTTCTCGAAAAATACGGAAACGGTGCGGCGCAGCACTACCAGTACGAAAACGCTATCAGCACATACCTTTGGCTGCGCTATCCGGACAAGTATTATATCTACAAATTCGGTGAGGTAAAAACGGTCTCCAGCGAACTGGAGTCGGACTATCGGTTCAAAAAGGGCGCCTATGCGGACAATATCCGTAATTTCCTGCGGCTCTATGATGAGATCAGTGCCGCACTGAAAGAGGACACTGAACTGGTGAATCTGTTCCAGTCGCAGCTGACGGATACCTGTTATCCCGATCCCGAACTGAAAACGCTGACCATTGATGTCGGTTTCTATATCAGCCGCCTCTATTCGCAGGAAAATGCGGAAAAAGCGGAAGCGGCAGCATGGTTTCCGAGCGATTACACACCCGGATTGACCGAAGAGGACTGGCTTGCCCTGCTTGGCGATGACAAGGTGTTCACAACGGGAAGCCTTGAAATCATGAAACGCATGAAGGATTACGGCGGACAGGCGACCTGCACACAGCTTGCGGTCAAATACGGTGAAACAAAAAATTTCTATTTAACGGGTTCAACCGCACTTGCCAAAAGAGTCGTTGAAAAAACGGGTTGTCCGGTTTTAACCGACGATAAAAATGAAAACTCAAAGTGGTGGCCTGTTCTGTACATCGGACGATATGCAACGAAGGACGAGCAAGGCAGCTATATCTGGAAATTGCGTGATGAACTGTCCGCCGCTCTTGACAAAACCGATTTGAGCGGTATTGAACTGTATGTCGCTGCCGCTCCGGGCGAAGAAGATCGTGGATATTGGTGGCTGAATGCCAATCCGAAAATCTGGAGCTACTCCGATATTGCTGTTGGCGAGGTGCAGTCCTACACGCTATACAACGAGAACGGAAACAAGCGCCGCATATTCCAAAACTTCTTGGATGCGAAAGCCGGAGATATGATCATCGGCTACGAATCCAATCCGGTAAAACAGATCGTTGCCATTGGTCGTGTCAGCGCAGAGCAGGACGGCGAAAAGCTGTTTTTTGAAAAAGTAGAAGGACTGACCTCTCCTATTGATTATGCTACGCTAAAAGAATGCCCTGAACTGGAACGCATGGAGTATTTCCAAAATCCCCAAGGCAGCCTTTTCAAGCTCACCAGAGGTGAATATGACTTCATTCTCGATATGATTCGGGAAGAGAATCCGGTATCCACGGATGCAGCTATAGATGCGTACACAAAAAGTGATTTTCTGGATGAGGTCTATATGACCGAAAAACGCTACGAGAACCTTGTAGCTGTTCTCCGCAACAAGAAGAACATCATTCTGCAGGGTGCCCCCGGTGTTGGCAAGACCTTCGCTGCCAGACGGTTGGCATGGTCTATGATGGGTGAACAAGACGACAGCCGCATTGAATTCGTTCAGTTCCACCAGAATTATTCTTACGAGGATTTTATGATGGGCTATAAGCCTGTTGAGGATGGATTTGAATTGAAATACGGCATCTTCTATCGGTTTTGCCAGAAAGCTGCAAACCAGCCGGATAAGGAATTCTTCTTCATCATTGACGAAATCAACCGAGGTAATATGAGCAAGATATTCGGCGAACTGCTGATGCTGATTGAGAAGGACTACAGGGGTACCAAGGCGACGCTGGCGTATAACGGGCTGTCTTTCTCTGTTCCCAAAAATCTGTATATCATCGGCATGATGAACACGGCAGACCGCAGCCTTGCGATGATTGACTACGCTCTGCGCCGTCGATTTAGCTTCTTTGAGGTGGAGCCGGGATTTGATTCCGAAGGATTTATCCATTACCAGAACGGCTTGAACAACGAAACGCTGAATGAGCTGATATCCAAGGTAAAAGACCTGAATCATGAAATTGCACTTGATAAATCTCTGGGTAAGGGATTCTGCATTGGACACAGCTATTTCTGCGGCAGGGATATTTGTACAGATGAGTGGATGCACTCCATCGTTGATTATGATATTCTGCCAATGCTCAGCGAATACTGGTTTGATGATCCGAACAAACTCCAGCGTTGGGAAAATATTCTGCAGGGTGTGTTTCAATGATTAAGGATAAAAGCATCTTCATCAAAAACATATACTATATGCCTTCACGACGCTCAATCAAGGCGGATATGAGGATGTTGCTACCGAAGAGTTTGAAAACATACACAATCTGTTTGCAGCCATCCTCGCCAAGGGCATAGGTCGGCAGTTGAAGCAGGGCTTATATCGTGAGTATCTGAATCGCAAAGAAGATGTAGCCGTTGTTCGTGGCAAAATCGATATGCCGGGGACCATACAGAACCGTCTCGCCAGAAAGCGGGTATTGACCTGCGAGTATGATGAGCTTTCAGAAAACAACCTTCTGAATCAGATTCTGAAAACAACTGTTATGCTTCTGCTCCGCCACGCAAGAGTGAGTCAGGAGTATAAGAGCGATTTGAAGAAGGAAATGCTGTTCTTTTCGAATGTTGACACCATAGACCCGTCTGCAATACGCTGGTCTGCCATTCGGTTTCAGCGGAACAACAATACCTACCGTATGCTTATCAGCCTTTGCCAGCTGATTCTTGAAGGAATGCTGCTGACAACGGACTCCGGCGAATATCGGTTAGCTTCTTTTATTGACGAACAGCGCATGAATCGCCTTTATGAGAAGTTCATCCTTGAGTATTACGCCAAGGAGTGCCCGCAGGTGACTGCAACGGCATCTCAAATTCCGTGGGCATTAGATGATGGCATCGGCACAATGCTTCCGGTAATGCAGAGTGACATCATGCTGACCAAAGGCAGCACTGTGTTGATTATAGATGCCAAGTATTACACACATACCACACAGGCTCAGTACGATGTCCACACCTTGCACTCCGGGAATCTATATCAGATTTTCACTTATGTGAAAAATAAGGACACCGAGTTCGGAACTCAACCGCATACGGTTTCCGGTATGCTCCTGTATGCCGCAACAGACGAGGCTATTCAACCGAACAACAGCTATCAAATGAGCGGCAACAAAATCAGCGTAAAAACGCTTAACCTGAATAGAGATTTCTCGGAAATTGCCGCACAACTGAATGCAATTGTAGATGAGTATTTTTCGGATTGAACCTTTTAATTATTCCTACACCTTTTAATGGTGGGTGAACCTTTTAATAAAAGGTCAGTGCCGTGTGCATTTGGTATCAAAATAGGTCTTTACTTTCAAATAAGAACGCTGATTTTGATACAAAATCAGCGTTCTTTCTTTTTGCCCGAAAAGCCTTATTTTATGGGCTTTTTCAGACTTTTCACAATTTCAAATCGAATTTTTAAGCCGTCACGAGAACGTTCCGTGGCGGCTTTTTTTGCGTTTTTCTTTTTGAAATAAAGAGATAGATCCTGAATGTTAATATGCGTTGCTTGCAGCAACGGGGCGTTTCTCATACAATTAAAAATAACGATTGGGAGAAAGGAGGTGTTCTCTTATGTTAAGTGAAAATATTAAAACAATCAGAAAATCAAAAGGGCTTTCGCAAGAGGAACTGGCTGTCAAGTTAAATGTCGTACGACAAACAATCTCAAAATGGGAGCAGGGAGTATCCGTTCCTGATTCAGATATGTTGATTTCCCTATCAGAAGCGCTTAAAACACCTGTAAGCACTTTAATTGGAGAATCTGTTATCGAATCGGAAGTGAACGACTTAAAAGTGATTTCTGAAAAATTGGAGGTGATAAATTTGCAGCTTGCGCAAAGAAAGACCGCAAGAAGAAAAATATTTCATTGGCTGTTTATCTCGCTGTGTACAGTCACAGTAACAATTTTCATAGTCCTGGCCGTATTGAACAGTCCCTACTTAGGCTGGAATTATAGCGATCCCGAAACCGCTGTTTTCGGAGCAGCTTTTCACGTATTTGAATATCTGTTTGTTAGATTAGCACCGATTATTCTTATAGGAGCAATCATTGGAATCATCTTGACGCGAAAAAAGGAGTAAGCCGATCTTGTTTCTTCGCTTATAGGGGAATATCGATATACAAGGCGCCAAAGCAGATTTTATCAGAAAATCATTGCTTTACGCAGAAATTTGAACTCCCGTATAACTGAATAATAGCTTCAAGCAGCAGACAAGTCATCAAAACTTGTCTGCTGCTTTGTGTTTATCTGCCTGAAGTTTTGCGGAAGGATTCAAAATTCTTTATTTGATACTGAAGATGTAAGCGGTCATACCTGCGCAAAATGTTCAGGCTGACGTGCAAGTTATTCCATAACACTTGATTATACGGGAAAACAATCATACAATTATTTTCGAAAGGAGGATGTCCATGAAAATAAAACTGAAACTGAGCAGGAAAAGAGAAGAAGCTGTTATAAACGAACTGATGAAAGCGGGAATTGAGATTTCAGAGGATGCAGAGCTTATTCTCACAGAGGAAGCCTGTCAGGAAAAAAAACTATACTGCAAAGACGGCGCTGATACGGTTATTGTATCGGTACAAGATATATGTTATGCTGAATCACTCGGTCATGACGTCTTTGTGTATACAGACAAACTTCGATATAAAACAGATCTGCGGATTTATCAGATGGAGGCGCTGTTTCCGGAAGACAGCTTTATCCGAATCAGCCATTCCGTCATTATTCAAAGAAATTCGATCAGGAGAATCAGACCGGCCCTGAGCTGCAAATTCCGTTTAACACTCACAACCGGCGCGGAGGTCGACGTTACAAGAACTTATTACTATAAATTTAAGGAATTTTACAATATATAAAGGAGGAAGCGCCATTATGGCAGGTGTAGCGGGAATTTGTATCGGTATCGTTCTGCTGACTGGTTTAGCAGTATTCATTTACTATCTAATATATACGCACAATATCAATCAAAAAATAAAATCCGGCGGAATAAGCGGAAGGAAACTGATAGACATTCCAAAAGCAATTATGATTACCGTGATTGTCGTACTGGTATTGTTCTGCGGGATACTTTCTCATTCCTTACAGTCGGCATATCATGATACCGAAAGGGATACGAGAAATCATTACGCTGTTATAAATGTTTCAGATCCACAAAATTATGAATATATCTCTTATTTCGGGAGCACAGAGCTTGACGATGCTTCATTCGCCAAAGTGTATTCAATTGACCAAAATCCAGGATATACAAAAGAGATTATTAAAGACGGCGACTTTACCTTTACTGTTTTCAAAAGAAGCGCTGCTGCGGACAGTTTTCATCCCGACTTTCTCTGCTATTGTGAATACACAGGAAAACGAAGCGCTGACTTGATGCTGTACAATTCCGCCTCCTTTTCGAATGCAGATAGCTTTACAGGCGGAGGCTCCGGAGGGAATGTATCCGACACACTGCTCTATATCGGAAATATTGACGAAGAAACAACTTTTACTATTTCGCTTTTTATCCTTGATGAAAAAGCAGACTCTGAATTTATGGACGAAATGCAGAAAGCGAATCAGGAAGATAAAGGGGAATTTCCATCCCAAGAAGAGTTTGCTCTTGAATCCGGAAAAGTATCAATCCATTTCTGAAATTTTTGGTTCTATCCGCTTTTCTGTTTTATCTCAAATAGTCGTTGGAAACGCTCTGATGATATGGAGCAAGATCCAAGCGTGTTTTACATGAGTTCTTAATGTTTCGTACAGCGCCGATGTCTATGCGTTAATACTTGGCTATACAATTAAAATCGTATATGGAGACGGAACACGCGTCTATTCGAATCGTCAAGCTGTCTGCGGCCAGACATACGCAATAAAAAGCCGCTTATAGCAAAACAAAAAAACGCAATAAATTATAGATGCCAGAACGGATAGTCTAAACGGCTGTCCGTCTTTCTTTTCACGCTTTTCTCTCTTTTTGCATAAGATACAGCAAAACAGGGAGGGATTTTGTGTGACAAACGAACCGAAAACCGTAGACTTTTTCTTATGTACCAACGCGGCGAACCGCTTTTTTTCACTCTGCGCCCCTTTTGACGATCCAAAGCCCGGCTATCGCCGTTTTCTTATTAAAGGCAGCGCGGGGTGCGGTAAATCCACTGCCATGAAACGCATCGCTGCACGATTCTCTAAAAACGACAGCCTGACCGAACGTATCCATTGTTCCTCCGATCCGGATTCACTGGACGGCGTTATTCTGCATGATGCAAAATGCAGTATTATGGACGCTACACCGCCGCATGCAGTAGAACCGGCATTTCCGGCGAGCTTTCAAACGGTCTGCGATTTTTGGAGCTGTTTGCGTGAATCAGTTTTGACGCCGCGTCTTTCTGCGCTGTCTCAGCTGCAAAGGGAAATTGGAACCTGCCACGAAAAATGCCGGCGGCTTCTATCGTGTGCAGATTTGCTTTTCTCCGATAACCGGCGATTGATTGCCGCACACACGGATTTTAAAAAGATCGACACACTGGCCGCACGGATTGCCGCACGGGAATTTCCCCGTACCAAGCGGGCCGGCATACTTCATCGCAGGCTTTTAAGCGCGGTTACAATGCATGGCATTTTGACCTACGAAGCTACGCCAACCACGCTCTGCGAGCGTATTTGCCTGATCGAAGATCCTTACGGCGTTGCCGCAAGCCGCTTAATTGAAAATTTGGCGGAGCGCGCATTACAGGCAGGCTATGAGATATATGTCTGCCCATCTCCTTTAGCACCCGACCGCATGACGGAGCATCTGCTGATTCCCGAGCTTTCCCTCGCATTTTTAACACGCACACGCTACATTTCATGGGAAAACTGCGTGCCCTACCGCACAATCCGATACACACGCTTTACAGATCACTCGATCCTGCGCGAAAAAAAGCATGCGCTCTCCTTCCAGCGGAAAGCGGCGGAAGCGCTTCTTTCTGCTGCGCAGGCGCATCTCTGCGAGGCAAAGCGGCTGCATGACGAATTGGAATCGCTGTACCGCGACGGCGTGGATTTTAACATGGTAGACCGCCGCGCCGCCGCGCTTGCAGACGCCGTATCCTGCCGGTATCCGGTGGTACTATAATGGAGTTATTCTGTACATGCAAAAACGGGAAGCATATGCTTCCCGTTTTTTTGTTCGGTTTTAGTTTTAGTCGATCTCGACCATGCAGCGCTCATTGACGCGGGAGGAACCGGCACGCATGACAACGCGGATTGCTTTGGCAATCCGACCCTGTTTGCCGATTACTCTGCCCATATCATCCGGCGCGACATGCAAATGATATACGACCACGCCTTCTTCATCCGGCTCGTCCACAGTGACGCTTACCGCATCTTTATCTACAACCAAACCTTTTGCAATCGTTATAAGCAATTCCTTCATACAAGCACCTCCGACTTTCTTCGCTGAAAGCGCAGCAATTACAGAGCGCCGTTGTCTTTCAGAATCTTTTTAACGGTATCGGTCGGCTGCGCGCCGTTTTTGATCCATTCCTTCGCTTTGTCCGCGTCAACCTTTACGACAGACGGATTCTTGGTCGGATCGTAATAGCCGATCTCTTCAATGAATCTGCCGTCTCTCGGATATCTGGAATCTGCAACAACAATGCGGTAAAACGGAGCTTTTTTCGCGCCCATACGGCGCAGTCTGATTTTTACTGCCATTTTAAAGCACCTCCTGAAATTATTTTTTAAAGTTATATTTCATCCCGTATGTACGGGTGAAAAGCTTTGATTAAAACGGCATACCTGGGAAGCCCATACGGCGTCCGCGTTTTCCCTTCGTGCCTTTACCGGAAAATTGCTTCATCATTTTCTGCATCTGCTCGAACTGTTTCAGCAGACGATTGACATCCTCGACCTTACGACCGCTGCCTGCCGCAATACGGCGCTTACGGGAAGGATTGATGACCGACGGCTTTTCCCGCTCTTCCTTCGTCATCGACGTAATCATAGCCTCAATATAGGTGAGCTGCTTATCGTCGATGTCCATGTCCTTGATCTTATTTCCAACGCCGGGCAGCATAGAGAGCACCTGCTTCATCGAACCCATGTTGCGGATCTGATGCATCTGCTCCAGCAGATCATTCATATCGAAGCTGTTCTGCTTCATTTTCGTGAGCATTTCGTCCGCTTTTTTCTCGTCCAAAGCATTCTGCGCTTTTTCGATCAACGTTAGAACGTCGCCCATACCCAAAATGCGGGAGGCCATCCGCTCCGGATGAAACAGCTCGATGTCATCGAGCTTTTCCCCCATACCGACAAACTTGATCGGACGGCTTGTGACCGCCAGAACAGAAAGCGCCGCGCCGCCGCGCGTATCACCGTCAAGCTTTGTAAGCAGCACGGAATCAATGTCAAGCGCTTCATGAAACGAAGCGGCGACATTGACTGCATCCTGACCGGTCATGGCATCGACAACGAGCATAATCTCATTCGGAGAAACCTCTCCCTTGATGTCCTTAAGTTCGCCCATCAGCGTTTCGTCAATATGAAGGCGGCCCGCCGTATCAATAATGACAATATCGTTGCCATGATCCCTGGCGTGCCGAATTGCCTCCTTCGCAATTTTGACCGGATTTCCCTGTCCCATCTCGAAGACGGGCGCACCAGCCTTTTCACCGACAACCCTGAGCTGTTCGATTGCCGCCGGACGGTATACGTCGCAGGCGACAAGCAGCGGACGGTGACCGTCCTTTATAAAATATTTTGCAAGCTTTGCGGCGTGTGTCGTCTTACCAGCGCCTTGCAGGCCGCACATCATGATGACGGTCGGCGGCTTGGACGCAAAATTAATGCGTTTATTCTCGCCGCCCATCAGCGTGCAAAGCTCGTCGTTTACAATTTTAACAACCTGCTGTGCGGGCGTCAAGCTTTCCATAACCTCGGCGCCGACGGCGCGTTCACTTACAGATTTGACAAAATCCCGCACAACCTTATAGCTGACGTCCGCCTCAAGCAGAGCCATTTTGACCTCGCGCATGGCCTCCTTGATATCGGACTCAGTCAGCTTGCCCTTCTGCCGGAGCTTTTTAAACGCCCCGGCAAGCTTGTCGGAAAGAGATTCAAATGCCAAAGCAGTTCACTCCTTTTCAGGCATTGTCGTCCAGATATTTTCGAATGATGCCTTTGATTTGATCCACATTGTCGCTTACCGCACGGGAACGGTATCCCGCGCTGTTCTCCCGCTCGATCCGGTCCACAACATAGCCGATTTCCTGAAAGGCCTTGACGGTATCAATATAGTTTTCAAACATATGCAGCTTGTCTTCCAGCTCATAAAGAAAAACCTCGCCGCGCTTGATCGAATCACGCACACCCTGACGCGTAATATTCTGAAGCTCGGCAATTTCACTCAGGGAAAGATCCTGGTTATAGTAAAGATCGATTGCGTCGCGCTGTTTATCCGTCAGCATTGCGCCATAGAAATCAAGCAGCACCGCAACATCAAGATTTTTGCTCATCCGGCTCTCCTCCCCGCCAGTGTTGTAAAGCAATTAAGCTTTACAAGTCGCTATTATACCGGAAAACGGCCGAAAAGTCAAGGGGAAACACGCGAAAGTCAAACGTTTTTTTCGTGTTCCGTTCCGCCGCGTATGGGACGCGGAGCCCGATATTCTCCGTGAAGCTTTTTGGCAATCAGAAACTTGGTCTTGATTCCCTGCGCGGTGTACATTTCCTCATGCTCGGTGAGATAATTTGGCGTAAAGCCGCTTTGATGCAAGTCCTCTGTCTGATAGGCGACGGTAAATCCCATCTCTGCAAAATAACGGAGAGAATCGCCAAACAGCCCGTCGTCATCCGTTTTAAACCAGATTTCTCCGCCATCTTTTAGAAAAGCACGGTATTTTTCGAGCTGGAACGGATGCGTCAGCCGCTTTTTATGTTGGGAGTGCTTAAACCATGGGTTACAAAAATTGATGTATATGCGGTCGGCAACATCCTTCTCAGAAAAATCAAGCTCAATCCGCGTGATTTCGATACTTGTAAGCAGGACGTTTTCCACTGGCCGTTCGTTTTGGTCGTAAAGCGCCTGGATATTGCGGCGGGCAACCGCCAGAACATCGCTGATTAAATCTATGCCGACAAAATTTATATCGGGATTCTCAAAAGCAAGCTGCGCGAGAAAGCCTCCCTTCCCGCAGCCGAGTTCCAGATAAAGCGGCTGTTTTTTTCTAAAAGCCGCCGCCCATTTCCCCCGGTTCGCCGCCGGTTCCTTTATAAAATACGGGCACGCCGCAAGCTCCGGCCGCGCCCATTTTTTCGCCCGCATCCGCATAATACCGCTCCTTTGATGAGAAATTGTCCGTCTGCTATCTTAACATGAAAGCGGAGGAAACGCAAGACGGCGGCTTTCAGACAGCGCAGTCCATAAGGAATAAGCAAGAAAAAGAGCAGGCTTTACACCTGAAAGCCTGCTCTTCTTACCAAAAACGATATGCGTACTTAAATCAATCCTGCAATGATGTTGTCCGCGCCGAACTTAAACGCGCCGTACATGGCGGAATTGGTGTAAAACGGCGTAGTGACCTTAGGCGTGGGAAGCGGAATTCCCTCCAGAACACGGCGAGTCTCGTCCACCAAAATGGAACCAAATCCTGTATATTCTCCTCCGATTATTACCATTTGTAGATTCATCGTATATGTGATGTTGGCAATAACAGAGGCAAAGATCCGGCTGACGTGCTTTGCGAAGCCAAGGCAGAACGAATCTCCCTGTGCGGCGGCTTCGATCATCATATCGAGATAAAACGTATCGTCAAAAAAATGCTTTGCAATTGAGGAGGAAGCCGCCTCCTCCGGTTTTGCCGCGACATACGCGCGGATACCGTCCATGGAGGTGACGTCGCGCAGGAAACCATATTCGCCAAGCGCCTCGTTATACACAGTGGTATAGGCCAGCTCGCCGCCGTACAGCGCGTAACCTTCGTAGATCTCACCATTTAGAATCAGGCCGCCACCCACCGCAAGACCGGCCCATACGAAAAAGAGATTGTCGGCCTCTTTCCCGACGCCGAAGTGCTTTTCGCCGATGGCAGCAAGATTGATATCATTTTTAACGGCAATCCTGCCCGTGAAATCCGGATGAAACAGTTCAGCCAGGTTGATGAACTCATGGTTGCGGCATTCGAGCGGAACATGTTCCTCGTCATAGCACACAGTGGGAGCTGTCAAGACGACTTTTCCGACCTGCTCCGGCGTAATTTTATTCTGTGAGAAAAGCTCTCTGATGGTTCTGGTGACCTCTGTACGCACCTCATCGCCGGTAAAACAGGGTGAAAGGAAAATGGTATCGATAAAAATCGGCTCGCAATAAAGATTGCACACGGCAATCGGAATTTTTCCGCGCGAAATATAGCTGATGAAATCAAGCACCAGCACATACTGCACGTTTTTATTAAAATCCACCAGCATCGGCTTTTTGCCAATGTCCGTTTCGCAGAAGCCAATCTCCTTCAGGAGATTCATATCGATCAGCTCGGTCACATTTGCCGACACCGTCGGTTTGCTAATTTTCAGCCGTTTGGAGAGATCCGCACGGGAAATCGGACCGTGCTCGATGATATAATTGGTGATCGCACGTTGATTATTGCGTTTGAGCAGCGTTTGATTGCCGGCCGGCACAATGCATCCCCGCTTTCGTAATATCATTTAACTTAACTAATTATAAATCGTAAAACACAATCTGTCAAGCAAAAAGAAGGAAAAGTGCAAATTCATATGAAAAGATAACCCAATTCTGCCGAAGTGACGCACAACACGCCAAAACGGGAGCCTGCAAAACGTAAGGCTCCCGTTTCTCTTTTCTGATTTATTTCGTCTGATCCTCGCCGTTATTGCCGAAAATCTCAGCTTTATTTTCAACGTCGCCGTTTAACAGAAGCACTGCAAGGTACGGACGTTTTTCATCCAGAATACGGCCGGTAAGGGTAATGGTTTCGCCAAGCGCTACACACTCCGGTACGCACAGCTCGATATTCTCGCAGCGTGCTTCCAGCGACGCGCTTCCTTCACCCGACGTTTTCACCGTAACAGTCGCTGCGGCGGCTGTCTGTACCGATTCCGCTTCGATTCCTGCAAACGGGAAACGAAGCGTGTAGGTCTTCGCCGGAACAAGTTCCATTTTCCGGACAACGCCCTGATAGGAGACTTCGTATTTTCCTGCCGGAAGCACAGTAGAAAATGCGCCGGTCTCGGCGGATTCTATCCGGTATTTCCGGTTTGTCAGCGGATTGCAGAACACAAGCTCGCCCTTGCCCTCGAGCACGCCGTTCACTGCGGCCGTCCCACAGGTGTCCGCGCAGAGCCAGAGCCAGCGGAGCGGAACATGCACCCAGACCTCTTTATAGGTGCAGGTGTTGACCTGCGGCCAATGGGGACGATCCTCATCCTCAAACGTTTCAATCCCGACGCTTAACTCGCCCACCATCTCGCCCGGGAACACAGCATACTGCTGGCAGTAGTCGTAGCCCTCGCCGTACATGACGGATTCTGCAAACGGGTTTTTGCCTACGATCCATTCCTGCTGGCGCTGCGCGAGCTCCGCAAGATCATAGCTGCCGCGGACACGGCCCGCACGCGCCGCAGCCTTGCCGCCGGAGAGCGTGATCGCATTGTTTCCGCGGAAGCCGAACCAGACGGGGAAGCGGCGGAGATAGTAACCTTCGCCAAGCGGCACGCCGGCCTTTACCTGCTGCTCATACATGCCGATGGTTTCCTCGCCCGCTTCCGCCTGCTGCTTAATAAACAGAGCCGGATCTGCGGCGGCCTCGCCCACATGATAGATGGAGGCCGGAGACATGCAGTAAGGCGCGTTGTAAGCGACGGCCTTCTTGTAGTACTCAGACCAGAGCACAATGGCATAATACCACTTGATCCAGTCAGGATGCTCTGGGAACAGCTCGCACAGCATGGAAAGCGCCAGAATCGGTTCGTGCTCATGGCTTCTGTGATTATAGTGCACGATCAGCTTTTTGGACGGATCCCGGTAGAAAAAGCCCGTAAACGGGATGTTCCAGTCCGGAATCTCCTGCTGCTGGCAGTCCATTACAACCTTCGCGAGCGCGATTGCCATATCTTTAAAATACGAATCTCCGTCCACCTGATAGATGTCCAGCGCAGACCACACCGCGCAGGAATACATCACGACGCCGTGCGAAATACGGGCCGGATCGCTCCGCTCGAGAAAACCTTCGCTTTCGCGGTCGCGGTAGGCGCAGCGCCAGTCCTCTTTCGCGCAGGCAAGCGCATAGTCCGCGTAGTCCGTATCAGTCTGATATAGCTCCGCTGCGGCGAGCGCCTCTGCGCCAGCGGCCATAAAGTTTTCAATCGGGCTGTTCTGCGCGGGAGCATAGCGGTCGTCGTCATCGCCGATGATTCCATCTGTCCAGGTGGAACCGCCCACCGCCTGCGCGCGCCATCCGTCGCCAAAACGCGTTTTGATCATCCATTCAAAGCCCCACATCGCCTCTTCAATCAGGCGGTCGTGCAGACGGCTGTTCTTCTCGACGGTTTTGGCGAGCGTAAACATGGCAACGACGCTTTCACTCGTATTCGTCAAATTCTGCGACATATCGCCCGCATCGTGCCAGCCGCCGTTCGCCAGAATGGTTTTACCCTCGTGCTCGCTGAAGCGGTCGCGGCAGCAGGCGCTGTGTTTGCCTGGAACATAGCAGCCGCAGCGCTCGCACAGATAGAAGTTTAGAACCTTCCAGACGGAGTCCTCCCAGACATCGTCGCCAATCGGGAAGGTCCGCGAGATAAGCGCGCCGCACACAAGATAATATTCTCCCGGATCGGAAACCTCGGAAAAATCGAGAAGCTGGAATGTACCGGTTGGCGTTTCGGCAGTGCCAACCTCTTTTTCGAGCACTGTGCGGCCGGTAGCGGCCTCGACCAAACGGAAGCGCCGGGCGCTGTCATCACAGAGAAGCGCCGTTTTCTGGCTTCCGGTCTGGTAGCCGGAGCCGGAAAACGCAATGCGGCCTTTTCCGATTTCCCAGCCGGTATGATGGTCAAGCTCATCCTCGGCGAGACGATCGACGCGCAGATCGCTGATATACCAGCAGGCGGTCTTAGTTGCGAGCGTTTCGCTTCCGCACATATCATAGTCAAAGCTGATGCCAGAAACCTGGTCGCGCCAGATATACGGGATTTCGACCTGAACATGGTTCCACTGTCTGTTAATCAGGTTGATATTATGATGCCCCACGCGGTCATACCGGTCAGGCGCAGGATGCTCGCCGTCATTGTGAAACTGCATGCGCAGGCAAACGTTGCGGAAGCCCGGCATATCCGGATAAATCCAGCAGGAAATACGATTATATCGCGACCAGTCCTCATGATCGACAGAGAACATCGCGCGGGGAATACATTGGATGCCGCCGCCCGACCACTTATTTTCCTCCGGCAAATCTGCCAAACGCGTCGGAGAGGTGAATTTCAGCGAATGAATACTTTCGCCGTAGACGTGTTCACTGTCGAGCGCAATCTCAGCAAGATTCTCTTTTTCCTCAAAACGCATGCCGTCCCGATCGCGGCGCGCAAAATAGACGGTTGAGGTTGACCATCTGTCAAGCGTGGACATATCGTCCAAAAGCCGGGTCTCAAGCACCGGCTTTTTCTCACAGCGCGCCTCTCTTGTTTCTTCATAATAAATAGGAAGCGGTCTGTGCACGTCGCGGGTTTTTTCAAGATCCCGCTTTAACTGTTCTCTCATAAAAACGATCCTCTCTTTCGGATGCTGCTTTTTGGCAAGACATCTTAATCTGATAATGTAACAATAACACATGAAGTTTAATTTGTCAAGAAATATTACTAACTTAATTTCAGATGCTGTCTCTATTCTATCCGTTTTACACAAATCAGTATTTTTCGTATCAAATGCGAATATGCTATTGACATATAATATTATACAAAATATAATATTATCAAATAAACAAGTTAGGAGGCGGCGGCATGGCGTTTGCTTTGGGCGGAAATCTTCTTGATTTTCTGGTCCTTGCCATTCTAAGATACGGCGACATGTATGGATACGTTTTGACTCAGCATGCCAAGGGCGTTGTGAATATTTCCGACTCTACGCTGTATCCGGTACTGCGGCGGCTGCAAAAGGAGGGGCTTCTCTTCACCTATGACCAACCATATCAAGGGCGGAACCGGCGGTACTACTCTATAACGCAGGCAGGCCTTTTGCGGCTCGACGCCTATATCGCGGAATGGTCCAGCTATAAAAACCAGATTGATCTCATTTTATCAGGAGGAATGCGCAGTGAATAAAACCGAATTTTTGTCCGCTTTGGAGCGGGAGCTTAGCGCACTGCCGCCGGAGGAGCGGCGCGATGCCATGCTGTACTATAAAGAATATTTCGAGGAAGCGGGACCGGAAAATGAGGAAGCGGCAGCCGCATCGCTTGGCTCTCCGCGGGAAATCGCTGCCGAGCTGCTTGCCGCGTCGCCAAACAGGGCGGCGGCTGCCGGTAAATCCGCCGCTACAAGGGTTGGCGCCGTTGCAGGAGCGTGTCTGTTAATTTTCCTGTGCTTTGTATTGAGCATCACTGCGTTCGGCCTTTTGCTCGGCGGAATCTGCATAACAGTAGTGTCCATATATACCCTGACGGCAATCGGCGCGTTGGGCATAGCCATCTTGGGCGTCGGACTGACCATATTGGGGTTGGGCGGTCTTGCCTTGGGCGGCGCGATTAAGTCCGGCGGTCAATGCCGTAAGCTTTTCGGGCATAACGCTTATAAGGAGGAAACGAAATGAAAAAAAGCTCTGTATTCATGCTTCTATCCGGTATTATCCTTACTGTCGGTATTGTACTGGTCGTTGCCGGCGCTTTAAGCGGTGCGTTTTCGCTTACTTCAAGTGGGATCCGG
The DNA here is from genome assembly GCA_900543295.1 of uncultured Oscillospiraceae bacterium. Taxonomy (GTDB): domain Bacteria; phylum Bacillota; class Clostridia; order Oscillospirales; family Ruminococcaceae; genus Paludihabitans. The sequence continues at coordinate 14,251 of UQQY01000002.1, read as the reverse complement.
CTGCAAGACGGCCAGATCGAGGAATTTTTTGACGAGCTGTCGAACCTGCACTTCTCGCTCGGTGCGCCGGATCAAAAGGTACAGCAGACAGAAACATACGAAAATACATTCTCCGATATTGTAATCGACGTGATAAGCGCCGACGTTTTGCTGGTTCCCTCCGATGACAATTCTTATCACGTAGAGACGGTATACCGTGAAAATGAACCGGTCACGGTTTCGCAGGAGGGTGACTCGCTTCAGATCAAGCAGAGACAGCGGGGCGGCTTTTTCCTCTTCCGCTGGTCGTTTGGTTCCGAGGCACAGGTAAAGCTCCATGTGCCGGAGAAGGCGCTTTGCAGCAAGCTGACGCTCTCTACGGTTTCCGGCAGCGTCACGTGGAAGCTTGAAGGGAAAGAGGAAATGAATCTTCTCTCGCTCTCTACGGTTTCCGGCGATATACAGGGCGGAGAGATGGAAGCGCAGTCTGTCTCGCTGTCCAGCACATCCGGCGGGATTTCCGGCGCGGTTAAGGCGGAAACCCTTAATCTTTCCAGCACCAGCGGGGATATTGATCTAAACATGCAGCAAGTCAGGGAGCTGCACGCCAATACCGTTTCCGGGGATATTCAGCTTGCCGGCGCAATACAGACGTCAGCGGAGCTTAACACGGTTTCCGGCGACGTCACGCTGTCTCTGCCTGATCGGCCCTCGCATTATACGCTGCACTTTTCAAGCGTTTCCGGCGACAGCACTGTAAGCGGCGCAAGCATGGCCGACATGGAAAGCGGGGCTGTTTCGCTGCGTATCGGCACAACTTCCGGCGATCTTCATTTGCAGTTTTAATTTTCTTTTTTGATATTCCTCCTGTTTGCGCCAAAGACAGCGCATGAAAAAGGGGATTTTCCCCAGTCCTTTGGACTTTACCGACAGAAAAGCCGCCGATAGAGCGGCTTTTCTGCTTGAAGAAGGGTATTTGTGAAAAGAGGTGTTCTTATCGGAATGCCTCTTTTTTTAGGTCCTACACAGCGCTGTATTTCAATCGTTTAGATAGTACAAAAACTATAGTTTATAGTAAAGAAACAAAAGGTTTTCTTGTTGCCTTTCCTCGATTTCTTGCTTCTTGACAAGAAAAAACGTATAATAGCTATATTGAGCTTAAAAAATGTTCACCGATATTTTTTTGTGCATTACAGAAAGTGAATTTTCCGCTTGCTGTGATCCAGATTTGCTTTAAGCGGGTAGGAGGCCGTATGTTTCGTTTTCTGAAGAATAAAATTTACCGCTCCTATTTTATTCGGCGGGTGTTTTTGCTGACGATCGCCGCCTTTATCGTTTTCTTTTTTATGTCTGAGCAGATTTTGTCGGCCGGCATAGAAACGTATCATTCAGACGTACTGGCGTGCCATGAATCGGTGCAGAGCAAGCTTTCCTATACTGTGCAGCGAATTGAATTTTTTATCAACCGCATTTATTCGGACGACGCGATTTTATCCGATTTTCTTCGGTATTTCAGCAATGATGCAGAGGGCTACCTTTCCGGACGGCTTGAAGAAGAGCTAAGCGCCGGAAACCGGGACGCCAACTTTCTGCGTGAATGCAAGGATTTTGCGATAGAGCTTGATTATTCCATAGAATATGTCATCTTTTACGCGAACAATGGAGTAACCAATTCCATTCGGTATATGCCGGACGGAAACGCAACATTCCGCTTTAATTTGAGCACAGCCGAGCTTGCCGAAATCGAATACAAAAGGCCCAGCGCATATATCTACCGCAAAGCGCTGCCCAATCCGGAAAATCTTTCGACCGATATGGGCGAGATTCTGTTTATACTGAATCCAAATCAGGTTTTTGACGACATCCTTCCGAACTTGCCGGGCAGCATTTTTATACAGAATAACAGCGGTATTATAACGTTAAATTCTTCTGAGCTTGACCCGAACAAAATGCTGTTGCTGCTTCCGGAGGAAGAGGCTCCCTCCGGCCAAATCTGGGATAACATTTTTTCCCGTTATTACTATGTAAGCTTTACAGACAAGCAGTATGACTTCACGCTGTATGCCTTTTCCGATACCAATGCTCTCTTCAACTCGCAGCGGCAGTCTTTCCTCTATTTGCTTGCGGCGCTGCTGATACTATATATCTTATCCATCTTTATCGTATGGCGGCATCTTTATCACGACGAAAGCTTCCTTTCCGACATTATCTCCTCTATTGACGCAGCTAAAAGCGGAAAATTCTCACAGACAGCCTTTAAAAAAAGAGATGACGCCTACGGCCTGATTGCGGCCGAATTAAACGATATGTCGGAAAAAATCAATGATTTTATCCAAACAGAGTATATTTTGAAGCTCGACTCCGAACGGGCGAAAATGCGCGCATTACAGAACCAGATTGATCCGCATTTTCTTTATAATACATTGGAGATCATCCGTTCCCGTGCCTTGTACAACGGCGACACGGAGGTTTCAGGCGCAGTTTCAAATCTCGGAAATCTCTACCGCAGTATTGTGCGCGCCAAAAGTGAGCTGCCGCTCAGCGGAGAGATTGAAATTTTGAAGGAATATATCCGTTTGATGGAATTCAAATACCCGGATAACTTCTTCTTTCAAATCGATGTGCCTGAAGAAATGCTCAGTATGATGACCGTGAAGCTTTGGATGCAGCCGGTTGCGGAAAATTTTTTCAAGCATGGCTTTCGCGCGGACAGCCCGTATAATCTTTTGATGATAATCGGAGAGACAACGCCGGATGGATTTTCTCTGCTCTTCTCCGATAACGGGCTTGGTATCAGCGAGGAGCGGCTGAGCGCAGTTTTGGCGGAGCTGAATGGCGAGACGGAGGAAATAGAACGTCCAAGCATTGGCCTGCACAACATTTATTCCAGACTGCGGCACTTTTATGACAACCGTGTTTCTGTCTCGATTTACAACAATGAGACGGCGGGTATTACCGTTCGTTTTGACTTTAAAAATCCGCTGCCGTTTTATAAAAAGGAGGATTCTATTCCATGTATCGACTGCTGATTGTAGACGATGAACCGCATATCATTGACGGCGTGAGCCGTATTATCAAATGGGCGGACTATAACATTACGGAGATCCGCGCCGCATATTCCTTTCAGGAGGCGGTAACTGTCGCATTTTCCTTCCGTCCGAACATCGTGCTGACAGACGTAAAAATCGGTGAGGACTGGGGCTATGATTTGATTGAGGCGCTCTCCCGTGCAAATCTGGATACGCATTATATTATGATGAGCGGCTATGATGACTTTGACCTGGTACGGAAATCACTTTTAGCCGGTGCGCGCGATTACCTGTTAAAGCCCATTGATAAGGAAAAGCTTCGCGCGATTGTGGAGCGGATTATCACCGTTGATCTGCATGGCACTCTGCCGCAGACGTACAAAGACGATGAGATTGATCCGATCCTGAATATTCCGCTGTCGAATCTCTCCAAGCTTACGAACAAAGTTCTGCTGATTGTAAAAAGCGCCTACAGTGAAAATATCAGCCTGCGCTATGTAGCGGACTTATTCCAGATGAACAGCGTATACATCGGTCAGGCCTTTTTAAGAGAAACGCATATGAAATTCAGCGAATATCTGCTTGCATACCGGATGCATATTGCATACGACCTGATTAAAACCACAGACGAGAAGATTTCATACGTTGCGCGCCGCGTCGGCTATCAGCATTTAAACTACTTTTACTCACAGTTTCGCGGCTACTACAATCTGTCGCCGCGTGATCTGCGCAGCAATGTCGAAGAGGAAGAAGAGGAGCCGGAGCAGCCATGAACAAACGCGTGGAACGTACTGCCGCCTTTCTTACCGCAATTCTACTGATTCTCTTCTCCTGCGCCTGTTTCTCATCGGACGCGCCGGATTTGCAGCCCCAAAAAGAGCCGGTCAATCTGATTTATTACACGATCGGAAATCCCGACCGTGATCTTGCAAAGGTAAACAGCGCGCTCAACGACATGCTGTATGAAAAGCTTGGCATCACCATTACTTATAATAAGATTGCGTGGAACGACTATCACACGCGCCTTACTGCAATCATTCATTCCGGCGCTTACTTTGATATTGCATTTGCCTCCAATTCGGCACAGGGCGACTATATCGGCAATGCGGCGAAGGGCGTATGGCTGCCGCTTGACGACTATTTCGACACGCTCGGGAAAGAAATGTACGAGGTAATTGACCCGATTTATTGGGATGGTATCCGATACAAAGGAAAGATTTACGGCATTCCGACCAACAAAGAAACATGCGTACCGGAGATGTTCATGTTTGCCAAAGAGCTGGTCGACAAATATGACATTGATATTTCGAAATTGACTACGATCGAATCGCTCGCACCGATTCTGTCTCTGGTCGCGTCGGAGGATCCGGAATATATTCCCTTTGACTTTGATTCCAACGCACGAAATCTGTTTGCACAGGATGCTTACGAGTCGCTGATCGACTATCTTCCGCTGATGATCAATTCCTACAATAAGACATGCACCATATTCAACGTTTTGGAGACCTCGCTTGGCAAAGCGCGCATAGCTATGATGCGTCAATATTATCAAAACGGTTATATCAATGAAGACGCCGCCATCAAAGAAAGCGGCGGATTGACCGCCGGGGAAAAGGTCTTTTGCAAGATGTCCTCCGGTGGACCATATTCCGATGTCGCATGGTCCCGCGACCGTGGCTACGACATTGTGACGCAGCAGATTTCCCCGAAAATTGTTACAACAGAGTCAACGCGCGGCGGCATTATGGCGGTTAGCTCCAAAACACAGTATCCGGATGAATGCGTCTCCTTTTTAAATGCGCTGAACACTGATCCGGATATCCGGAATCTGATTAACTTCGGCATTGAAGATGTTCACTACACGCTGACTTCCTCCGGGCAAGTACATCAGATTTCAGATGCTTACACGGGAGTGCAATACACGCAGGGAAATTGGTTTATCCTAAAGACCACAGAGGGCGAGCCGCTTGATAAATGGGCGGAATTCAGGCGATTTAACCGTTCGGCCACTAAATCCGCAGCGCTGGGGTTTACTCCGGACACCAGTTCCTTTGCCCAAGAGCTTGAGGCATGCAGCAAAATCTGCGATCGTTACTATGCTGCGCTGATGACCGGAAGTGTGGACAACGTCGTCTATCTTCCGCGCTATCTTTCAGAACTCAAGGCTGCCGGTCTCGATAAGATTCAGTCCATCTTGCAGCAGCAGATCAATAGCTGGCTCCGCGAAAAGAATACGGTAACATAAAAATAACGAAACCGCAGTGGATTTCTACAAATAAAAAATGGCTCCGCCTCTCTGCGGCTATTTTTTCGGCCATGTGCCTCGATGAGGGTCACGGCCATTAAGATCGTTTTTATTGCAAAGCAATGAAAATACCCGCTTTCTTTTTGGAAAGCGGGTATTTTTATCACCAACAGGGCAGTTTACTCTTCACCAGAGACTGCACGCGCACGCGCAATAACATCCGCCGCCAGTTGGTTTGGAAGCTGTTCATAACGCTCAAACGCAAAGGAAAACGTACCGCTTCCCTGCGTCATCTGGCGCACAAGCGTTGCAAAATCGTGCATTTCGCTCATCGGGACGTCTGCTTCAATAACGGAGGTGCCATCCTCATCCGGAGACATACCCAGCACACGTCCACGCCGCTTGTTCAGCTCGCCCATCATATCGCCGGTATTGGAGTCCGGAACAGTGACCGTCAAATGGCCGATCGGCTCCAAAAGCACCGGAGACGCCTGCTGTAAACCGGCCTTGTATGCAATGGAGGCCGCTGTTTTAAACGCCATTTCGGAGGAATCAACCGGATGATACGAGCCGTCCATCAGCGTTGCCTTTAAGCCGACAACCGGATAACCAGCCAAAATACCGTGTGCAATCGACTCGCGCAGACCCTTTTCAACTGCTGGGAAGAAATTCTTCGGTACAGCGCCGCCAACTACTTTCTGATCAAACAGAAGATCCTCGCCCTCATATGGTTCAAATTCAATCCAAACATCGCCGTACTGGCCGTGGCCGCCGGACTGTTTCTTATGCTTTCCCTGTACTTTGACTTTCTTCTGAATTGTTTCGCGATAAGCGACAATCGGCGGCTCCATTACTACATCGGCGCCGAATTTCGATTTCAGCTTAGCTGCAACAACGTCGAGGTGCTGCTCGCCAAGACCCGTTATCACCTGCTGATGTGTTTCCGCATTGTTTACAAAGGCAAGGGATGCGTCCTCTTCAAGAAGACGGAGAACGCCCTGCGCCACCTTGCTTTCATCACCTTTCGCCTTTGGCATAATGGCCATGGAATAGCAGGGTGCATCGTACTTCGCACGTTCCAGTATGACGGATGCGCCTGCACAAAGCGTATCGCCCGTCGCCGCGTTCATTTTGGCAACAGCCGCTATATCGCCTGCAACCACTTTGGCCGCCTCTTCCTGTTTTTTGCCGCGCATATAGATAAGTTTGCCGATTTTCTCATTTTGCCCGGAAGTCATGTTGACTGCTTCCATTCCGCTTGTCATCGTGCCGGAAATCACTTTTATGTAGGAAAGCTTACCAATAAACGGATCGGCAACGGTTTTGAACACCTGTGCGACCAGCGGGCCTTCGGCGTTGCAGACAATATCCACCGGTTCTCCGTCTGCATCCGAACCGACGGTTCCAGTCATTTCCTCCGCTGTCGGCAGGAAATCCGCAATGCCGTCTAAAAGAAGGTCAATTGCTTCGAGCGTTTGCGCGGAACCGCAGAAAACAGGCGTCAGGGAACCGCTTTTAATACCTTCATGCAGGCCCTTGGCTAATTCCTCATGTGTAAACTGCTCGCCGGAAAAAAACTTTTCAAACAACTCTTCATCCGTCTCCGCAACAGCCTCACTGATAGCGGCAATCAAGCCGTCGATCCGATGGTCGGTCTGCGGAACCGGCACCTCCAACGCTTTTCCGCCCTCATAGCGGTACGCTTTCATATGGATTAAATCCACATAGCATACGACCTTCTTATCCTCCATAATCGGAACAACAAGCGGGCAGACCGACGGACCGAAGGTGGCTTTCAGCTGCTCGAGCACCTTATAGAAATCCGCGCTCTCCCGATCAAGCTTGGATACGAAAATAACGCGGGATTTTCCTTTTTTCTTTGCAAGTTTATACGCCTTTTTTGCTCCAACTGTTACGCCGGATTTTCCCGAAATGGTAATGAGCACGCTTCCGGCCGCCTGCACGCCTTCATACAGGCCAGTCGAGAAATCAAACAGCCCCGGACAGTCAAGCAGATTAATTTTCATATTCCGATACTCATATGGTGCAACCGCCAGGCTGATCGAAGCCTTTCTTTTGATTTCTTCCGGATCATAATCGCACACCGTATTTCCATCCGCAACGGTGCCGAGACGATCGCTTGCGCCGGTCTTAAACAGGAGAGCCTCCACAAGCGTGGTTTTGCCAGAGCCGCCGTGTCCGGCGACTGCAACGTTTTTGATCTGATTTGATGTGTACTGTTTCATAGTTTCACCATTTCTCCGCGCAGAATCAATGCACAGCGAATACGGCGCGGACGCATTCTCACATTGGCCAAAAGAGGCGACGAAAACAAGAACGTTTGTCGATTTCACCTAACAAATACATAGCCGATAAAAAAATAATATCACATTCGCACAGCTATTACAATAATATTTTGAAAAAAAGTTCGGCAGAATCAACATTTTTTCGATTCTGCCGATACTTTTCTGTTTGATTTTACAAGAGACCTGTTTCTACAGCTTCATGTTGCGCTCATAAAGCCAGTAAAAAAGGAAGAGAAGCAATGCACCGCAAGCCGCAGCAGCAGCACTCGCCGCCGTCATCAGATCAAAATAAAGCAGCCCGCCCAAGACAAGTATCAAAAGAACTGCGCCGATTAAACAAAGGATTCTGCCGCGCTTTATACAGCGCAGAAGCTGACCGCAGGCCGCAACCGACACGACAAAGGCACTGTTTCCCCTTCCTTTATTGGCAAGGGAGGTTTCTGCGCGCTCCCGTGGCTTATGACGTTCCTCGAACAGTTCATGCAGCCGTGCGGGCAAAATTTTTATCTCCTCCGCAGAAACGCCGAACACCCGCTCTAAAAGAGCAGGCGTAATGCAGGCGTCCACACTCCGCACCGCCGCGCACAATCCGCGCCGGTTCATCATATCGAGTATGGCAGATGGCCTTTCCGCTGCGGTAAATTCCACGATAAACGCCGCATACAGCTCGCCCTCGCGCGCCAGGTAGACAACCTCACACCCATCCTTCTGATAGGGTTCCTCATAGCCCCGCTTGGGCACCGCCACCGAATGGTTGATCATCAGATCGCGGTTTCCGATCAGAACCCGCTTTTCGTCTACCCACGCGGAAAGTCCCATCAGATCCTCATACCGAACGGTATCGACGGGCTTTAATAGCTCTGTGCGGCCGTTGATTATGTACAAAAATACATCGCGCAGCACGCTGTCCGCCTTGCAGATTACGCTTGCCGCATCGACGATTGCAGTATCAATGCGCGTGCCCTGAAACGTCTTAATTCCGTGCAGAACAACCGATCCCTCTGGAAAAAGCTCTGTCGCATTCATCAGGATGCAATTGACATCCGCTGCATCCTCGATAGTGGTCCAGTCCGGAATGGTACTCTCATAGTTTTCAAAAATGGGGCGGCTGTCATACAGTGTAAGTTCGCACATCACCGGGTAAAGCAAGCCAAAGCCAAGCGCCGCTGCGCCCGAAAACAATGTAACCGACGCATAGAGATCACTGGTCAACAGATACAGCGCAACGGAAAAGGCAAAGCCAAGACCGACGGACACCCACAGCAAGAGACGCGCGGTATGATCTGCCGGATCGCTCTGCTGTTCCCGCGTTAAAAAGCCGTCGAAAAAGGCTGCCGGCGTATTGACCGCCAAAACAGGCTCCTCTTCTATGGCGAGTCCACGCGTCATCTCGCGCGAAACGGCGCCGTCTGCAAGCACAAGGACACCGTTTTTCTCCTCTTCAGAGGAGAGCAGTTCAAAGCTATAAAGTATGCGGCGCTGTCGCATGACACGCGCGCAGGCAAGCGCAAACAGAGAAAGCGCCGTAAGCGGAGCGTACAGAACGCCTCGTCCATTGAGAAGCGTTTCCGGCGAAAAAAGGAAGATAACATTTGCCGCAAGAACGATCAGTGCGGAAACAAGACAAAAAACATCCTTTTTCACACCATGTGCGGCGGATGAGAAGAGAGGAAACGACGCCAGCAGTGAAACGACGATCAGTCCTGCGCACAGAGCCGTATAAACGAGCGGAGAGACTTCGATCAAGCCCAGTACCCATACGCTCGATACACCGAACTGCACAGCCGCCAGCAGCACGCCGCAAAGCGCACAGATCGCAGTAAGTGCACGGCTTATGCGGGCACGGCGCAACTGTTTTTTTAACATAGCCAGCACGCTGTCGCGCTGTCTGACAGAAACATATTCATCATCGCTTGAAAAAATATAACCAGTCGGACCGTCGTCCAAATCGGCTTTGATCGAAAACGGCGCTTTCTCTGCTGTGACAGACTCTCCATTCCGCTTTTCATCCTGTTCAATCTTTGGCTCGCCGGATACTTCCGATGACGGTATCTGCTCTGCGGCGGCCATCAGATCCGCTGCGGAAATCGTATCGATTTCCGACTGCGGTAAAGCATCCTTCTGCTCCGAACGAAGAGAAGCGGCCTTTCCTTCATCCGCAGGCTCTGAATTTTCAAGCCCTTCCGGTTTTGCCTCCTGCGGCGGACGCGCAGGATCCAGTACAAACTGCTCCGCTCGATGCTGCCGCTTTTCACGAAGTTCTAAAAATGCTTCCGGCGTCATGCCGAGTGTCGGTTCGTCATCTTCCGGCGCTTCCTCTGCCAAAGCTTCCGATGTCTGCTCCGTCTCCGGAATCTCGCCGGAAAGCTGAACGCGAATTGCCGTTGTCCGCGCCTTTCCCGCTTCCTTTTGCATCTTTTGCAGCTTGCGCGTCAAGGAATTTGTCTGTACCCGTACTTCCTTTTCGATTTCTTCCTTTTCCTGTGCCGTAAACTGGTCGCTTGTTTTTTTCAGTTCCTGCTCTTTATTTTTCGTCAGAATATCGCGGATCAAATCGTCAATCCGCCCCATATCCACCGACGGGGCGCCCTTTTCATCCACCGTAACCTTTTGATCCCGTTTGAGCTCATCCAGAATCTCATCTGCCGTCATCTTTTTTTGAGCCATTTGCACCGTCCCCTTCTATCCGTTTTCAAAGGCGCTGCCGCACCACTTCATACATTAAAATCCCTGCTGCAACCGACGCATTGAGCGAATTGATCTGCCCGTTCATGGGTAGCGTCACCAGAAAATCACATGACTCTCTGACCAGACGGCTGAGGCCGCGCCCTTCTGAGCCGATAACAAGGGCCACCGCACCGCTGAAATCCACACGATCAAAGCGTTCCCCTTCCATCTCCGCTCCATAGATCCAAATTCCCTGACTCTTTAACTCGCGGATACAGGCGGCGAGATTCGGCACGCGCGCAACCTTTACCGTACTGGCCGCGCCGGCGCTTGTCTTATAGACAGCAGCCGTAAGAGAGGCGCTTCTTCGTTTTGGAATGATGACGCCGTCTGCGCCGGCCGCCTCCGCCGTACGGAGGATTGCGCCCAAATTGTGGGGATCTTCTATTTCATCCGCGATAATCAGAAACGGCATGGTACCTTTCGCCCTGGAAACCGCCAGAATATCCTCCACCGACGCATAGGCAACGCATGCACAGACCGCCACAACGCCCTGATGATTCACCTCGGGTAAAAGCTCATCAAGCTTTTTGCGGCTCACTATCTTGACAACGGCGCCAGCCTCTCGGCAAAGCGCTTTCACTTTACCGATACTGCCATGCTGCTCGCCCTCCGCGATATAGACTGTATCCGGAATACGTCCGCTCCGAAGCGCTTCTATGACGGCATTGCGTCCGCCGATGATTTCCTGCTCTTGTATCTCCATAATTAAGCTCCTGCTTGAACGATTCATTTTGGCGCTGTGAACGTCCTTTTCAAAACGCCAGGCTGCCAATTCATATTGTATTTTATGCACATGTGCGTAAAAATAAATTACGCTTTGCTATAGTTATTTTTATTATAGCACATTCTGTTTTTTCTTTACAAGCTTTGACGGCAAGAAGTTCGGTTTTTTCACGCTGTCTTTCTATTCCTGCGAAAAAGTAAGCGAGCCAGTAGGTTATACATGCTGTAGTTTTTAGGTGAATTCTCTTTCCACTTTTCGGCGGAAAAGCTTTTCAACATTGCACAATAAAATGTTGAAAACTTCGTTGAAAGCGTGGAAAAGCGGATTGATATGCTTTCTTTTTCAACCGGCAGCGGCAGTTTTCCTCAAAAACGCTTCTTTACAACTGGTATAATGATACCAATGCTTTCAGGAGGCAGTCTTCTGAAAAAAGAAGGGATTTTTCACGGTCAGTAAATCATAGCTAAACCACAGGTCGAAAAAAGGAAACGAAAAGTCGGTTGAACAAAAGAAAACAACAAAATATAATGGAAATATCAACAGGAAGGGAGTATTTCAGATTGAAGAAACAAACGCTTGGAACAAGAATTGCAGAGCTTAGAAAAGAGCACGCTATGACGCAGCTTAATCTGGCCGAAAAGATGGGCGTCACAGACAAGGCCGTATCCAAATGGGAACGAGACTTATCTTGTCCGGATGTCAGTTCACTGCCAAGGCTGGCAGAAATTCTGGAGGTATCAATAGACGAGTTGATGCAGACGAAACCGAAAAGCTCTTCAGATGATAAAAAAGAAAAAATAAGAGGCATTATGTCTCTGATCCTAAAGGTTATTCCTCTGGCGATGGGTGTTTCTCTTCTTGTGTTGTCCGCAATGAAAAAAATTGATTTGTACTCCAGATTCTCCATGGCCGGAATCGGATTGGCATGTATTGCTTTCTCCCTTTTACAAAACGACAGCAAACCCAAACGGTAAAAGAACTCTTCTTTATAAAATACTTTTATTCAGGTGGCGTCCTGATAGAAAGAAAAGCTGTACCTTTGGTACAGCTTTTCTTTCTATATGCAGTTTATTATGCAAAGATTGCGAGCAGAACGCCGGCTGCAACTGCAGAACCGATAACGCCTGCAACATTCGGACCCATTGCATGCATGAGCAGGAAGTTCGTCGGATTTTCCTGCGCGCCGACGCGCTGAGAAACACGTGCTGCCATCGGGACGGCGGATACGCCGGCCGAGCCGATCAGCGGGTTTACCTTGCCTTTTGTGAAGATGTACATGAGCTTGCCGAACAAAACGCCGCCCGCCGTGCCGATGCAGAAAGCAATCAGGCCGAGGACAATAATCTTGAGCGTCTGTGCAGTCAGGAAGTATTCTGCCGTAGCAGTCGCACCGACTGTTACGCCAAGAAAGATCGTGACGATGTTCATCAGCTCGTTCTGCGCGGTCTTGACCAGGCGGTCAACCATACCGCTCTCCTTCATCAGGTTTCCGAGCATCAGCATACCAAGAAGCGGAGCAGCAGACGGTACGATCAGGGATACAACCAGCGTTACCGCAATCGGGAATACGATCTTTTCCGTCTTGCTGACCGGACGAAGCTGTTTCATCACAACAGAGCGCTCTTTCTTCGTAGTAAGCGCTTTCATAATCGGCGGCTGAATCAATGGTACGAGCGCCATATAAGAGTATGCCGCAACCGCGATAGAGCCGAGAATCGTCGGAGCCAGCGACTTTGCAACATAGATAGCCGTCGGGCCGTCCGCACCGCCGATGATACCGATAGCCGCCGCAAATTCAGGGCTGAAGCCAAGCATAATCGCGCCAAGGAAGGTTACAAAGATACCAAGCTGCGCAGCCGCACCGAGCAAAAAGCTCTTTGGATTTGCAATCAGAGGACCGAAATCGGTCATTGCGCCAATACCGAGGAAGATAAGCGACGGATAAATACCAAGCTTAACGCCAAGATACAAAAAGTCGAGCAAACCGCCCTCATGCATGACCCGCCCGAAATCAATGTCCTTGTTTACGAAGAAGTCCATATGGAACATCTCCGTCATCGGGAGATTGGTAAGGAACATGCCAAATGCAATCGGCAAAAGCAGAAGCGGCTCAAAGCCTTTTACAATGGCGAGGTACATCAAAACGAACGAGATTGCGATCATCACCCAGTTCTGCCACTGCATAGAAGCAAGGCCGGAACTCTGCCACAGATCACCGATCGTCTTTGCAAAGACGTCTAACATACTGTTTTCTTTCCCCTTTACTGTTGTTTTACTTTGATCCGGTTAAAACGGACGGGTATTTTCCGCAATTCCTGCGGCGCTCCACGCGCTGCGCGTTTCTTTTGCGCGGCGAACGCTCTTTAAGGCAAACGGTTTGTCCGAACCCATCATACAGGCCACCGCAGCGGAAATTGCTGCAACGATTTCATCGCTGATGCCATCCTCCACAACCGGAGACGCCGCTTCTTTTTTTACCGCGGGAGCGGACGCCGCTTCAGATTTTTTTCCAGCTTGTGCTCCGCCGTTTTTTCCGCCGGTCAGCGCGCTGAAAATTTTACCCATTACCCAGCAAATCGCCACCAGAATGAGCAGAACGGAAAAGACTACAACCAAGCCGACCAGCACGACCGACCAGGTTTCTGTCCAGTTGATATTTGCAAAATAATCAAACATGACGTTTTCTCCTTTTCAAAAGATCCTCTTCCACACATTTGACGCAGAAGCTTTGTGTTTTATTATACCGCATCGTTTAAAAATTTTCAATCTCCTTTCCGAAGAAAATTAAATTTCTTTACGAAGCACAACTTGCTCGAAATTTTTCGATAAAATCATTTGTTCGGTTTCTTCATCCAGCCCGAGCGAGTGGAAACGGGCAAGCTCGTCCGCATGCCGCCACATCGGAAAATCCGTACCGAAGAAGAAGCGTTCCGGGCCGAATTTATCCAAAAAGCGACGCGCTTCCTCCGGCTTTAAAAACATCAGCGAGCTTGACGTATCCATATAAAGAAGGCCGCCGCGGTAGGTGTCGTAGGACTCCTGCCAGCAGCTCCAGCCGCCGAAATGCGCACCGATACAGACAAGCGAAGGAAAACGCTCCATCACACGAGCCAGCCTGTGCGGACGCGACCACTCATAACGATGGTCGCCCGTATGGAACAAAATCGGAAGCTTTCCTTCGGCCAGCCGATAAATAACGTCGGCGCGCGGATCATCAATATAAAACGCCTGAAAATCC
>UQQY01000001.1 GCA_900543295.1 uncultured Oscillospiraceae bacterium | reverse complement strand
CGGCACGGCGTTTCCGAAGGCTTCCGAGCTTGAGGACTACTTAAACCGTATAGAAGAGGCCAAGAAGCGCGATCACAGAAAGCTTGGCAAAGAGCTAAAGCTCTTCGCGCTGATGGACGAGGGACCTGGCTTCCCGTTCTTCCTGCCAAAAGGCATGGTTTTAAAAAATACGCTGATCGATTTCTGGCGGCAGATCCATACGCGCGAGGGCTATGTCGAAATCTCGACGCCAATGATGCTCAACCGCGGCTTATGGGAAACCTCCGGCCACTGGGATCACTACAAAGAGAATATGTATACAACGGTAATTGATGACACCGACTTTGCAATTAAGCCGATGAACTGCCCGGGCGGCATGCTCGTCTATAAGACGGAGCCGCGCTCTTACCGTGATCTGCCGCTGCGTATGGGCGAGCTCGGCCTTGTTCATCGCCATGAAAAATCCGGTACGCTGCACGGTCTGATGCGTGTGCGCTGCTTTACGCAGGATGACGCGCACATCTTTATGACCGCGGAGCAGATCACGGACGAGATCAAGGGCGTCGTCCGTCTGATCGACGAGGTCTATACCCTGTTTGGCTTTAAATATCACGTGGAGCTTTCGACCAAGCCGGAAAACAGCATCGGCAGCGACGAGGACTGGGAAATGGCGACGAACGGTCTGATCGCGGCATTAAACGAGCTCAATATGGACTATGTTGTAAACGAAGGCGACGGCGCGTTTTACGGTCCGAAAATCGACTTTCATCTCGAGGATTCCCTCGGAAGAACGTGGCAGTGCGGTACGATTCAGCTCGACTTCCAGCTTCCGCTGCGATTTGAGGCGGAATATACGGGCGCCGACGGCGAAAAGCACCGCCCGATCATGATTCATCGCGTGGTATTCGGCTCCATTGAACGCTTTATCGGCATTTTGATTGAACACTTCGCCGGCGCGTTTCCGCTGTGGCTTGCACCGGTTCAGGTAAAAATCCTGCCGATCAGCGACCGTCACCACGAATACGCCAAGGAGGTTGGCGACTTCCTCACGCAGCAGGGTTTCCGTGTCGAGATGGACAGCCGCAGTGAAAAGGTCGGCTTTAAAATTCGCGAGGCGCAGCTCGAAAAGGTGCCGTATATGCTTATCGTAGGCGACAAAGAGGTTGAATCGAAGACGGTCGGCGTTCGTTCGAGAAAAGACGGCGACTTGGGCGCATTGGCGCTCGATGCGCTCTGTGAAAAGCTTGCGGAAGAGGTCCGCACCAGAGCGATCAAATAATCATGCAATTATGGCAAAAGCGCGTCCATACAGGTAGGACGCGCTTTTGTGTAAACAAAGGAGGATTTATTTTGAATACCGTTTTATTTGACTTGGACGGCACCCTGCTGCCAATGGATTTAGAGGATTTTATGCAGGCTTATTTTGGGGCAATCGGCAAGAAAAGCGCGGAAAACGGTTATAATCCAAAGGAACTGGTTGCAGGCGTATGGACCGGAACCAAGGCAATGATGAAAAACGACGGGAGCGAGACAAACGAAACGCGGTTCTGGAATACCTTTGCGCGGGTCATGGGCGACCGCGTCTTAAACGATAGGGCGATGTTCGACTCCTTTTACGACAATGAGTTCTGCCGCATCGGTGATACCGTAACAGCGGATCCGCGTGCAAACCGATGTGTCAAGCTCCTGCGGCAAAAGGGATACACCGTGGCGCTCGCTACCACGCCGATGTTCCCGAAAAAGGCCACGCTCGAGCGGATGCGCTGGGCAGGACTTGATCCCGACGATTTTGCCCTTGTCACCACCTATGAGGACTATCATTTTGCCAAGCCGTCAGTCGGATATTTTAAAGAAGTGGTGCAAGCTCTTGGAAAAACACCGGCCGACTGCTTAATGGTCGGAAACGATATGACCGAGGACATGGGAGCCAAGCAGATTGGAACAGATATTTTTTTCCTCACGAATCATCTCATCAACAAGGATAATATCGATCTCTCCGCCTATCGGCACGGCGGCTTTGACGAGCTGCTCGATTTGATCGAGGCGCTGCCGGACGCGATATAAGAGGCTGGGACGATGCGTATTTATATTGCGGGGTTTGATGTGTTTAGAAAAGATGCGGTGGAATACGGTATATCCTGCAAGGAGCTCTGCGCGTCCTACGGCATCGGCACCCTCTATCCCTTTGACAATGAAGCGGACAATGCGCCCGATATTTTTCGCGGAAACCTCGCGCTCATTGATGCGTGCGACGTGGTATGCGCCAATTTGAATGCCTTCCGCGGGGAAGAGCCAGACAGCGGCACCTGCTTTGAGCTTGGGTATGCTTATGCAAAGGGAAAGCGGCTATACGGCTATCTCTCCGAAAGCCGCACACTGCGCGAAAAGCTTGGCGAGACAGATAAGGGCGGCTATTGCGTGGAGAATTTCGGCTTGCCGGTAAACCTGATGCTCGGCGTGGCGGCGACGCTTGTAGCAGGCGATTTTACAGCGTGCGTACAAAAAATTGCCGCAGATTTTCATTTGGAAAGGGAGGAAAACGTCAGATGAAGCTGATCGTTTTAGATAGCTATGCGGCGGTTTCAACAGATTTGTCGCTCGACTGCCTGAAGCCGTACTGCGACAGGATGGAAGTTTATGAGCGCACGCCGCCGGAGCTACTTGCCGCACGAATCGGCGATGCGGAGGCAATCCTTGTCAACAAGACCGTTATCACGCGCAGTATCATGGAACAGTGCCTAAATCTCCGCTACATTGGGCTGTTCGCCACCGGCTATAACGTCGTGGATATTGTGGCTGCCAAAGAACGCGGCATCGTGGTATCCAACGCGCCCTCCTATTCGACCAGCGCCGTTGCACAGCTTACCTTCGGCCTGATTCTGCATTTTTACTGCCTCATCGCTTCGCATGATGCGCGCGTACATGCAGGCGAGTGGACAAATTGCAGAGATTTCTGCTTCTATGATCCGCGCATCCGTGAGCTTTCCGGCAAAACGATCGGACTTGTCGGTTTCGGCCATATTGCAAAAAAGACGGCTGCGCTTGCACAGGCTTTCGACATGAACGTGCTGGTCTGGTCCCGCACCGTATATCCGGAATATGAGAGCAAATCGCTGTGCTTCGTCTCTTTTGACGAGCTGCTGAAAAACAGCGACATCGTTTCGCTGCACTGCCCGCTGTTTCCGGAAACCACACGTTTAATCAATGCGGAGGCAGTTTCCAAAATGAAGAAGGGCGCCATCCTCATCAATACGGCGCGCGGCGCAGTAATTGACGAGCAGGCTGTGGCCGACGGACTCAACAGCGGTCATCTGGCGGGAGCAGGTATAGATGTTGCCGAAAAAGAGCCCATTCCAGCGGAAAGTCCCCTGCTCTCAGCAAAGAATTGCGTTATTACGCCGCACATCGCGTGGGCATGCAGGGAATCGCGCGAACGCCTGATCGAAATAGTAAAAGACAATTTCTGCGCATTTCTTGCGGGAAAGCCAAAAAACAACGTCGCAGAGTAGATGTTTTTTTCAATATAATAAAGCCGTAGCCCGCCAGTCTGGATCGACCGGCGGGCCTTATTCTGTCATTCAGGTATTCACTTTTCCCTCTACTCTGATCATCGGGTTTAAATCCACCATGCTTCCCTCAAAAAGCGTCTGGAAAGAGACGCCGTCCGATTTGTCAAGCGCATACATGGTAAAGATTGTGCCCGCATAGCTTTCGTCTTCTGCAAAGCGATCCATCAGGCAGCCGTAATCGCCGCCCGCGGCAATAAAATTTCTGTTTTATTGACAAAAATGCGGTATTTACAAGGCTTTTTCTATGTTTTGCGGGTAAAAAAAGACCTTGCAGATGTTACTCCACAAGGTCAGTTTTTCTATTGACGTTTTGCTATTGGGTTTTGCCCCAAATCAATCGCAGATTAGTTTCTCGGATTTTTAATCGCAGCCTGCGCCGCAGCCAGTCTTGCGATCGGCACGCGGAACGGCGAGCAGGAAACATAGGTAAGGCCTGCGTTATGGCAGAATTCGACAGAGCTCGGATCGCCGCCGTGCTCGCCGCAGATGCCCAGTTTAATGTCGGGACGGGTCTGCTTGCCGAGATCGGCAGCCATTTTTATAAGCTTGCCGACACCCTTCTGGTCGAGCTTTGCAAACGGATCGTTCTCGTAAATCTTCTTATCGTAATAAGCGCCGAGGAACTTGCCGGCGTCGTCGCGGCTGAAGCCGAACGTCATCTGCGTCAGGTCGTTGGTGCCGAAGCTGAAGAACTCCGCCTCTTTCGCAATCTCGTCAGCCATAAGAGCCGCACGCGGAATCTCAATCATGGTGCCGACTTTATAGTGAAGCTCTGCGCCAGCCGCCTTGATAACCTCGTCAGCGGTTGCGGTAACAATGCTCTTAACATATGCAAGCTCTTTTTCCTCGCCGACCAGCGGGATCATGATCTCCGGAACAATATCCCAGTCCGGATGTTTTGCCTTTACAGCAAGCGCAGCCTGAATGACCGCTTTGGTCTGCATTGCGGCAATTTCCGGATAGGTGACAGCCAGACGACAGCCGCGATGACCCATCATCGGGTTGAACTCATGCAGAGAAGCTATGATCGCCTTAATATCCGCAACGGTTTTGCCCATAGTCTCAGCAAGAGCTGCGATATCCTCTTCCTCAGTCGGGACGAACTCATGCAGCGGCGGATCAAGGAAGCGGATGGTGACCGGATCGCCTTCCATTGCCTCGTAAAGCGCCTCAAAGTCGCCCTGCTGCATCGGCAGCAATTTCGCAAGAGCCGCCTCTCTCTGCTCAACCGTATCGGAAACGATCATCTCGCGGATAGCCGGAATACGGTCAGCGTCGAAGAACATGTGCTCGGTGCGGCAAAGGCCAATGCCCTGCGCGCCGAATTTCTTCGCCTGCTTTGCGTCGCGCGGAGTGTCCGCATTGGTTCTGACCTGCAATGCGCGGAACTGATCTGCCCAACCCATAATGCGGCCGAACTCGCCGCCGATGGAAGCATCCACTGTCGGAATTGCTTCGCCGTATATTGCGCCGGTAGAACCGTCCAAAGACAGCCAATCGCCCTCTTTAAACGTTCTGCCCGCAAGCTCGAACTGCTTGTTCGCTTCGTCCATTTTAATCTCGCCGCAGCCGGAAACGCAGCAGGTGCCCATGCCGCGCGCAACGACAGCCGCGTGAGAGGTCATACCGCCGCGGACAGTCAGGATACCCTGAGAAGCAACCATGCCCTCGATGTCCTCCGGAGAAGTCTCAAGACGAACCAGAACAACCTTTTCGCCCCTTGCCGCCCACTCTTTTGCATCATCGGCAGTAAAGACGATGCGGCCGCAGGCAGCGCCCGGAGATGCAGCCAAAGCGGTTGCAAGCGGTGTTGCTTTCTTCAATACGGCAGCGTCGAACTGCGGATGCAGCAAAGAATCCAGCGATCTCGGATCGATCATTGCAACAGCCTCTTTCTCAGAGATCATGCCCTCGTCAACCAGATCGCACGCAATCTTCAGCGCAGCGAAAGCAGTTCTCTTGCCGTTACGGGTTTGCAGCATGTAGAGCTTTCTGTCCTCAATGGTAAACTCCATGTCCTGCATATCGCGGTAGTGTGTTTCCAGCGTATTGCAGATCTTGACGAACTGCTCGTAGCATTCCGGCATAACCTCGGCCAACTGATCGATCGTCTGCGGAGTACGGACGCCTGCGACAACGTCCTCGCCCTGTGCATTCATCAGGAATTCGCCGAACAGCTTCTTTTCGCCGGTCGCCGGGTTACGGGTAAACGCAACGCCTGTGCCGGAGGTGTCGCCCATATTGCCGAACGCCATCATCTGAACGTTGACAGCAGTACCCCAGGAATACGGAATGTCGTTCATTCTTCTGTAGACGTTTGCACGCGGGTTGTCCCAGGAACGGAAAACGGCTTTGATCGCGCCCATGAGCTGATCTTTCGGGTCAGACGGGAAGTCCACGCCGATTTTCTCTTTATATTCCGCTTTGAACTGATTTGCAAGCTCCTTTAAATCCTCTGCGGTGAGTTCGGTGTCCATGGTGACGCCTTTTTCTTCCTTCATTTTGTCAATAAGCTCTTCAAAATATTTTTTGCCGACCTCCATGACAACGTCGGAATACATCTGGATAAATCTTCTGTAGCAGTCATAAGCCCAACGCGGATTGCCGGATTTTTTCGCCATGACCTCGACAACTTCCTCATTCAGGCCAAGGTTCAAAATCGTATCCATCATGCCCGGCATGGAAGCGCGCGCACCCGAACGGACAGAAACCAGCAGCGGATTCTCATGGTCGCCGAATTTTTTGCCGACGATCTCTTCCATCTTGCCGATATACTCCATGATCTGCGCCTGAATTTCATCGTTGATCTTCTGGCCGTCTTCGTAGTACTGGGTGCATGCCTCCGTTGTAATGGTAAAGCCCTGCGGAACCGGCAGACCGAGATTGGTCATCTCAGCAAGGTTCGCACCCTTACCTCCGAGCAGCTCGCGCATAGAGCCGTTACCCTCCGAGAAAAGGTAAACATACTTTTTGCTCACGTTGAATCTCCTCCAATTTTATGATCGGCCGCCTTTCACGCAGAATTTCTGCAAAATATTGCGGCTTCAGTATTCCTGCTTGACGCATTTTCGCCAAACACCAAGTATATTATATCAGATAAAAATCAAAAATGCTATATCTGCTTTAAAAAAAATCCTTTGCGGAAGCGCATTTTTTAAAGAAAATGTGAAATCATTTCGTTTCTCGAAGAGTATTGTTGCAAAAGCAAAACGATTTTGACATAATATAACTATCATGACTACGGAGGGATCTGTATTGAAAAAGCAAGTTGCCGTCATTTTTGCTATGGAAGCAGTGAAGTGCGCGCCGTCCGCTACTCCGGCTGTCCTTGAGGAAATTCTCTTTGAGCCGGTTCTTCATCGCGTCGCCGGCGCATGCCGGAGGGCCGGCGCAGAAAAAATCTGCGTAGTGACCGACTGCCAGACTGATCTGCTGCGCAATGTGCTGGAAGATGACATTGAAATCATTTTTTGGGATCAGCCGCTTGCTCTATCCAGTTTGCTTCATGCAGAGGCCTTTTTACATCGGCACGAAAGTGCGGACGCCGTCCTTTTAAATGGAGATACCCCTTTCATTGAAGCCGCTCTTTTAAAAGATGCGCTTTTACAGCATCAGGATGAGCAGAATACAGCCACTCTGATAACCGCGCAGACCGCTGATTCTGAAAAATCCCGCCGCACAGTCAGCAATGCGGCATGTCCGGCAATATCCGATGAAATCTGCGGCGGATGGTTTGACGTTCGCACACTTTTGTCCGCAGCCGCCCAAACAGAGGAGTGCGGCTGCCAGGAGGAGGCTGCGTTTCCCAATATGATCCTCGAGCTTTTTCAAAAGGCTGAAAAGACAGGTGTTTTCAGCTCTATAGACCCGCACCCCGCATTGCGCCCAACCTCCCTGCGCCGCTTGTCTGAGCTAAATGAAACTGCACGCAAAAGCAGGTTGTTCGAGCTGATGGATATGGGAGTGCTGATCCCATGTATGGACGGCCTGATGGTCGGACAGAACGTTCAGATTGGAGCAGGAACCACGCTGCTGCCCGGAACGATTCTGCGCGGAAATACTAAAATCGGCGAGAATTGCACCATCGGCCCAAACAGCTTGATTGAGGACAGCACGGTCGGCAATAATACAACCTTAAACGCCGTACAATGTTACCGCTCCAGCGTTGGCTGCAAGGTCTCCATCGGCCCCTTTTGCCATATCCGTCCGAACACGACAATCCGGGACGGCGTGCATATCGGCGATTTTGTCGAGCTTAAAAATTCGGATATCGGCCAGAGCACGCACATTGCGCATTTGACATACATTGGCGACAGTGATGTGGGAGCGCGCGTCAACTTCGGCTGCGGCGTTGCGGTCGCCAATTATGACGGCGTTCACAAATACCGCTGTACCATCGGCGATGACGCCTTTATCGGCTGCAACACCAATCTGGTTGCGCCGGTGAACATCGGAAACGAAGGATACACTGCCGCCGGTTCTACAATTACGGAGGATGTACCGGATGAGGCTATGGGCATTGCGCGGGCAAGACAGGTCAACAAACCCGGTTACAACCGGCTTCTGCGCAGGAAGAAGGACGCAGAGTAAAAAATATGTCTCTCACGCCGTTTTCCGTCCGGTACCGCAATAAAAAATTCACGAATCAAAGCAAAAGAAAAGGTTGTTTCTTTCTTTATAATGTTGTATACTAAGATCATACAATATTTGATCGGGAGGTATCAGTTATGTATGATAAAACCATGACTTTTTCCGTCAATGATGAAAAAGACTTGGAGATGAAGCGGATTCTTACCACCGTTTATGATGCGCTGAGTCACAAAGGATACAATCCGGTCAGCCAGATCGTTGGTTACATTCTGTCTGAGGATCCGGCATATATCACCACCTACAACAATGCGCGCAGTCTGATCCGCCATGTGGATCGCGACGAGCTTTTACAGGCAATGGTTAAAGCATATTTAAGCGAATAAAAACAGGTAAGAAAAATCGGGAAGCGGCCGCTTCCCGATTTCGCTTTATCAAAATATATTGTTACAGCCAGCTTCCAAATCTGCTTTTCGCAAATTGCGAATAAGGCAGAAGACTAATTAAAAGGCCCCGAACGTGTTCGCATTCGGGGCCTTTTGGTGATCCACCGGAGATTCGAACTCCGGACCCTTTGATTAAAAGTCAAATGCTCTGCCAGCTGAGCTAGTGGATCATGCATATATGAAAAACTCGAAATCCGAATATAACGCATCGTCTTTCGAGCGCTTAATTATTATAGCAAAGGGAGCTATGCTTGTCAACATCTTTTTTCAAAAAATTCTCTGTTTTTCGATTTCGCCTGCGTGTAAACATTGCGGCTTTTTAAAACCTGTGATATAATATGAACACTTAACGAGTCGGAGCCAAAGGCGAACGACGAGTTTAGTGATAATAAATACCTCAATTCTTAACGAGCTGGAGCGAAAGCGAACGGGGAGTTTAGTATTGACGGCATAATATGAACTCTTAGCGAATCGGAGCCGAAGGCGAACGAAACGTTCCCGCATCAAATATAAAAAATTTTTGATTCAGAAGGAATTTATGAAAGCGACTTCTTTCTCTTCGTGCCGGCTGTCTGACGTCTTTCATTGTATCCGAAAGAAAAACGGATATGCTATACCGCGCTTAAAAAACACAAAGAGGTGAATCTTTTGCAGGATAAACAGAAAAATATTCGCAATTTCAGCATTATCGCACATATCGACCACGGAAAAAGCACGCTTGCCGATCGTATGCTTGAACTGACAAGCGCCGTTGCAGGCCGTGAAATGGAAGAACAGCTTCTCGACAATATGGATATTGAGCGCGAACGCGGCATAACAATCAAGGCGCGGGCCGTCACCATCTGGTATCATGCCGACGACGGAGAGCTGTATCAGCTGAATTTGATCGACACCCCCGGCCACGTGGATTTTAACTATGAGGTTTCCCGTTCGCTTGCCGCATGCGAGGGCGCGATCCTTGTCGTAGACGCCTCTCAGGGGGTTGAAGCGCAGACGCTTGCGAATACTTATCTTGCAATCGATCATGATTTGGAGGTCGTGCCGGTTGTCAACAAGATCGACCTTCCTGCCGCCGATCCGGAGGCTGTCTGCCATGAGATTGAGGACGTCATCGGCATCCCTGCTATGGACGCGCCGCGCATCTCTGCAAAAACGGGTGTGAACATCAAGGCTGTGCTTGAAGCGGTGGTGCAGCAGATTCCCGCCCCTTCCGGGGACGAAGCGGCTCCCTTTAAGGCTCTGATTTTCGATTCTTATTACGACAGCTATAAGGGCGTTGTCGTCTATATCCGCGTAATGGACGGCGCTGTAAAAACCGGCGACGTCATCCGGATGATGGCTTCCGGCTCGGAATATACGGTAACAGAGCTTGGCTATATGGGCGCCAAAGCCGCACAGCCGCGTGACGTTTTGTCTGCCGGCGAGGTCGGGTATATCGCGGCAAGCATTAAGGACATCGGCGATACCCGTGTCGGCGACACCGTTACCTGCGCCGCACGTCCTGCGAAAGATCCACTTCCGGGTTACAAAAAGGTTAATCCGATGGTATTCTCCGGCATTTATCCGGCAGACGGCGCAAAGTATCCCGATTTGCGCGACGCGCTGATTAAGCTGCAATTAAACGATGCGTCTCTTACCTTTGAGCTGGAAACTTCCGTTGCGCTTGGATTTGGTTTCCGCTGCGGCTTTTTGGGGCTTTTGCATATGGAAATCATTCAGGAGCGCCTGGAACGTGAATTCCATTTGGATCTCATCACTACCGCCCCCTCCGTCGTATACCGTTTAACGCTTACGAGCGGCGAGACGATTATGATCGATAATCCGACAAACTATCCGGACGCCGTTTTAATCGCAGAAGCAGAGGAACCGTTTGTCAAAGCGAATATTCTCACGCCGAATGAATTCGTCGGCAATATCATGGAGCTGTGTCAGGACCGGCGTGGCATTTTTAAGGATATGAAGTATCTGGATACCACTCGCGTGGAAATGCACTATGACCTGCCGCTGAATGAGATTGTATATGATTTCTTTGACGCGTTAAAATCCCGGACAAGGGGTTATGCTTCCTTCGACTACGAGCTTACGGGCTTTGTGGCCTCAAAGCTTGTCAAGCTCGATATTCTTTTAAACGGCGAAGTGGTGGATGCGCTTTCCTTCATTGTGCATGCTGACAAGGCGTACCCGCGTGCCAGGCGGATTGCGGAAAAGCTTAAAGAGAACATTCCGCGCCAGCTCTTTGAGGTGCCGATTCAGGCCGCGATCGGCGGCAAGATCATTGCGCGCGAGACAGTCAAGGCGCTGCGCAAGGACGTTCTGGCAAAATGCTACGGCGGTGATATTACACGAAAGAAAAAGCTTTTGGAAAAGCAGAAAGAGGGCAAGAAGCGGATGCGCTCCCTTGGCAGCGTAGAGGTGCCGCAGGAGGCCTTTATGGCGGTGCTGAAGCTGGACGAATAAGCTCCGCAAACAGATAAAGCGCGCTCTGTATAGCAGAGCGCGCTTTTTATCTTACCACAATCTATTCCGCATAAGTCAGAATATTGCACAGCCCGTTGCCGCTGAAATAAATGTTCAGCGTGCTCTCGCCGGAGTTTTTCCGCTCCGTATAAACGGCGCGGACAGTTGAAAGCTGCGCAGTCGGCACATCCTGAATTTCCGTCTCCGTTTCATGCTCTCTGTAAAAGCTTTCTGCTCCCGCCCTATACTTCTCTAAAAGCTCCTCCGGCAGATCTGTCGTTTCAACTGTGCTGACGGAAGAATACGATTCTTCAAAGCCGACGGCGTCTGCGCTTTCATATGGGTCAGCGTCCGAACGAATATCCTCAAAGATTTCACTGCCGGAGCCCGTGGACGAAATGCGCTTTAATCTTGACTCCGTTGTTGCAGTTACCCCCTGCCTTTTCCATTCGTTGTCCAGCTCGCCGCATACATAGCGGAACGCATCCTCCGACGCTTCCTGCATCGTGACGGAAGCCGCCCAAAGCCGCAGCTCCTTCCGGTCGGCGGAAGGGCAAAAGACAAACTGAACCTTCGCCAGCTTTCCAAAGAGCAGGCCGTCCGCCGTATAATACACCTCATACCATATATCGCCCAGCGCGCCGTTTTCTCCTTTTTGAAAATCCGATTCATTTTTCCCGATCGCCCGAAAGACCTCCTCCGGCGTCATCATCCATTCCAAGCCCAGAAAATTCATTTCGCCGTAAGTCGTCCGGACATTTTTCACTGGGGAACACGAAGCCAAAAGGCAGACCGCCAGAAACAGAGCCGTTAAGGTATAAAGCTTTTTCATTTCGTTCGCCTCCCGTATTATGAAGCTATGCCGTCATCCGCCTCTTCATAGGGTACCAGATTGATCGTGATAAAATTGCCGTCTGATAGCTTAATGCCTGAATCTGCGTAAATGCCAGATGTCGACGCTGTCAGAGTATCCGAATAACTCGGATAAAAGCTGGTGCTTCCTGTTGCTAACGTGAATACCTGCCCGCCGGTCGGAGCAGAGTTATTAAAATAAAACGCTTCTCTCTTAAATGTACTTTTGTTGAGGCGATATGCATGAGATCCCGACGTTACCGTCGTTCCCGAGATTCCTGTTTTAGTAACAGTTGACTGTATCTTAGTCAAATTATAGGTATAATTTCGCGTTGTCCCCCGTACTGTATAGTACATGGTCAGATTCAGCGAATGACTTCCCCATGATTTCCCATGGGATGTAGAAGTCCCGCTATCCCTCGGCTCGGCAAGTTTCGTGATAGCATAATCTTTCTCTGTCATACCATCTGAATATTCTCTCACCTCCAGAAGCTGCACCGCCTCATATTCAATGAAATCCTCTGTTATCTTTTTTGCGTTCTGCCGTTCAGCAGTATCCTTAATATATGCAGTATTCGTATTGATTGCAGAAGAAAATAACACGCTGTATTCTTTTGCTAAAGCAGGAGCTTCCGCCTTTGCGTATCCTCCATTTGACATACAGCTTATCGCAAGGATAAAACTCAATATAAAACAGATTCTTTTTTTATTTCTATTGTCCCCTTTGAAACAAACTTTAGGAAAATATATCCTCTGGCTTTATTTTAGTTCAATCCTCTTCGTTTGTCAATATTCTTTTAT
Organism: uncultured Oscillospiraceae bacterium; assembly: GCA_900543295.1. Classification (GTDB taxonomy): domain Bacteria; phylum Bacillota; class Clostridia; order Oscillospirales; family Ruminococcaceae; genus Paludihabitans. Next base: position 42,556 of record UQQY01000001.1, on the reverse strand, counting down.
ATATTTATAAATATTTAATACAATAGGTTTTGCTTTTGAAGATTTCTATATAAAATAAGGGCACTGTCCACACGACAGTGCCCTTATCATTCTTAATGCACAAAGAAGAAATAGCTGATCAGCATAAACAGGCCGCCCACCACCAAAACCGCAGGTAAAAGAACCAGCAATGCCGCAATAATCATCGCAGGCAGATCCTTTTTTTCGAGCGGTGTTTTGGACAGCGTTTCTTTAAACTGGTCGGCGCTTTTCTTTTCATTGACCACCCGGTCAACCTTTTTTTGAAACAGCATACGCTCCTCCTGAGGAATCGGCTGCTTATTCAACAACGCTGTGATCGAGCGGATGATGGCATGCAACGAAATGACCTGGACGAAGCTCACGGAACTCCGGCGTCACGATTTTGCACTCTTCCGTACAATATTTGCAGCGCGTATGGAATTTGCAGCCCTTCGGCGGACGGATCGGACTTGGAATATCACCCTCCAGCGGAATGCTCTCTTTCCGGTTCTCGACGTCAGTCGTCGGAATAGCGAGCAGCAAAGCCTCCGTATACGGATGCAGCGGATGGTCGAATATCTCCTGCGACTCGGCAAGCTCTACCAGATTGCCAAGGTACATAACGCCGATACGGTCGCTGATATATTTGACAACGCTCAAGTCATGCGAAATGAAGAGGTATGTCAAATTCTCTTTTTCCTTAAGATCCTGCAAAAGATTGATAACCTGCGACTGGATTGAAACGTCAAGCGCAGAAACCGCTTCGTCACAGACCACAAACTTCGGCTTCATTGCAAGCGAACGCGCGATGCCGATGCGCTGGCGCTGGCCGCCGGAGAACTGGTGCGGATAGCGGTGAATCATATAAGGCGCTAATCCGCAGTCGTCCATGACCTTCATAACATAGTCCTGAATCCGCTCGTCGTTTTTCGTGAAAAAGCCGTGCGCCTGCGGACCCTCGCCGATAATTTGGCCGACTGTCATGCGCGGATTCAGCGAAGAGTAGGGATCCTGGAAAATGAGCTGCATATCGCTGCGGAGAACACGCATTTCCGGATATTTCAGCTTCGCAAGATCAATACCTGCGCTGCGAAGCGCTTCATATTTTGCAAAATCCGGATCGTCTGCATACTGCTTGCGCATTTCATCAATCTGCTCACGGATGGTATCCAGTTCCTCTTCCTTCTTAGCAAGCTCCGCCGCTTTTTCATCGATCTTTTTCTGAAGCTCGGCTGCTTTTGCTTTTACAGGAGCGGCGCTCTTTCCGTCCTTTTCGTATTTTTCCGCTTTTCCGTTATAATAATTCTGACGGATTTCCAAATTCTTTTTTTCCTCGCGGATACGACGGCGCTCGGAAGCCGCATTAAACTCCTTCATCAGGATCTGAGAAACTGGAGCAAGATCCTTTGCTACAACAAAACCGCCGATCAAATGCGCAAGATCCAGCATGCTGTCGTTTGCTTCTCTCACAACTTTTGCACGTTCGTCAGCCTTGTGGCGTTTCTCCTCCTCGGAAAGCTTCTCATATGAGGCGAGATATTCTTCCTTTTTCTTTTGCAGTGCAAGCATCTTATCGCGGTGCTGCGGCAGCTTCTGATATGTCTCCTTTACATATTGCGGCACAACATCGTCGAGCGTGCGGCCGAAATACATGGTCTTGCCTTCCGTCTGATGGTAAAGCTGAAGCAAAACGCGGCCAAAGGTGGACTTGCCACAGCCGGACTCGCCGACAAGACCAAGCGTCTCGCCTTCATAAATATCAACGGAAATCCCGTCGTTCGCCTTGACGTAAAGCTGTTCCTGACGAATTTTCTCTTTTTTAACCGGAAACCACTGCTTCAAATTTGAAATCTGAAGCAAAACTTTCTTATTCTGCATGACGCGCCTCCTTATCCGGATAGAAGCATCTGATCTGATGATTTTCTTCTATCTCCACAAGCTCTGGCTCTTCTTCGCGGCAGCGCTCTGTGCAGTATTTACAGCGCGGCGCAAACTTGCAGCCCTTCGGAAGATCCAGCGGATGCGGTACAGCACCCGGAATTGCCTCCAGACGGGTGCCTGCCGGCGTATCCAGACGCGGAATCGACGTCATAAGTCCCTCAGTATAAGGATGAGAATAACTGTTTTTACCGAAAATCGTATCAACCGTCGCCATTTCGACAACCTGACCGCAGTACATAACGGCTACATCGTCGGCCATTTCATTGATTACGCCAAGATCATGCGTAATAAACAGAATAGACGTCCCTTTTTCACGCTTCAGCTCATTCATCAAATGCAGAATCTGTGCCTGAATCGTAACGTCAAGCGCGGTGGTCGGTTCGTCCGCGATCAGAAGGCTCGGTTCGCAGGCCAGCGCCATTGCGATCATTACGCGCTGACGCATACCGCCGGAAAGCTGATGCGGATACTGCTTTGCAACCGCCTCCGGATTCGGAATTTTAACCGCAGCCAGCATTTCAACCGCTTTTGCCTTCGCTTCTTTCTTGCTCATGTGCTGATGCACAATATAGGACTCTGCAATCTGTTTTTCAATCGTAAAAACAGGGTTTAAGCTGGTCATCGGCTCCTGAAAGATAACCGAAATTTCATTGCCGCGGATCTTATACATCTCATCCATTGAGCAGTCCTTCAAATTCTGCCCTTTGAAAATGATGTCGCCGCCCGCAATATAGCCGTTGCCATCCAACAGTTTTAAAATACTCATGGCGGACACGCTCTTACCAGAGCCCGATTCACCGACAACGCCAAGCGTTTTGCCTGCTTCAACCTGATAGGAGACGCCGTTTACCGCCTTGACAATGCCGCGCTTCGTTTTAAAATACGTATGCAGGTCATGCAGCTCTAACAATGCCATAACTCATTCCTCCTATCTGTCGTTCGATCTTGGGTCGATCGCATCGCGCAGACCGTCACCAATCAGATTGATGCTGATTGTAGACAAGCTGAGTGCAAGCGACGGGAAGACCCAGCGCCACCAGTAGTTCTGAATAACGGTGGATGCCTGCGAGCCGTTTAACATATTGCCCCACGTCGGAGTCGGCTCAATTACGCCGAAGCCTAAGAAGGAGAGCGAAGATTCCGTCAGCATACATGCGGCGAATTCCAGCGTCGTATCAACGATAACAACCGTAATGACATTCGGAAGAATGTGCTTAAAAATGATGGCCAGCTCTTTGATACCCATCGCCTTCGCCGCCGTGACGAACTCTTTTTCACGCTCGGCCAATATCTGCGCGCGAACAAGGCGTGCAAGGCCTGGCCACGAAAGGACGCCTAAAATTACCATAATAACGGCAATACGCTGAATTTCCGAGAGGCTGTTTCCAACAATAGCCGACAAAATCATGGCAAAGGGCAAAAACGGGATAGAGGCGACAATTTCAGCAAAACGCATCAGAACATTGTCAACCTTTCCGCCGTAATAACCGGAAAGTCCGCCGATAATAACGCCGATGATAACAGAAATAATAACTGCGATAGCACCGATGGTCATCGTCATACGGCCGCCGGAAATCAAACGGGTGAACACATCACGGCCAAAGCCGTCCGTTCCCATCAGATAGCCCTTAAGACCAGCCATTACAACTGTTCCGTCCTCAGTAATCGCATAGCTCTGAAAATAGCCGTTTGAAATCGAAACTACATTCTCCGCCGAAATATCCGTCTGGCCGAAATTGTTGCGGCCCCACGCATAAACCTTCTTATCTTCTCCGATTGCGGTAAAATGATACCGGCCGGCTGAAAGCGTTGTGCACTGGCCTTGCAGCTCCTCCGGCACGTCAAAAGAGCCGTAGTCGGAAGAACCCCATGTATAAACCCGACCGTCCTCTGTCAAAGCAGCAACTGCCTTATCGGTTGCGGCAATATCGACGACTTTTCCCTGAATTTCCTCGGGAATACGCTGGAATACGTTATCCTTTGTCGCGAGACAGGCAACCGTTCCGTCGTCGAGAAGCGCCAACGCCGTTGTGCCGTTTGGTGCGATCTTCTGGATGCGGCCCTGGTATTGCTCCGGATTGATGTCGATCAGGTTTTCATTGCCCCAGTAATAGAGATAGCCGTCCTCTGTCAAAGCGAACGAAATCTGATAGCCTGCAACAATATCCTTAATATTGGTGACGTCCTCCATTTCCAGCGGAACCTTATCCAGACGCAGACGGTTGTAGCCCCATGTGTATACCTCGCCGTATTCACTCAGCGCCAGCACATGATTTAAGCCGGCAGAAACCTTTACGATCTTGTCCATCTTTTTCGGAACGTTTTTCAATTTGTCATCCATCTGTCCCCAAAGATAAACCTTGCCGTCCTTGTCGGTGCCGATGCCAAACGTACCGCCGCCGGCAATGTCTACGGCATTTCCGTTTTTCAGCTCGTTTGGCACAGACAGCATGGAGTAACCCAGCGCGATATTCTGCTGAGAGGAATCCGTATAAGTTACGTCCAGCGGAAAGAAAATCGGGAGAATAAAGCAGGAAAGAAAGATCACAAGAAATACAATCGTACCGAACATTGCAATCTTATTGGAACGGAAATTGCGCACAATCGTGCGGAACGGGCTTTGGATCTGCTCTTCTTCAAAAATGGAAAGCTCGCGCTTCCGGCCGAAGAGACGGCCGAAAAGGCTGCTGCCAAAGGAACCGGATTTTTTCTCGGGCTTTTGCTTGCTCATCGTCTCTCCTCCTGCCTTAAGAATTCAGCTTGACGCGCGGATCGACCACCATGTATGCAAGGTCCATCAGCAGGTTGCCTGCCAGCGTCAAAACAACGTAGAACATCTGCATTGCAAGCACTACCATAAAGTCGCGCTGCATCAGCGCGTCATAGAGCACCTTGCCGATGCCGTTCCACAGGAAAATGGTCTCAATAACAACCGATCCGGCAAAAACGCTTACAACCCAACCGGTCAGAATCGTAACAATTGGGATCAAAGCGTTGCGGAACGCATGAGAATAGATGACAACCTTTTCGCGAAGGCCCTTCGCACGCGCCGTGCGGATATAGTCTTCACGCAGCACGTCGATCATTGCCGCACGCACATAACGCGTAATGCCGCCAAGAGAGGCAAACGTCATAACCAGACACGGCAGCGCCATATGGTACATCTTGTCCATAAACATCTCAAAGCCGCTTCCCGTCATGCCCGCAGTATTCATGCCGGAAATCGGAAAGATTGGCAGCACTTTTGTAAACAGGAAGATAAAAATTAGCGCAATAACGAAGCTTGGCAGCGAATAGCCGATAACGGTTCCGACCTGAACGGTATTGTCCAATATACTGCCCTTTTTCACAGCCGTTATAATGCCTAAAGGTATGGTAATCAGGAAAACCAGAATCATGGACGCAATATTCAGCATAACCGTATTGCCGATCGGCGCCGCAACAATATCCGCGACCGGCCGGCGATACTGCGAGGAAAATCCGAAATCGCCGGTAAGCATATTGCCTATCCACTTTACATACTGCACCGGAACCGATTCGTTCAGGCCCAAACGCTCGCGCGCAGCCTGATACATTTGTTCATAGCGCTCTGGATCAACCGTCTGCTTGCTTGAGTCAATCATCATGCGTGCCGGATCGCCCGGAACACATTTGTAAATACCGAACATAATGATCGATACGATGAAAAAGACAAATACAAGGTACAACAGACGTTTCAAAATGTATTTGACCATACAATCACCTTTCCGTTTTTCCATCCAGCGGAATGGAAAACATTTTGATACGGCAAAAACCGCTGCTCGGACACGGCGCGATCTGCCTCTTAAAAGCTCCTGCATCCGATGACAGGGAATAGATTTATACACTCCCGTATGCGCCGGAGTGCATAAATGCGTTCCCTGTTTCGGGGAACACAAGCTAAAATCGTACCTATACAAGAAATAGGGCATTGTTCATGCCCTATTTCTTGTTGGTACGTTATAGCATCATTCCATAAATGGAATGACTTTCGTTTAAAGAGGAATTACTGATCCGCTTTCTCGATGTAAGAGTAAACAATTGCGCTCTCCCACTGCCACAGAGAATCCGGCTCATAGCCTTTGATCTTCGTGGAGTAGAAGTCGTGATACTCATCAGAGTACAGCGGAATATCCGGAAGCAGCTCGTTCCAGCGTTTCTGGAAGTTGACCCAAGCCTCTTCCCACTCTTCTTTGTTCTCGTACGGAATCTTCTTCATGTTTGCAGCGATGGTAGCCAGCTCTTCATCGTCGATGAAGTTGGTGTTCCATGTGCCCATGTAAGCCGGATCGTTCGAGTACTCATACCAGAGAGAAGAAATCGGAACAAAGCCAGTTGCGAGGTTGAACATGTTGTAAGTCGGCTCGTCGATGCCGATGCGGTACAGCTCGTTCAGCAGAACGCCAAACTCAACGGTGGTCGGGTTCAGCTTCATGCCAATCTTCGCCATTTCGCCCGGGAGCATTGTGTTCAGCAGGTCGGAAACCGGGTTGTTCGGGGTGTTCGCCCAGTTGATTTCACAAGCCATCAGCTCGCCGTCAACATTCTTATAACGAACGTCGTCTGTGCCTTCAACAAACTCATTGCCGTCCTTGTTGAGCGTCCAGCCATCGTCAATCAGAAGCTGTTTTGCCTTCTCAAGATCCTTGGAGTAGTTGTTGAGCTCTTTGTCCATCGTGTCCTTGTTCTTCTTGTATTCCGGAGTGGACAGGCCGTACATACCGTTTACAACTTTTGCATAGCCGCCGGAGTACTGTTTAGCGAACTCGTCACGGTCGAGGCAGTAAGCAATCGCCTGACGAACAGCCGCAAACTGAGTCGGGCCTACGTCGCAGGAGAATGCGATCTTGCCGTAGCCGGCACGATCATAAGAAGCGTACTCTGCTTTGCCTTCGTCGCAGACATCAAGACCAGCGTTGATGGAATCGCCGCCGGAAACGCCGCCGATCAAATCAACAGTGCCTGCTGCAAGCTCGTCCATCTCAGTCTCTGTGGTGACAGATTTCAGGATGAGTTTTGCGATAGACGGTTTTACGCCATCGTATGTGCCAAGATAGCTATCGTTGATAACCAGAACAGCCTGCTTGGTGGAATCGTCATAGCTGTCGAGCTGATACGGACCGTAGGTTACTTTCGGCAGATAACGATAGCCGTCGTTTGCGTTAACGGTTGTCTCCAGCAGCTCAGTGGTATAGTTATCAGAAATGGTAACGCCGTCTTCGCTGTCGGTAATGGTTACGTCCGGAGCGATGACATGCATCGGGAGCGGAGTAACAGAAGCATACGCAATGTCGTAGTGGAACGGAAGCTCCTCAGCAGTAATCGTGACGGAGAAGGTGTGGTCGTCGATCAGACGAACGCCCTTGAAGGTCTTGGTTGTGCCGTCGTGGAACTCAGCATATCCAACATAGCAGTTACCGTATGTAGATACGTCCTCAGCATCCAGTGCGTAGTATTCCGGAGAAGTGTGGAACAGAATGGAGAAGACATAGTCTTTCGCGGTAATCGCGGTCTTTTCCTCATCGTTCCATTTCAAATCGTCGCGGAGTTTGATGGTGAATGTTTTGGTACCGTCTTCGTTCTCTTCGGATTCAACGGATTTTGCAACAAATTCGTCAACCGCGAATTCGCCTTCTTTAGTGTAGGCGATCGGAGCACCACCGAAGATCAGAGTACGGATGGAGGCATTCTGCGCACCATTCGTCCAGCCGTCAAGCATGTTAGCGTCTAGGTCCGTAGTAGAACCGACAACAACCTGACCGCCGACTTCGTGCTGTGTAGCAGTTTTGCCGCCGCATGCTGCAAAAGCAAAAACCATTGCAAGCGCAAGCATGAGAGCCAGTACTTTTTTCATTATTAAAATCCCTCCTGTAGGTATTTGCCTTATTATATAATAAAAAATTCAAAAAATCAATCCGTCTCTGTTCAAAAATCAGAAAAAAACCGCGTTTTTTTATTGGAAAATGAATAATTTCTTGAAAGTTCATGCAACCTTATAAAATTAGTGTGTAAAAATTTTTAATTTTTAGACAGGTTGAGGTGTATTTCTTTCAAATTATAGAATGAAATTTGACTTCATTCTCCTGCTGTAGTATGATAGATAGAAATGACGGATCATAAATCCGTATAGTTTACAGAAATACGAAAGAGAGGTCTTCCCAATTGAAATTTTCCGAAATGCCTTATACCCGTCCGGATGAAAAAGCCGTCCTTGCGTCCATCGACGCACTCTGCGAAAAGCTTGATGCCGCCAAATCCGCTGACGAGCAATTCGCCTGCTATTTGGAGCTCGACAAAATCACCGTCGAGGTCGGAACACTCGGTTCCATCGCCTACGCTCGCAATACGATTGACACGCGCGACGAATTTTATGAGAAAGAACGCGAGTTCTTCGATGAGGTCTCGCCGCTCTTGAATGAAAAGCTTTTGGCTTTTGGCAAAAAGCTCTGCGCTTCCCCGTTTCGAAAGGAGCTGGAGAAAAAGATTCCGCCGCTTTGGTTTACAAACATGGAATTGCAGATGAAGGGCTTTTCTCCTGAAATTATTCCATTGATGCAGGAAGAGTCAAAGCTGGCTGCATCTTATCAGAAGCTCTATGCAAGCGCACAGGTCGATTTTGACGGCAAGAAGTGCACGATTCCGCAGCTTGCCGCATACAAGCAGAATCCGGACCGCGCTGTCCGCAAGGCCGCCTACGAGGCGGAGGGCGCTTTCTTTGACGCGCACCGCGAGGAGCTGGACGAAATCTACGACAAAATGGTTAAAAACCGCACGGAACAGGCGAAAAAGCTCGGCTTTGAAAACTACGTTCCGCTTGGCTATATCCGCATGGGCCGCAACTGCTACGGGCCGGAGGGCGTTGCAAACTTCCGCCGTCAGGTCATAGAGGATCTGGTTCCGCTGGTGAACAAGGTAAAGGCGGCGCAGGCACAGCGCGTCGGTCTTGCGGACGACTTTAAATTCTACGATGACCTTTTCACCTTCAAAGACGGCAACGCAACGCCGCAGGGCACGCCGGATGAGCTTCTGGCTGCCGCCAAAAAAATGTACACCGAAATGTCGCCGGAAACCGCTGAGTTTATCAAGGTCATGTTCGATAACGAGCTGTTCGACGTACTTTCCAAGGAGGGCAAGGCGCCGGGCGGATACTGCACCGATTTCCCGGCTTACGGCTGTCCGTTCATCTTCTCGAATTTTAACGGTACTTCGGGCGATGTGGACGTTTTGACGCATGAAGCCGGTCATGCTTTTGCATTCTATACCGCCGCAAAGGAAATCCCGCTGTCCGACCTCCGTTCTCCGTCGCTTGAAGCGTGTGAAACGCATTCCATGTCCATGGAATTTTTGACTTCGCCGTACCACAGCCTTTTCTTTAAGGAGCAAACCCCAAAATATGAGCTGTCACATGCTGAGGATGCGCTCTCGTTCATCCCTTATGGTACAATGGTTGACCATTTCCAGGAGATTGTCTACTCCAACCCGGATATGACGCCTGCGCAGCGCAACGAAACATGGGCTAACCTTGAAAAACAATACCGCCCGTATATCGACTTTGATAATCTGCCTTTCTATGGCCGCGGCGCGGGCTGGCAGCGTCAGCTCCATATTTACCTGAATCCGTTCTATTATATTGACTACTGCCTTGCACAGACGGTGGCGCTTCAATTCTTTGCACTGTTTTTAAACGATGCAAAGGCCGCATGGGAAAGATACCTTGCGTTCGTTCGTCTGGGCGGCACAAAAACCTTTATCGATTTGGTACACAGCGCCGGACTGCTCTCCCCGCTGGACAACGGCTGCTTAAAGAGCATCACCGAGACGATTGCCGCATGGCTCAACGCGCATCAACTTGCGTAACGTATCATGCAGCGTTAAAAAACACTCATAAAAAGGAGGGAACTGCCGTTTTGGAAGTTCCCTCCTTTTTATGAGTCTTCCTTTGTCTTCAACGCTTGCCATTCATCCTCCAGAATGGACATCAGAATATCGTCTGCGTAGCTTTCACCGTCACGGATGGCGTCACGCAGAACGCCCTCCCGTTTAAAGCCTGCTTTCAAATAAGCATGCTCCGCGCGTGGGTTAAAGGAAAATACATCCAGATACAGCCGGTGAAGCTTTAGCTCCCGAAAGGCAAAGTCGCGTGTTTCATGAATCATCCATGACCCGATGCCCTTACCGCGCGCCTTCGAAGAAAAGATGCCAATCCGAAAATTCGCACTGCGCGTTTCCCTGTCAATCTCACTCAGCACGCTTTCGCCGGCAATCGTACCGTCCGGCGCGATCAGCAAAAAGAACCGGCGCTCCTCCGCTTCGACGCAATGGAGGAAAAACGGCACAACCTCCTCGCGTGCAAACGCCGGTTTGCAGCCGGTCAGCCTCGCGACCTCCGGATCAAGCGGACAGTAATTCTGCGCATAATATTCCTCCGCATCCTCTGCACGCGCCGGACGCATGGTAAAGCCGTCTTTGTAAAAGGCAGGCTCCTGCCTGTACATGCAAATTCTCTCCTTCTTTTGTTGAATCCCTGCAAAAGCATATGACGTCATAAACGCCATATGCAAAAGAGGGACGGTTCCAAAGAACCGTCCCTCTTTCCATTTACAGTTTGTCCGTCAGCAAACGATTAGCCGATTGCTTTGGAAACAACGCCAGAACCAACCGTACGGCCGCCCTCACGAATAGCGAAACGCAGACCTTCCTCGATTGCAATCGGGGTGATCAGTTTGACTTTCATGTTGATGTTATCGCCCGGCATAGCCATTTCAGCGCCTTCCAGCTCGATGGTGCCAGTAACGTCCGTTGTTCTGAAATAGAACTGCGGTCTATAGTTGTTAAAGAACGGAGTATGACGACCGCCCTCATCTTTGGTCAGAACGTAAACCTGGCCCTCAAACTCGGTCATCGGATGGATGGAACCCGGTTTAGCCAGAACCTGACCGCGCTCGATCTCGTTTCTCTGAACGCCGCGGAGCAGTGCGCCGACGTTGTCGCCAGCCTCTGCGTAGTCGAGAGTCTTGCGGAACATCTCCATAGAAGTAACAACGACTTTTCTTCTCTCTTCGGTGAGACCGATGAGTTCAACCTCGTCGCCGGTGTTCAGCTTACCGCGCTCAACACGACCGGTAGCAACCGTACCACGACCGGAAATGGTCATAACGTCCTCAACCGGCATCAGGAACGGCAGGTCAGCCTTACGATCCGGAGTCGGGATGAATTCGTCAACAGCCGCCATAAGCTCGTGGATGCAAGCATATTCCGGCGCATTCGGATCAGTAGAAGAGGACTCGAGAACCTGCAAAGCAGATCCACGGATAATCGGGGTGTCGTCGCCCGGGAACTCATACTCATTAAGAAGCTCACGGATTTCCATCTCAACGAGATCGAGAAGCTCTTCGTCGTCAACCTGATCCGCTTTGTTCATAAAGACAACGATATACGGAACGCCGACCTGACGGGAGAGCAGGATGTGCTCACGGGTCTGCGGCATCGGGCCGTCAGCAGCAGAAACGACGAGAATTGCACCGTCCATCTGTGCAGCGCCGGTGATCATGTTTTTAACATAGTCGGCGTGGCCCGGGCAGTCAACGTGTGCATAGTGACGGTTCTCCGTCTGATACTCAACGTGAGCGGTGTTGATTGTAATACCGCGCTCGCGCTCTTCCGGCGCTTTATCGATATTCGCGTAATCAACGAACTCCGCTTCGCCCTGCAAGCCCAAAACCTTGGTGATTGCAGCGGTCAGAGTGGTTTTACCGTGGTCAACGTGGCCGATTGTGCCGATGTTAACGTGCGGCTTGTTACGTTCAAATTTAGCTTTTGCCATTGGAATTTCTCCTCCTTTAATTTGTGGTTAAAATACACAACACGATACATGTCTATTCTAACACGTTTGAGTTAAATTTCAAGTGCTTTTTTATTCTTCACAAGAAAAAGCCTCAGAAAACAGCGTTATGCTGCTTTTCCAATCAATCTTTCTTTGCGCGCTCGCTGATAATCTTGTCCGAAATGCTCTTCGGAAGCTCGATATAATGGCTCGGCTCCATTGAATACTGGCCGCGGCCCTGCGATTTGGAGCGCAGCGCGTTCGAATAGCCGAACATCTCAGAAAGCGGAACAAATGCAGTGATCTGCTGTGCGCCCGGGCGGGATTCCATACCCTGAATCTGACCGCGGCGGGAGTTTAAGTCGCCGATAATATCGCCCATATAATCCTCCGGAACCGTAACGACCACTTTCATGATCGGCTCGAGGATAACCGGATCAGCCTTGCGCATTGCCTCTTTAAACGCCATGGAACCGGCGATCTTAAAGGCCATTTCTGAAGAGTCGACCTCATGGTAAGAACCGTCGAACAGTGTAACTTTTACGTCGACAACCGGATAACCGGCCAATACGCCTGCCTGCATTGCGCCCTGAATACCAGCGTCAACCGCCGGAATATATTCTTTCGGGATCGCGCCGCCGACAACTTTATTGATAAATTCATAGCCCTTGCCGGATTCATTCGGCTCAGCGATGATTTTAACATGGCCATACTGACCTTTACCGCCGGACTGACGGGCATATTTGTGATCGACTGTCGCCGACTTGCGGATCGTCTCTTTGTAGGAAACCTGCGGCGCGCCGACATTTGCCTCAACCTTAAACTCACGAAGCAGACGGTCAACGATAATCTCCAGATGGAGCTCGCCCATGCCTGCGATGATGGTCTGTCCGGTCTCTTCATCCGTATAGGTTCTGAAGGTCGGATCCTCTTCCGCGAGCTTTGCAAGGCCGATTGCCATTTTTTCCTGACCGGCCTTCGTCTTCGGCTCGATCGCCAGGTTAATAACCGGCTCTGGGAAGACCATAGACTCCAAAATAACCGGATTCTTCGGATCACAGAGCGTATCGCCGGTGGTGGTAAGCTTTAAGCCGACCGCAGCCGCAATATCGCCTGCATAAACGGTTTCAATATCGGTTCTGGAGTTCGCATGCATCATCAGGATACGGCCAATGCGCTCCTGCTTGCCCTTTGTAGAGTTCAATACCGGGCTGCCCGCGTTCAGCGTACCGGAGTACACACGGAAGAAGCACAGCTTGCCCACAAACGGATCCGTTGCAATTTTAAATGCCAGTGCGGAGAACGGCACATCGTCGCTCGAAGGACGCTCCGTATCCTCGCCGGTCTCCGGATTGGTTCCCTTAATATGCGGAATATCAATCGGAGACGGCATATATTCAACAATAGCGTCCAACAGCTTCTGAACGCCCTTATTGCGGTAGGACGTGCCGCAGGTCACCGGAACCAGCGCGTTTGCCAGTGTGCCGATACGAAGACCTCTTTTGATCTCTTCCGGAGTGAGTTCGCCCTCCTCGAGATACTTCTCCATGAGCTCTTCGTCCTGCTCCGCAGCGGCCTCAACCATTGCCGCGCGGTATTCCTCCGCCTTTTCACGCATGTCTTCCGGGATTTCCTCGACACGCATGTCGGTGCCCATCTCGTCATAATAAACGTCTGCATTCATCTCAATCAGGTCGATCACGCCGCGGAAGGTATCCTCCGCGCCGATCGGCAACTGAATCGGAACCGCATTACATTTCAGACGGGTCTTCATCATGTCCACGACGTTATAGAAGTCAGCGCCCATGATGTCCATTTTATTGACATAAGCCATTCTCGGAACACGGTACTCGTCAGCCTGACGCCAAACGGTTTCAGACTGCGGCTCGACGCCGCCCTTTGCACAAAAAACGGTTACAGAGCCGTCCAATACGCGCAGCGAACGTTCAACCTCAACGGTGAAGTCAACGTGGCCGGGGGTGTCGATGATATTGATGCGGTGCTCTTTCCAGAAACAGGTCGTCGCCGCGGACGTAATCGTAATACCGCGCTCTTTCTCCTGCTCCATCCAGTCCATGGTGGAAGCGCCGTCATGCGTTTCACCCATCTTGCGGTTTCTGCCCGTGTAGAACAGAATACGCTCGGTTGTGGTGGTTTTGCCGGCATCAATATGAGCCATGATACCGATGTTACGGGTCTGCTCAAGCGATACTTGTCTTGGCATATAAACCTCCTCGTTTTTTCAGGGTACCGAAAATCCGTACCCCCTGCTTTGCTTCGGAAAACCGGATTAGAATCTGTAGTGAGCAAACGCCTTGTTTGCTTCTGCCATCTTGTGCGTGTCTTCACGTTTTTTGCACGCACCGCCGGTGCCGTTCATCGCATCGAGGAGCTCGCCTGCAAGACGCTCTTTCATGGTTCTTTCGCCGCGGCTGCGCGCATAGGTGGTGAGCCAGCGCAGACCTAAGGTCTGCCGTCTTTCCGGACGGACTTCCATCGGAACCTGATAGTTTGAACCGCCGACGCGGCGAGCCTTGGTTTCAAGCAAAGGCATAATGTTTTCCATTGCCTGCTCAAAGACCTCCAGCGCGTTTTTGCCGGATTTTTCTTCTACGATTTCAAACGCACCGTATACGATCTTCTGTGCCACGCCCTTTTTGCCGTCCAGCATGACGCTGTTGATCAGGCGGGTCACTTGCTTAGATTTGTAAAGTGGATCAGGCAAAACGTCACGTTTTGCGATTTTACCTCTTCTTGGCACTTTACTTCCCTCCTTCATAGAATGATATCATCGGTACTCGAAAGATTCGCTTCCGTTTGCACCAACGCAGAGGCTTTCTATCTATATAAGAAATGCCGCTACCATTGGGCAGAGATATAAAACGATCTTACTTCTTTGCCGCGCCAGCCTTCGGACGTTTTGTTCCGTACTTGGAGCGGGACTGGTTTCTGCCGTTGACGCCCTGTGTGTCGAGCGTGCCGCGGATGATGTGGTAACGAACACCCGGAAGGTCTTTAATACGGCCGCCGCGGATCAGCACAACGCTGTGCTCCTGCAAATTGTGGCCGACGCCCGGGATGTACGCCGTAACCTCGAAACCATTGGACAGACGGACTCTGGCAACCTTACGCAGAGCGGAGTTCGGCTTTTTCGGGGTCATCGTTCTGACAACCGTGCAAACGCCGCGCTTCTGCGGAGCGCTCTGATCGGTCGCCTGTTTCTTCATGGAGTTAAAACCTTTCTGAAGAGCCGGAGCGGTCGATTTCTTTTCGTTTACAAGTCTGCCCTTTCTGACTAACTGGTTAAATGTAGGCATATCGCACCTCCTTCTTTTTTCAGTGAGAAAAATCACAGGCAGCTTGATGCCTGTGAGGGTCAAGCTGCCTGTATTACAGATATAAATGCTTAACCTATCTAATTAAACACTGTTTTCGCAGGTTTGTCAATAGGCTTTTTTAACAAATTGCGGTTTTAAGCGGATTTTGCTTAAAATTCAGCCGGAACGCCGCTCTCTTCTTCGACAGCGGGCTCTTCTTCGCCTGAGGTCTCGATTTCGGGAGCGCCGCCCTGCATAATCCGCTGCGCCTCCATTTTGGCAAGCAGCGCGCCGGACGGTTCCACGTTCACCTCGTTATAACACGTCATGCCGGTTCCAGCCGGAATCAGCTTGCCGATCAGGACATTTTCCTTTAAGCCCATCAGCGGATCGACCTTGCCTTTGATAGCGGCTTCGGTCAAAACGCGCGTGGTCTCCTGGAAGGAGGCTGCCGAGAGGAAGCTGTCCGTCGCAAGGGAAGCTTTCGTAATACCAAGCAGAACCGCCTGATATTCGCATTTTCTGAGCGTCACCTCGCCTGCGGCAATGCGCTCCTCAATTTCGCGGTTTGCCTCCTCGACCTCTACGCGATCTGCCAGAGAACCCGGCAGAATCGCCGTGTCGCCCGCGTCGGTCACACGGACTTTGCGCATCATCTGACGGACGATAACCTCAATGTGTTTATCGTTGATGTCAACGCCCTGCATGCGGTAAACCTTCTGAACCTCCATATTCAGATAGTTCTGAACCTCCTGCTCGCCGCATACAGCCAGCACATCGTGCGGATTGATGGAACCCTCGGTCATCGGCTGACCCTTTTCAATATAGTCACCCTCATGCACTTTGATGCGGTAGCCGTATGGGATCGGATACGAACGCTCCTCGCCGTCGTCCGCCGTCACAAAAATGTGGCGTGTGCGCTTGATTTCCTCCATACGCACCTTACCCGTGATCTCCGAAATAATGGCGGCATTTTTCGGCTTTCTGCCCTCAAACAGCTCTTCAACGCGCGGAAGACCCTGCGTAATATCCTCTGCCGACGCGATACCGCCGGTGTGGAAGGTGCGCATGGTGAGCTGTGTGCCCGGCTCGCCGATAGACTGCGCGGCAATGATGCCGACCGCTTCGCCGATGGCAACCGGCGCGCCGTTTGCAAGGTTCGCGCCGTAGCACTTGGTGCAGACGCCGCGCTTCGATTCACAGGTGAGGATAGAACGGATTTTGACGCTTTTTGTACCGGTACCGATAATCTTTTTCGCATCGCTTTCATCCATCAGCTTATCCTTGGAGACAAGCAGATCGCCGGTCAGCGGATCATGGAAGTCCTCAACCAGATAGCGCCCGACCAGACGGTCAGAGAACGGTTCGATGACCTCTTTGCCCTCCGCAACCTCGTATACCTCGATGCCGTTGTGCGTGCCGCAGTCATCCTGACGAATGATAACATCCTGCGATACGTCGACCAGACGTCTGGTCAGATAGCCGGAGTCCGCCGTGCGAAGCGCGGTGTCAGCCAGACCTTTGCGCGCGCCACGGGAAGAAATAAAGTATTCCAAAATATTTAAGCCTTCACGGTAGTTGGAACGGATCGGCACCTCAATCGTCGCGCCGGAGGTATTTGCAATCAGGCCGCGCATACCGGCAAGCTGACGAATCTGGTTAATGCTGCCGCGCGCGCCGGAGTCAGCCATCATATAAATCGGATTGTACTGATCCATATTATCCTGCAGCGCGTCGGTAACTTTATCGGTCGTATCCGACCAAGTCTGCAAAATGAGCTTATAGCGCTCTTCGTTGGAGATAAGGCCCATGTTGAACTGATCGGTGATCTCTTCAACAGCGGCATCCGCCTCCGCAAGATACTGTTTCTTCTGCGGCGGAATTGCAGCGTCGCAGACCGCAACGGTAATCGCGCTCTTTGTCGAATATTTAAAGCCCAGCGCTTTAATCTTATCCAGCATTTCCGCTGTAATCGCAGTTCCATGACGGCGCACACAGCGGTCGATAATCTGGCCAAGCTGCTTCTTCTTTACGATAAAGTCGATCTCCAGCGCAAACTCATTTTCGGAGTTTGTACGATCGACATAGCCCAGATCCTGCGGGATGTTCTGGTTAAAGATCAAACGGCCCATCGTCGTGTCGATGATACGGGAAACAGATTTGTCGCCGACCTGTTTGGTCATGCGCACCTTGATCTTCGCATGCAGGGTGATGATCCCCTCGCTGTAGGCCATCATGGCTTCGTTCATATCGCGGAAGATCTTTCCCTCGCCTTTGTCGCCGTCCTTCGTGATGGTCAGATAGTAGGAGCCCAGAACCATATCCTGTGTCGGAACCGTCACCGGACGGCCGTCGGACGGTTTTAAGATGTTATTCGCGGCGAGCATCAGGAAGCGCGCCTCCGCCTGCGCCTCAGCGGACAGCGGTACGTGAACCGCCATCTGGTCGCCGTCAAAGTCCGCGTTGTACGCGGTGCAGACCAGCGGATGCAGCTTTAACGCGCGGCCCTCGACCAGCACCGGCTCAAACGCCTGAATTCCCAGGCGGTGCAGCGTCGGCGCGCGGTTTAACAGCACCGGATGATCCTTGATGACGATCTCCAGCGCGTCCCAAACCTCTTCGCGCGCACGTTCAACCATTTTGCGCGCGCTCTTGATATTGTTCGCCTGTCCAGTCTCAACCAGACGTTTCATGATAAACGGCTTGAACAGCTCAAGCGCCATCTCCTTCGGCAAACCGCACTGATACATTTTCAAATCCGGTCCGACGACGATAACCGAACGGCCGGAGTAATCGACGCGCTTGCCAAGAAGATTCTGGCGGAAGCGTCCCTGCTTGCCCTTTAACATATCGGAGAGCGACTTGAGCGGGCGGTTATTCGGCCCTGTGACAGGACGGCCGCGGCGGCCATTGTCGATCAGCGCGTCAACTGCCTCCTGAAGCATGCGCTTCTCGTTTCTGACAATGATGTCAGGGGCGTTAAGCTCAAGAAGGCGCGCCAGACGGTTGTTGCGGTTGATAACGCGGCGGTACAGATCGTTTAAATCGGAGGTTGCAAAACGACCGCCGTCAAGCTGCACCATCGGACGAATATCCGGCGGGATAACCGGCACCACGTCCAGAATCATCCACTCCGGACGGTTTCCGGAAGCGCGGAACGCCTCGACCACCTCCAGACGCTTTAAATAACGAACACGTTTCTGGCCGGTCGCTGTCTCCAGCGCATGCTGAAGCTCAGAGGCCAGCTCGTCGAGATCGAGCTCCATCAAAAGCTCTTTTACCGCCTCGGCGCCCATACCGGCTTTAAAATCATCCTCATATTTCTCGCGCATATCCTGATATTCAAATTCGTTTAAGAGCTGTCCTTTTTCAAGAACCGTGCTGCCCGGATCGATCACGATATATTTTGAGAAGTAAATAACCTCTTCCAAACGGCGCGGGGAAATATCGAGCAAAAGCCCCATGCGGGACGGAATGCCTTTAAAATACCAGATATGAGAAACCGGCGCTGCAAGCTCAATGTGACCCATGCGCTCGCGGCGCACCTTTGCGCGGGTTACCTCAACGCCGCATTTGTCGCAGATCTTGCCTTTAAAGCGCAGACGCTTATACTTGCCGCAGTGGCACTCCCAGTCCTTCTGCGGCCCGAAAATCCGCTCGCAGAAAAGGCCGTCACGCTCCGGTTTTAAGGTGCGGTAATTAATGGTTTCCGGCTTTTTTACCTCACCGTAAGACCACTCGCGGATCTGTTCGGGAGATGCAAGTCCGATTTTAATCGATTCAAACGTATTAAATTCCATGTCTCAGACTCCTTTTCACAGCGGTTTATCAAAACAGATCGTCGTCATCACCGGTCATGTTGTACGGGTCAAAGTCCTCGTCATCCTCAAGATCCGGCTCTTCCACAGTATAGCCGTCAAAATCTCCGTCCTCGACGTACTCGCTGTTATCCGTCAGCGGCTGCATGCCCATATCGTCGTCATCATCGAAGTGCTGTTTCAGATCAATCTCATTGTTGTCCTTGTCCAGAACCTTCACGTCAAGGCAAAGCGACTGCAATTCCTTAATCAAAACCTTGAACGATTCCGGAATACCCGGCTTCGGCACATTCTGCCCCTTGACAATCGCCTCATACGTTTTCACGCGTCCCTCAACGTCGTCAGATTTCACGGTCAGGATCTCCTGCAGGGTGTAAGCCGCGCCGTAAGCCTCAAGCGCCCAGACTTCCATCTCGCCGAAGCGCTGGCCGCCGAACTGTGCCTTGCCGCCGAGCGGCTGCTGGGTGACAAGTGAGTACGGGCCGGTAGAGCGCGCGTGAATCTTATCGTCGACCAGATGATGGAGCTTCAGGTAATACATGATACCAACTGTTACGGGATTGTCGAAATACTCACCCGTGCGGCCGTCTATGAGCCAGGTCTTGCCGTCTTCGGAAAGCCCCGCCTCGTTTAAGCAGCCCCGAATATCGGACTCGTGCGCACCGTCGAATACCGGCGTCATGATCTTCCAGCCAAGCGCCTTTGCCGCATAGCCCAGATGAACCTCGAGCACCTGCCCGATGTTCATACGGGACGGAACGCCCAGCGGATTTAACACGATGTCAAGCGGCGTGCCGTCCGGCAGGAACGGCATATCCTCCTGCGGCAGAATGCGCGAAACGACGCCCTTGTTGCCGTGGCGGCCCGCCATTTTATCGCCGACGGAAATTTTCCTCTTCTGCGCGATATAGCAGCGGACGACCTTGTTGACGCCCGGGGAGAGCTCGTCGCAGTTATCGCGTGTAAACACCTTGACATCCACAATAATGCCGGATTCGCCGTGCGGAACCTTTAAGGAGGTATCGCGCACCTCGCGCGCCTTTTCGCCGAAAATCGCGCGGAGCAGACGCTCTTCCGCGGTAAGCTCAGTCTCGCCCTTCGGCGTGACCTTGCCCACCAGAATATCGCCCGGACGAACCTCTGCGCCGATGCGGATGATACCGTTTTCGTCGAGATCCTTAAGCGCGTCCTCGCCGACGTTCGGAATGTCGCGCGTAATTTCCTCCGGCCCTAACTTTGTATCGCGCGCTTCCGTCTCGTACTCCTCGATGTGAATGGATGTATACACGTCGTCGCGGACAATTTTTTCATTGATGAGAACAGCGTCCTCGTAGTTGTAGCCTTCCCATGTCATAAAGCCGATCAGCGCGTTTTTGCCAAGGCTGATTTCGCCGTTGGAGGTTGCCGGGCCGTCCGCTAAGACGTCGCCCTTTTTGATCTCCTGACCTTTGACTACGATCGGGCGCTGATTGATGCAGGTGCCCTGATTGGAGCGCTTGAATTTCGTAATTTCGTAGTTATGCGCCTCGCCGTCCGCATCCCGGATTACGATATGGTCGGCATCCACGCACTCGACAACGCCGTCGTGCTTGCTCAAAACCACAACGCCGGAATCAACCGCCGCTTTGTATTCCATACCGGTACCGACAATCGGGGACTCGGTTTTTAACAGCGGCACGGCCTGACGCTGCATGTTCGCGCCCATCAGCGCGCGGTTTGCGTCGTCGTTTTCAAGAAACGGAATCATCGACGTCGCAACAGAGACAACCATCTTCGGTGAAACGTCCATGTAATCGATATTTTCACGGTCTGTTTCGAGAATTTCGTTGCGGTAGCGGGCATTGACGCGCCTGCGCGCGAACTTTCCGTCTTCCGTGAGCGGCTCGTTCGCCTGAGCGACGACGTATTCGTCCTCAATGTCGGCCGTCATATAGACAACCTCATCCAAAACGACGCCTGTCTCCTTATCGACTCTGCGGTACGGCGCCTCAATGAATCCGTACTGATTTAAGCGGGCGAAAGACGCAAGATAGGAAATCAAGCCGATATTAGGGCCTTCCGGCGTCTCAATCGGACACATGCGGCCGTAGTGGCTGTAATGAACGTCGCGGACCTCAAATCCTGCGCGGTCACGGGACAAGCCGCCCGGGCCGAGCGCGGAGAGACGGCGCTTATGCGTAAGCTCTGCCAGAGGGTTCGTCTGATCCATAAACTGAGACAGCGGGGAGGAGCCGAAGAACTCCTTGATCGCCGCCACAACCGGACGGATGTTAATCAGCGCCTGCGGAGAAAGATTGTCGCCGTCCTGCATTTGCAGCGTCATGCGCTCGCGGATGACACGCTCCATGCGGGAAAAGCCGATGCGGAACTGATTCTGCAAAAGCTCGCCTACGGCGCGGATGCGGCGGTTGCCCAGATGGTCGATGTCGTCGGTGGTGCCGACCTCATAGACCAAATTGTTCATATAGTTGATGGAGGCAAAAATGTCATCCTTAATAATGTGCTTGGGAATCAGCTCGTTTACGCGCGCTTTCGCCATCTCGCGCGCTTCCTCCCCGGAAGAAGCCTTTTCGAGAATATCCATGACGATTTTATAGCGCACCCGCTCATAGATGCCGCACGCTTCTTTATCGAGTCCCGGAATATAGCGGTCGATATCAACCATGCCGTTCGAGATGATTTTGACGATCTTCTCGCCTTCTTCCACATAAATATATGCGGTATCGACGCCGGCCTCCTGAATCTCCTGCGCCAGCGCCTTTGAAACCTTAACGCCGGCTTCTGCCAAAAGCTCCCCTGTTGCGGGATCCGCTACCGGCTGCGCCAGCGTATGCCCTGCAAGACGCGCGCTGATTTGCAGCTTTTTGTTGTATTTATAGCGGCCGACACGGGACAGATCATAGCGATGCTCGTCAAACAGCAGCGGTACAATGTGCTTGACTGCGGATTCGATGGTCGGCGGCTCGCCGGGACGAAGCTTGCGGTATACTTCAAGAAGCGCCTCATCGCCGTTTTTGGTTGCATCTTTGTTGCCGATGGTCTCAACAATACGGATGTCCTCTCCGAAAATCTCGTAAATCTCCGCATCGCTGCCTGTCATAGAGGAAAGGCCGAGCGTATAGTCGTCCGAAAGGACGTCCGCCGCCACATCGTCGCGCACACGGAGCATTGCACGGATAAAGGTGGTAATCGGAATTTTCCGGTTTTTATCGATACGGACATAGAAAAAGTCGTTGGAATCCGTCTCGTACTCAAGCCACGCGCCGCGGTTTGGGTTAATGGTGGAAGCGTACAGCTTTTTGCCGGTTTTATCATAGGAGTCATTGAAGTAAACGCCCGGCGAACGGACAAGCTGGGAGACGATAACGCGTTCCGCACCGTTTATGACAAACGTGCCGCTTTCGGTCATCAGCGGGAAATCGCCCATAAAGATTTCCTGCTCCTTCACCTCGCCCGTTTCCTTATTCAAAAGGCGGGCTGTCACACGAAGAGGCGCCGCATAGGTAACGTCGCGCTCTTTGCACTCGGCGACGGTGTATTTTGGTTCGTCGTCGATGCGGTAATCGACAAAGTCAAGCACAAGGTTTCCCGTATAGTCGCTGATTGCAGCGACATCGCTGAACACTTCTTTTAAGCCCTGCTTCAGGAACCACTCGTAGGAATTCTTCTGCACCTCGATCAGATTCGGCATTTCAAGCACTTCATTGATCTTGGCGAAGCTCATGCGGGTGTTGGTGCCGAGCTGTACCGGCTTGACATTTACCATAGGCTAATCACTCCATTCGTATATTTAAAGACCTGTCGGATGTGCCGAAATTTCCGCCTGAGCTTTGCAAAAATTCTACACATCGGTCTTGCAAATCCGTCGTGGATGTGGTATACTACTTTTAAAAAAGGGGCATGCCAATCCATTTTGATACAGTATATAAGTATATCATTATGCCGGTGGCTTGTCAATATCTTTGCGTAAAAAAACCTGTGCATTATGCACAGGTTTTTTCATCATATATGCTATACTGGCCTTGACGCCGCTTTATCGTCTGACACACAATGCGCGAAGAGAAACCCCCATCACAAAGCCGAAATACGCGCCGGAAGAATATATCGAAACACGGTTGATCTGACCGAGCCAATCGATTGCCGAGACGCTGAAGACCCATACGACGGCATACCACATCGCAGCGCCCGCCGCCAGGATCAAAACAGACAGCCACCTGACAACGGAACAGCTTTTCTGCACGGAAAAGAAGCCAAGCAACAGCCCAAACAGAAGACAGGCTCCGAACTGAAGAATCATCAGACCGATGCGCAGTCCAGGCGAAAACGAAAAATAGTTGTCGCTAAATAAATAACTCAACGTGTTTACGCCGTATTCCGCAAAGCCGGACAAAAGCGGCAAAAACAGAAAGAGAATGGCAGTTGCATCCGGCCTGAACAGCGCCTGCATATCCTTTTCCCTAGCAATGTGGCGGAAAGCAAGCAGACTAAGCGCAAGCATTGCGCCAACAACCGCCGTTGTCAGACAACCGGCAAACGGAGCCGGCGTCAGCCAAGCCCGTTCGTCGGCATAGCGGTATTCCGACCGGGCAAACAATGCCGCAGGACTTTTTGCGAGAAGACTGAAAAACGGCATCGTTTGATTGCCGGAGCAAAGCGCCCAAACCAGCGTTACGGCCGATCCGATCAAGCCGTAAACCGGCGCGCTTCCCAGGCAGCATTCCCGAAGCATTCCGCCATAATACAAAATGAATACGGCGGCCGCGCCGACTGCAAGAGCCGGTATGTACTGTAAAAGAAGGCGATACTCATATCCGCCGTCTGAAATTGTTATAACCTGACCCGCAAAGGACGTAAGCGCCGCTAACAGGAAAAGAGCGATCAACGAAACGGCACGTTTGTTCAGCCGATCAATGCGATTCATAAAACAGCCTCCTCTGCTTCATTTTTCGTTGCTTTATCACACTTTACTTGGGCGTTCGAACGTTGTTTCAGCCTTCTGATTTCATCCGATATTTTTTAATATTTCTATCTGTTATCACTATATCATATAATCATTTTCTTGTAAAGTTTTTTATCCTTTATAGTAAATAATATGTCATTACTGCTGCGGCTCTTCCATAAATACGGCCAAAACGACCGGTGTTATCATTGCAAACAGCAAATTTCAGACGTGCGCCTTATTCCGAAGTTCTTGAAGGAAGCCGCCGTTTTTTCGCAACCTCTGGTTGCTATAAAGTGCAACCTGTAAATGGTTGCGCGCTTCTCTTTTTCTCTGTATGATAGCAGAAAGGAGGCGTATGAACATGATCGCAGAAAATATTGCAGCTTTACGCAAAAGCCATCGTCTTTCACAGGAAAAAATGGCCGGTCTTTTCGGCGTTTCAAGACAGGCGATCCAAAAATGGGAGTCCGGCGCGGCTGTGCCGGAGGTCTCAAAGCCTATCGACATGGCAAAGACCTTTGGCGTTTCTCTGGACAGCCTGCTTTGCGGAGAAGCCAGAACAACCGATGAAATCCGTTTTGAAAAACAAATCGAGCCCTCCTATCACGCGCTTGAGGATTGGGAGAACTATGCCTGCCTGCTGGAGACGGAATATGTGCAGTGCATGGAGGAAGGACGCGACGTTATGCACCTGCACGGCCTTCTGTCAGAAATCACAAAGCTTCCCAACAGCCGGTACAAGGAAGCGCTTGCGGACACCGCCTTCGCGCTCCTTATGAGCGCGCCGCAGCAAAGCGGATACGCCTATTACGAACCGTCCGACTATAAAGAGATCTACCGCGTAAGCCGGCATACGCCGCCGGTTCCAGTCAAAAAGGACAGCGTACTGCTTGACAAAATAAAAGGAGCCTGGCTTGGAAGAGTGTGCGGCTGTCTGCTTGGAAAGCCGATCGAAGGTATCCGGTTGAACGAGCTTATTCCGCTTTTAAAGGAAACCGGCAACTATCCCATGAACCGTTATATCCTCGCCGCCGATTTAAGCGACGGGCTGTGCGGCAGGTATACGTTTGAGCTTGCAGGTAAGTGCTATCCGGACACGATTGCGCACGCGCCGTCGGACGACGACACGAATTATCTCATCATGGCAAATCTGCTTGTAAAACAGCATGGACGGGACTTTACCGCGGCTGACGTTTCACGGCTCTGGCTTGCCGTACAGTCGAAAAACGCCTATTTTACAGCGGAGCGCATCGCTTACCGCAATTTCATGAACGGCTATCTCCCGCCGGAGTCTGCTCAGTACAAAAATCCATACCGCGAGTGGATCGGCGCGCAGATTCGGGGCGACTACTTCGGCTATATCAATCCCGGCAATCCGGAGGCCGCGGCGGAAATGGCGTTCCGCGACGCCTCTATTTCCCACGTCAAAAACGGTATCTACGGCGAAATGTTTGTTGCCGCCATGCTGGCAAAGGCCGCTGTATGCGGCGATATAGAGGCTGTTATCCGCGCAGGGCTTTCTGAAATTCCGGAGAGTTCGCGCCTCCATGAACAGATTACCCGTGTGCTCGACGGCTATGCGGCGGGACTTTCCTTCGACAAGCTGATGCAGGAGCTGATCTTAAGCCAGTACGACGACAGAAACGGCCATCATTGGTGCCACACCATTTCAAATGCAATGATTGTGACGGCCGCCCTCCTTTACGGCGGCGGAGACTACGGCAGAACCATCTGCCTTGCCGTGCAGAGCGGCTTTGACACCGACTGCAACGGCGCGACAGCGGGTTCCATCCTTGGCATGATATGCGGCGCCGCGGCCATACCGGAAGAATGGAGCGCGCCGGTAAACGGCCTTCTGGACAGCACCATCTTCGGCGCCGGAACCGTAAGCCTCGATGATATGGCGGAATCAACCCTCTCGCACATTTCGGAATAAAAAGCATGTCCGTATGGCTGTGACAAAAAAATCGAAGCGCTTTCACGCTATCAACAGCACATTTTCGGAATATTGATGCTGTATTTGTATATATTCTTTATATGATTATCCGTTTATTTTATTGAAACTGCAACAGCCATATGGTATAATAAGGTTATCGGCAGCGTTTCTCTTTCTTCTATCAAAGAAAGGGCGGCTCTGCCAGAAAGATGCACCATCCGGTGCGCGAAGGAGACGTTTTATATGGCAAACAGAATTATGTTGAACGAAACATCCTATCACGGAAAAGGCGCAATCAGCGAGATTGTTGCCGAAGCAAAAGCGCGCGGCTTTCAGAAGGCGTTTGTCTGCTCAGACCCGGATCTGATCAAATTCGGCGTTACCGGAAAGGTCCTGGCCGTTTTGGATGCGGCGGGGCTCGCTTACTCGGTATACTCCGACATCAAGGCAAATCCGACGATTGAAAACGTACAGCACGGCGTGGAGGCCTTCAAAGCATCCGGCGCAGATTATATCATTGCGATCGGCGGCGGCTCTTCCATGGATACAGCCAAAGCGGTCGGCATTATCATTGGAAACCCGGAATTTGCGGATGTGCGCAGTCTGGAAGGCGTAGCTCCCACGAAAAACAAGTGCGTGCCGATCATTGCCGTTCCCACAACAGCCGGCACCGCAGCCGAGGTCACCATCAATTATGTCATCACGGATGTGGAGAAAAAGCGGAAATTCGTCTGTGTCGATACGCACGATATTCCGATTGTCGCGGTGATCGATCCGGATATGATGAGCAGCATGCCCAAGGGGCTGACCGCTGCAACCGGCATGGACGCGCTTACCCATGCAATCGAAGGCTTTATCACAAAGGCGGCGTGGGATATGACGGATATGTTCCATTTAAAAGCAATTGAAATCATTTCAAAGAGTCTGCGCGGCGCGGTCGAGAACACGCCGGAGGGACGCGAAGGCATGGCGCTCGGTCAGTATATTGCTGGGATGGGCTTTTCAAACGTGGGGCTTGGCATCGTACACTCGATGGCGCATTCGCTGGGCGCGGTATATGATACGCCGCACGGTGTGGCGAATGCGATTCTTCTTCCGACGGTCATGGCCTATAATGCGGAGGCAACCGGAGATAAGTACCGTTACATTGCGGCCGCAATGGGCGTTGAAGGCACACAGGATATGACGCAGGAGGAATACCGCAGGGCGGCGGTGGACGCAGTAAAACAGCTCGCCGCAGACGTTGGCATTCCCGCGGATCTGAAAGAAATCGTGAAAGAAGAAGACATTCCGTTCCTTGCAGAATCGGCCTATGCGGACGCCTGCCGCCCGGGCAATCCGAAGGATACATCTGTTGAGGAAATATCGGCGCTGTACCGCTCTCTGCTGTAAAAACAGTCATATCAGGAGCGAAGGCTATTTTTTAGCCGTGTATTACGAAGATGGTCATAAAAGTCCGTTTATTGCAGAGCAGTAAAAATCAACATACAACAAAAACGCCGCTGTATAGCACAGCGGCGTTTTCTTTTTGAAAAGGAATTACTCGGTGAAGCCGTTTTCAACCAGACGAACCAGGCTGTCAACCGCCAGCTGCTCATCCAATCCGTCGGCAATGATACGGATATCCGTTCCGCCGACGATGCCTAACGACAAGACACCCAAAAGGCTTTTCGCATTGACGCGGCGCTCGTCCTTTTCCACCCAAATGGAGGATTTAAATTCGTTTGCTTTCTGAATAAAAAACGTCGCCGGACGCGCGTGAAGACCAACTTGATTTTCAACCCTAACTTCTTTAACGTACATTTCAAGCTCTCCCTTTACCAGTATTCATCTAAAACTATGTGAAAGAATTTTTTGCATTGTGCTATTATTATAGCCAGAAACCTTTTTTTCGTCAACGTATCCGACGGCAAATTCAAAGCATTTGGACGCAAATTCTGCTTTTTCGCCATTTCGGCCTGTTTACATTCTGCCCGCTTGTGCAGAATTTACATAAATTTTTAGGATTCATCAGCACTATGCACAGATTATTTTTCTTCCCTTTGCTCCGCGTCCGCAGCGTATTTTTCAAGCAGTTTTATCTCTTTTTGACCAAGGGGATACTTTTCATAAAGATCAGGACGCTTTTTTCTCGTGCGGACGAGCCGCTGTACGAGCCGCCATTCCGCAATCTTTTTGTGATGTCCGGATAAAAGAATATCAGGCACACGCTGACCACGCCACTCCTCTGGGCGCGTATACTGCGGGTACTCAAGCAGGCCACCCATATGGCTTTCTTCCTCGTAGCACTCGCTGGCGGCCAGCACGCCGCCGCACATCCTGGCAACCGCATCCGCCAAAACAAGCGCCGGAAGCTCTCCGCCGGTCAGAACATAGTCGCCGATGGAAATCTCTTCGTCTACCATTTCAGTAAGCACGCGCTCATCCACGCCCTCGTAATGGCCGCACAATATAAACAGGTTGTCCATTCTGGAAAGCTCCATGCAGCGCTGCTGCGTCAAAACACGTCCCTGAGGCGACATATAGATGACATGCGGCTTTTTCCCAAGCTTTGCGCAGACATCCGTAAAACAGCGCTGGATCGGCTCCGGCTGCATCACCATGCCCTTGCCGCCGCCGTAGCCGTAATCGTCCACACGGCCGTGCCTGTCCGTCGTATAGCCGCGGATATTGTGACAGGCGAATTCAATATAGCCGGCGCGGCGTGCACGGCCCAAAATGCTCTCGTTTAGGACGGTTTCGCACATTTCGGGAAAAAGCGTTGCAATATCAATCCGCATCGTCAAAGAGCCCTTTCATCGGACGGATGCGCATTTCTCCCTTTTCGAGACTCGTCTCTTCGACGACCTGACGGATTGCGGGAATGAGCGTCGTCTTTCCGTCCTTTGTGATGTGGTACACGTCATTCGCGCCAGTCTGGCTCACATCGGTAAGCGTTCCGTATTCCACCGAAGGATCGTCCGCATCGATCACGCGCAGGCCGATCAGATCCTGCACAAAAAAGGTGCGCTCCGGAAGCCTGACATCTGTGCGCGCCACATAAAGGATTTTGCCGCGCAGAGCGTTCGCCGCCTCCACCGTGTCAACGCCGCGGAGCTTGAGTATCACAACGTTTTTCTGCGGACGCGCTTTTTCGACCGTAAGCTTTTGCTCACCTTCGCTAAAATAAAGGGACGAAAACGAAGACAAAAAATCAGGCGAATCGCTCCACGGCTGTACGCGCACCTCGCCCTTTAATCCGCTGGTAGACACAATTTTTCCGATCTCCAGAAATTCCTTTTTCACAGGATACCCTCCCCTTTGAAAATTATATTCAAACAGACCGCAGCCTTTTTACGTTTATTGCATCATATGAAAGCAAACCGGCCCTTCGGATAAAAGAGCAAAAAATATGCCGCCTGACAGGGCGGCGTATTTTTTGCAACCGGTTAAGGTCTGCGATTATTCAACGATAAAATCTTTAATATCGGCAAAGAAAGCGTCGGCATTATCAGTGTGGGCGTCCAGTTTAATCGGTTTGGAAATATCCAGACTGAAGATACCCATAATGGATTTTGCATCGACTGCATATCTGCCGGAGATCAGATCGACATCATAATCGCACTTGCAGACAGTGTTTACAAACTGTTTTACATCGTTGATTGTGTTCAGACGGATCGTAACGGATTTCATTGTGGCAACCTCCCATGCTTTGTTTTATAGTTTTTCACTACAATTCAACTATAACAGGCGAAGTCTTTTTCGTCAACTGCTAATTGTAAAATTCATGTTAATCCTTTATAATTAGAATAAAATGAGCTGAAATTAAGATCGATTTTTTGGTTGCTATCACCTTATATTGGGATTTTATCTACGGAGGATTGAATGAAAGCTGCTTTTTATACCTTTGGCTGCAAAGTGAATCAATACGAAACCCAGGTGCTTTCGCAGCTTTTTGAGGCGGACGGCTTTTCGGTTGTTCCGTTTTCAGAGGCGGCGGACGTCTATCTGATCAATTCCTGTACCGTCACCTCGTCCGGAGATAAAAAAACGAAACAGTTGGTGCGCCAGACGAAGCGCCGTCATCCAAACGCCGTCGTCGTCTTAACGGGCTGCTTTCCGCAGGCATTTCCCGATCAGGCGGGACAAATCGAAGAGGCGGATCTGGTTGCAGGTGCAAAAGATCGCGCCGCGCTCCTTTCAGGGGTAAAGCAGGTTCTTTCCAACAAAAAGCGGGTTGTCTCACTTTCTCCGCACGAGGCCGGCGAGCCATTTGAGCCAATGCGAGCTTCCCGCTTTGACGAACATACGCGCGCATTTGTCAAAATCGAAGACGGCTGCGACCGCTGGTGTTCTTACTGCATCATTCCCAAAGCGCGCGGCCCGGTTCGTTCCAAGCCGCTTAAAGAAATCAAGGACGAGCTTTCCGCCCTTGCCGAAAACGGCTATAAAGAGGTAGTGCTGGTTGGCATTAACCTAAGCTCTTACGGGAAGGAAACGGGAAGCTTTCGTCTGGCCGAGGCGGTTGAGGCCGCCTGTTCGGTCGAGGGAATTGAGCGCGTGCGTCTGGGTTCGCTTGAGCCGGAGCTGCTAAGCGACGATGACCTGTCCCGTATGGCGGCACAGAAAAAATTCTGCCCGCAGTTTCATCTGTCGCTGCAAAGCGGCTGTGACAGGACGTTAAAGCGGATGAACCGTCACTACACGGCGGCGGAATACAAAGCGCTCGTCGGACGCATCCGCGCGCAGTTTGAAAATCCATCGATCACCACTGACATGATGGTAGGCTTTGCGGGCGAGACGGATAAGGATTTTGCGGAATCCCTTCGCTTTGCAGAAGAGATCGGCTTTGCAAAGGTTCACGTTTTCGCCTATTCTGTGCGCGAAGGTACGCGCGCCGCAAAAATGGACGGACATTTGCCGCAGTCCGTGAAAGACGCGCGAAGCCGCGAGATGATTGAGTGTACCGACGCGCTCCGCGAAGCGTTCTTGCGCACCCAGTTAAACCGTGTTCAATCCGTGCTGTTTGAAACGCAGCAGGATGGGATATATACCGGCTATACGCCGAACTACACCCGCGTTTATGCGCCGTGCAGCCGCGATATTTGCGGCGAAATTCTTTCGGTGCGGCTTTTAACTGTAAAAGGCGGCGCGTGTGCAGGAGAAATCGTATCCGATGTTTCCGGATGCAGAGGAAAATGAAAGTCAGGAGAGGAAACAGTATGTCAGTCTACAGAATCTACGTAGAAAAAAAGGCGCCGTTCGCCGTAGAAGCAGACAGTGTTCTTGCGGATGTGCGCACGTCTCTGCGGATTGAAGGGATCGAATCGCTTCGCCTTTTCAACCGCTACGACGTGGAGGGCGTGTCGGAGGACGTCTTTCAAAAGGCTCAGCCGACGGTGTTTTCCGAGCCGAGCGTGGACAACGTCTTTTTTACGCTTCCGGAACGCGGTGAGGACGAAACGGTCTTTGCTATCGAGTATCTGCCGGGACAGTTTGATCAGCGTGCTGATTCCTGCGCGCAGTGCATTCAACTGCTCGTACAGGGCGAGCGTCCGATTGTGCGCAATGCGCGCGTATATATGATGAAGGGCAAGCTTTCCGAAAAGGAAATCGCGGCAATCAAGTCGTATCTCATCAATCCGGTGGAAAGCCGCGAGGCTTCTTTGGAGCCGGTTGAAACGCTCGAGCAGAACTATGAAGTGAAAACAACCGTAGAAACGCTTGACGGATTCACTGCGCTCTCCCGTGAAGAACTGGGCGACTTTGTAAAAAAATATGCGCTTGCAATGGATTTAGACGACATTACGTTTTGTCAGACATATTTCCGCGACACCGAGCGCCGTGACCCGACTATTACAGAGATCCGCATGATTGACACCTACTGGTCGGATCACTGCCGTCACACCACGTTTCTGACGCAGATTGACAATGTGACGATTGCAAACGAGTATATAAACGAGACCTTCCAGGCTTATATGGAGGCGCGTGAGGTATTGTATAAGGGACGTACCGATAAACCGGTCACACTGATGGATCTCGCAGTATTCGGTGCAAAACAGCTTAAAAGCGAAGGCAAGCTTCCTGACCTCGACGAATCTGAGGAGATCAACGCCTGTTCCGTCAAAATCAAGGTTGACGTGGACGGCGTGCAGGAAGACTGGCTTCTCATGTTTAAAAATGAGACGCACAACCATCCGACTGAAATCGAACCGTTTGGCGGCGCGGCAACGTGCCTCGGCGGCGCGATCCGCGACCCGCTCTCCGGCCGCGCTTACGTCTATCAGGCGATGCGCGTAACGGGCGCGGCAAATCCCCTCGTCTCCGTTGAGGACACCATCGAAGGCAAGCTGCCGCAGCGTAAAATCGTAACCGGCGCGGCGGCGGGCTACAGCTCTTACGGCAACCAGATCGGTCTTGCAACCGGCGAGGTTCACGAGCTTTATCACGAGGGCTATGCGGCAAAGCGCATGGAAATCGGCGCCGTTATGGGTGCGGCTCCGGCGGGGAATGTCATCCGCGAGGTTCCGGAGCCGGGCGATGTGGTCGTTTTGTTGGGCGGTCGCACCGGACGCGACGGCTGCGGCGGCGCGACCGGCTCTTCCAAATCGCATACAATTGAATCGCTGGAAACCTGCGGCGCAGAGGTACAGAAGGGCAACGCGCCGGAGGAGAGGAAAATCCAGCGCCTGTTCCGCAATCCGGAGGTCACCCGTCTGATCCGCCGCTGCAACGATTTCGGCGCGGGCGGCGTATCCGTGGCCATCGGCGAACTTGCGGACGGACTGCATATTGATTTAAACCGCGTTCCGAAAAAGTACGACGGCCTGGACGGTACGGAGCTTGCAATCAGCGAGTCGCAGGAGCGCATGGCATGTGTCGTCCGTGCATCCGATATGGAACGCTTCATTGCGCTCGCCTCTGCAGAAAATATTGAAGCAACCCACGTTGCAACCGTAACCGATACAAACCGTCTGACGATGGAGTGGAACGGCGCAAAAATCGTCGATCTCTCCCGCGATTTCTTAAATTCCAATGGTGCGGTAAAGCATACCGACATTGAAATCGAGCCTGCTTCCGTTAAACCGGTTCACAACCGTGAAGTCACGGCGCAGAGCGTCATCGAGCATATGAGCGGTTTAAACCTCTGCTCGCAGAAAGGCTTATCCGAACGGTTTGACTCCACCATCGGCGCGAATACCGTCCTGATGCCGTTCGGCGGTGAAAACCAGCTCACCCCAACGCAGGGCATGGTTGCAAAAATCCCGGTTCTGCACGGCGAGACCAACACCTGTTCCGTTATGGCATGGGGCTTTAACCCGTATATCAGCGAGCAAAGCCCGTATCACGGCGCAATGTATGCGGTGATCGAATCAGTTGCAAAGGCGGTTGCCGTCGGCGGCAGCTATAAAAAATGCTGGCTCACCTTCCAGGAATACTTTGAGCGCACGCAGAACGATCCGAAGCGCTGGGGCAAGCCGATGGCGGCGCTCCTTGGCGCATACAAAGCGCAGACTGCCCTTGGCATTGGCTCCATCGGCGGCAAGGATTCCATGAGCGGCACGTTTGAGCACATTGACGTTCCGCCGACGCTCTGCTCGTTTGCGGTATCCCTTACGAGAGCAGACAAGGCTGTTTCGCAGGAATTCAAACGCTGCGGCAACGCGCTGGCGCTTATCCTGCCGGAGTATGACGAAAACGGTATTCCGGATTTTGACAGCGTAAAGGCCGTGTTTGACCGCGTGGAAGAACTCATCGGCAAAGGCGTTGTCAACGCCTGCTCGGCGCTGACCTTCGGCGGCGTATCTGAAGCGCTCGCCAAGATGGCGATGGGCAACCGCATCGGTGTGAAGCTTACCGAAGAGATTCCTGCCGAACTGATGTTCAATCCGGTCTACGGCGGCTTTATCTTAGAGCTTGACAGCCATGCGGATCTTTCTGGACTGCGCGTAATCGGATCGACTATTTCCAAATACCTTTTGATTCTCTCGGAGAAGACAGTCGTGGACATGCGCGCGTTGCAGGAAGCGTATGAAAGCGTACTGGAACCGGTCTTCCCGTATCGCAGCAAAAACGTAAAGCCTGCGCCGCAGGCAGTCGGCCGTCCGACGATCCGCGTACCGATCCTGTCCAAAAAGAATCTGGTGCGCAGTCCGAAAAAATTCGCAAAGCCGCGCGTGCTGATTCCGGTATTTCCGGGCACAAACTGCGAATATGACACTGCGCGCGCATTCGAAAAGGCCGGTGCGGAAGCTGAGATTTTCGTCATCAAAAACCTTACAAGCGCGCAGATCGAAGAATCTGTTGCGGCGTTTGCAAGCGCGATTGCAAACGCGCAGATGATTATGATTCCAGGCGGCTTCTCCGGCGGCGACGAGCCGGATGGCAGCGCGAAGTTCATTACTTCCTTCTTCCGCAATCCGCAGGTGAGCGAGGCTGTATCCGAGCTTCTGGACATCCGCAAGGGCCTGATGCTCGGTATCTGCAACGGTTTCCAGGCGCTGATTAAGCTGGGACTTGTTCCATACGGCAAAATCTGCGATATGACAGAGGCCTCGCCAACGCTGACGTTCAACACAATCGGCCGCCATCAGTCGATGATGGTCAACACCCGTATCTGTTCCACAAAATCGCCGTGGCTGTATAACACAAAGGTCGGCGAGGTTTACAATGTGCCGATTTCGCACGGCGAAGGCCGCTTTATTTGCAGTGCGCATCTGTTTGAACAGCTTAAGGCAAACGGACAGATCGCGACACAGTATGTAGACTTGGCGGGACAGCCGACCTATGACGTCGCATATAACCCGAACGAAAGCTACATGGCGATTGAAGGGATTACCTCTCCGGACGGACGCGTATTCGGCAAGATGGCGCACAGCGAACGTGTGGGCAAGAATATCTGCAAGAATGTCTATGGCGAAAAGGATCAGAAAATTTTCCTTTCCGGTGTGGAATACTTTACAAAATAAAACCGACGTGTGACGGTATGAACAATCCCCCGCGCAGTTTTAAAAACTGCGCGGGGGATTTTGTTTGCTTGTATTTGGATCAGCCTTCTCTGTATGCCGCCTCCGTTTTTTCGGACAGCTCATCGCGAATCTGCCTGAGCAACTGCCGCTGTAAGCCGAGCTGCTCTGAATCACGCGGTGCACTCATCAAAAACGAAATATTGGAAAGCAGTGCAGCCGGACAGTATTCCATTTTAGAAAGCGCCGCTTCCAGCTTTTTGTCCCCAGTAAAATAAATGCGGTTCAATGCGAATATCACCTGTATCATGTCCATAACCGTGTGCAGAACAATCGGTGCGGTGAACAGAATGTCGGCACGGCGCACCGCGCTTTCATAGTGGAAGTTGTCAATCCACGTGTTCGCACGCCCCATGAAGGTTTCGATAATGGATCGGCGCAGAGCCGGCGGGTATACAGCCGTCCGCTTTTGATAGGCGGCGAGAATGCCATCCGGATCCCAGACCGGCTTAATAAAACTCAGCTCGCAAAGATAAATAAAGGTATAGTAGCCGTTCGACGTCCAAGTTGCGGGAATAATCTCAAATTTGCCGTTTAAACAGTCTGCAATCGCCTTATCCATCGCGGAAAGCGTGCGCGCCGTTGTTTCCACGGGCGTTCCCTGATACATGAAATCCATGGTTCCGCCCCACGGCGTCGCGTCAAACGAAACGTCAATCCATGGTTCGCTGCCCGCATCCGCCGCCGAGCGGATCAGACTTTTGCGCTCTTCATATGGCTTTGCCGCTTCTGCAAAAATGTAAAAGTCGATATCCGAGGAGGCATCCGCGGTGCCCTTTGCATGCGCGCCGGCCAATGCAATCGCACATTTTCCCTCTATGGTCTGTTTTAACACTTCAACCAGATTATCAATTTTCTTCTGTATCGCCTTGTCCACTCTGCCATTCTCCTTTTATATGTGTCGTATTCCTGAAGAAAGGACTTGATCGCTGCGCAGGGCTGTCAATCAGTCAAAGTCAGGCCTTCTGTGCCTTATTATACAAAAATACAGGCAAAAAAACAATGAAATTACATCGTTTTTTTGCCCGCAATTTGAATTCACTTATTCAATTTAGGATTGCTTTTTGTCCGGTTTCGACACTATGACAAGCCCGAACCAGAACGTGCTGCCTTTTCCAAGCGCACTGTCTACGCCAAAGGGGGCGTGATGTCCCTCCAGCACGGCTTTTACAATCGAAAGACCGAGTCCTGTGCCCATACCAGGACGATCTTTGTGATACGGCTTATAATAGCGATCCCATATGAGCGGGAGATCCTCCGGCGCAATACCGCTTCCTGTATCCTGAACGGAAATCCATGCCGTTTCTTTTTCCGGAACAAGCGAAAGCGTAATGTTCTTTTCCTCACCGATATGATTGACCGCGTTGTTCAGAAGATTGTAGATAACCTGCTCAATGCGCGTTTCATCCGCATAGACCATACAGTGCTCCGGCGCATTGCAGACAAAGTTAAAGCCCTCTGTCTGCTCGAGCAGGCGATAACGCGAAATAATATCTCTCATCTGCTGAGCCGCATCAAAAACAGCGTACTTCATTGCGATTTGACCAGCCTGCATTCTGGAAAGATCAAGCGCATCGTTTGCAAGCCGGCTTAGATGGTTGGTCTCATCCACAATGATGTCAAGCTGCTGCTCACGCTGAATCTTGTCGTCGCCGGTGATGTCCTTTATCATCTCCGCATAGCCGCGAATCATGGTAAGCGGCGTGCGGATATCGTGCGACAGATTCGCGACAAGCTCGCGCTCCAGCTTGTTAATCTTATTGAGCTCTGACGCCATATAATTAAAGTTCTGCGACAACTCACCCAGTTCATCCCCGCTGGTGACGGGAACGCTTACGTCAAGATTGCCGTGCGCAATCTCCTGCGCCGCTTTGGAGAGATTCACCACTGGCTTTGTGAACGAGCGCGCCACGAAAAATGCGACGGCGGTTGCCAGCACAATCAAAATGCCGGAGATCCACAAAAGCTGCTGCCGCGTAACGGCGGCAGCCTCATAAACAGGCGCCAAAGCCTGCGTGACCAGCAGGACATAGTAACAGTCCTCCCTGCTTGAATACGCATATGTGGAAGAAACCAGATATTCGGTTTTGGTCGCGCTTCTGCGAAAAAGGTGAATTTCTGAGGTCTGGGTCTCGCGGGTCTGCTGCACCAGCAGCCGCTCCATGCTTTTATCATGCTGATGCAGATAGCAGTCATAAGGAAGTCCCTCTACCGTAAGGCCGTGGTCAAATTCCAGAGCAACCTCAATGCAAAGATGATTGTTTCCTGCAAGCTCCGTCATCTTCTCCTGTGAAAGCAAAACGCCCTTTTCGTCAATTTCAGATATGACCTCGTCTGCCAGGACGGCGAGATCATTCTTTTTTAACCCGACATAATACTGCTCTAAAAAAACGACCTGCAACCCCCACAAAAGCAGGAGTACCGCGACAACGATGCCCATAATTGCAAGCCAGATTTTCAGCAGAATCGGCAGACGGATTTTTTTAGGCTTCGTCATACCGGTATCCGACTCCCCAAACCGTTTTAATCAATTCCCGGTATTCGCCCAGATTGTTGCGCAGCATTTTGATATGCGTATCAACCGTGCGGGAATCCCCGTAAAAGTCATAGCCCCACACTTCGTTTAAAAGCTGTTCCCGCGTGAGCACAGCCCCTTTATTTTTGATAAAGCAGAGCAGCAGTTCAAACTCCTTCGGAGTGAGCGAAAGCTTTCTTCCGTCGATATAGGCCTCGTATGAAACAGGATTTACAGTAAGCATTTTATAGGTATACGCCTGTTGTGCAGCGGCATTTTCTTCACTACGCTGCGTCCGCTTCAAAATCGCTTTAACGCGCGCCATCAATTCCTTTGGGGAAAAGGGTTTAACCACGTAGTCGTCGGCGCCAAGCTCAAAGCCGAATACCTTATCGTATTCCTCGCCCTTTGCTGTAAGAAGGATAACCGGAACGGCGGAGCTTTGACGGAGCACGCGCAGTGCGGTAATGCCATCCATAAACGGCATCATCACATCCATAATAATCAGGTCATATGCCGTTTTCTCAGCCATTTCGACCGCCTGCTTTCCATTTGCGGCCTCGTCGCAGGTATATCCCTCAAATTTTAAGTACTGTGTTACAATATCGCGGATTCTCGCTTCATCATCCACCATCAGAACATGTGCCATTCTTCATCCTCCTGTCCTTCAAAACAGATTTTCCTTTTATTTTGTTAGCATAGCATACAAATGTGTGGGTTCTGTGATAAAATCAAAAAGGGCATATGAACCTGCTCACAGCAGCGCTTTATACAAATCCGCCTTTTTATAGCCATACGTTTTGGCGAGTTCCTTTGCCGCTTCTGTCGCCCGCATACCCGATGCCACCATTTCCCGTCCGATCCGGCAGACCTCTTCAAGCGGGAGCTGAGGCGCATCCTCTTCCTCTTTTCCCGATACGATCAGGACAAACTCCCCTTTTGGCACGGTCTGTGTAAAATATGTACGCGCCCCGCCGATGGTAGTACGAAGAATCTCTTCATGAATTTTCGTAAGCTCGCGGCAGACAGAAAGCGGGCGATCCGCTCCGAAGGTTCCCTCCAAATCGGAAAGCGTCGACAAAAGCTTATGCGGCGCCTCGTAAAAAATCATGGTGCGGCGCTCGCTTTGAAGTGAAGCCAGATGCTTTGCCCGCGAAGCCTTATTGGTAGAAAGAAAGCCCTCGAATGTAAAGCGTGAGGTAACCAGCCCGCTTACCGAAAGTGCGGAGACCGCTGCGCTCGGCCCTGGGATCACCGTAACCGGCACACCGTGCGAGGCGCACAGGCGCACCAGATCTTCACCCGGATCGGAGATGCATGGCATTCCGGCGTCCGAAACCACGGCGCATGTCTCCCCCGCCAGAATCCGAGAGAGAATCAGTTCGCCCTTTTCGCGGAGGTTATGCTCGTAATAGCTGACCATCGGCTTTTTTACCTCGAAATGGTTTAAAAGCTTTAGGGTAACGCGCGTATCCTCCGCTGCAATAAAATCGACAGAACGCAGTGTTTCGACAGCGCGCGGACTGAAATCCTGCAAATTGCCGATCGGCGTTCCCACTACAAAAAGCTGTGACAAAATAAGCGTCCTCTTTTCTTTTCACTTCATGTCATGCAGAAAGCTTTCGCCGTACATGGCGCGCGTCTGCGCGGTATACTGTCCACTTTCATATAGAATAAAATTGGGCAGCACATTTAAATGCATTTTTGCGCCCTTCTGTCCCATCAGCAAAAAGAGCCATGGCGCGGAATCCTTGTCGCGGCACACAAGCTGTAATCTTTTTGGCTCCAGTCCGTTTTGACGCATGGTAATCATTGCATCCGCAAGGCGCTCGGGCCGCTGGCAGATGCAAAGCCGGCCGCCAAAGCGCAGCAGACGTTTTGCGGCGGCGCACACATCGTTTAAGGTGCACATGGTTTCATGGCGTGCGAGCTGCTGCGCGTCTGTTCCGCTTAAAATGCCGCGGCCAGCCGCCTTATACGGCGGATTGCAGGTTACAAGATCATATCTTCCATTTTCCGCGGCAGGAAGCGCGCGCAAATCCGCACAACATGCACGAAGCAAGGTTTTCGTCTGTGTTTCTTCGATTGCCCGTTTAAACTGCGCTGCCCCCTGCTCCTGAAGCTCCACGCCGAGCACCTCTGAAGCAGCATCGTCCCTTGCAAAAATCAGCGGAATAATGCCGCAGCCAGTGCCGAGATCACAGACACGCTCTCTTTTATGCGGCGCGGCAAAGTGCGCCAGCAGGAACGCATCGGTGCCAAAGGCGTGCGAAGAACTTGTATACACGCAAGCCCTGTTTGACAGCGTTTCTCTATGCCAGTCTGATGCGCTCATTTTTCATTTCTCCGTTCCCGCCTATGGGCGCGGCGTTCCTCAAGCCGCTTGATCAAAATATCGTTGACCCATATACCGAGCAGACCGACTGCGCCGATCGCCAAAAAGATAATGACCGATTGAAGCCACTTGCCGTCTCCAATCGAGCTGCCCGCAAAGGTAGACGAAATAATCGACGGAATGCGCGCCACAGTGACGATAACGAAAAACGTAAGCGGGCGAATCTTCGTCAACGGCATAAAGTACGTTAACACATCCTTGGGTGTGCCCGGAATGAAAAAAAGCAGAAACGTCACCATCTTCAGCCGGTGTGTATCGTGCAGAAAGCGAAAGCGATCCAGCTTTTGACTTCCGGCCAATGTTTCAATCGCACTTTTTCCAAAAAAGCGGACAGCGTAAAAAATCAGAATCGTACCGATGAGCATCCCAGCCGTGCAATATACATATCCCCAGAAAGTGCCGTACAAAAGTCCGGCTATTACCTCGATTGGTTCCCCTGGAATGATGGCGATAACGACCTGCAAAATCTGAATCCCCAGCAGAATCAGCACACCCCATGCACCCTTCTCATGAATATACTGCTCAAATGCCCGACGTCCGGCCTCATCCTTTAAAGAAACAACCCACGGAATCAGCCAGATTGTCACTGCGATCATCAGCGCAATTACTGCGGCGGCAACGATCAGCTTGATCCAGCCGCTCGTTGTTTTTGGAAGATGCTTCTGCATCCATTCCTTTGCTTTCATTTCTGCGGCCGCTGCAAAGCGGCCTTCCCCCTTTTTATTTTTCTGTTTTTCAGTATACCGGAAATGGATATGGAATGCAAACGATAGCGTAAAGATTGAACAGAAAATTCACAGAAATATTCTTTCCATCTTCCATTTTATTAAAGTGAATTTACGAGCACAATTTTATATTTTTAACATCATATAATTATGTTGACTTTTGTTTTTTATTATGATATTCTGATTAAGGAAATACGTTTTCTATAATAAGAATATCATAACAAAGAGATGTCATTATAAAAAATTTTTTATGGCTACTTGTTCTCTTTTGACTTTCGCGACCGTCCCGCTCTTTTCCATCGACAATTCTCCTTTGGTATATTTTTCGGATTCAGCTCGGGCGTATCGCTTCGTATACTGCGCGCGGAAACGTCTATAGCAGCTCTATTTTATTATGCGGGACTGATTGTCATTTTATTTTAAGGAAGGTGTCAGTAATGAAAAGAGCAAAAACAACATTCATGAAACGCGGGATTTCCATCCTCTTATCCTTGACCATGCTGGCTTTGCTGCTGCCGGCGCGCTCTGTTCTCGCTGAAACAGTTGAGGACAGCGCCGCGCAAAAGGAGGAATCCTATCGTCAAATTATCATACGCGACGTACCGGAATGCACATGGACAAGTGATACTGAGATTTCGCATACTACGGAATTATGCGATCCGGAAGGCAATGTGAACGGTTATATCTACGAGTACGAAAATGACGGAGAACCGGCAGGCTACCTGCAGCTTGACTTATCTATGGACGGGCCGGTTCTGGACTGCTATTGTTTTGGCGGAGAGCATCCCGCAGCCAAAGAAATCAGAGAGCTTCCCACGACCGTTTCTGAAAACTCCGGCAAGGAAAAGGTCTTGTACCTGGGCGGCTACTCCTATTTCCTGCTGGGAGAAGAAAACGACGAGGGGCTTGCCGAAGCCTACGACGTCATGAATCACAATCAGGCGTTCATTGACTGCGGCAAAGCCGCAGAAATGTATCAGGCCGATGTCTCTGCGAAAGAGCAGGCGTTTGCACAGCAGACAGCGATTTCAAACAGTACGATGTCCGCACAGAGTGCAAACACCATTACCAAGCTTGTCCCCAGTTTCGGCGGGCTCACATTGGCGACATATACTAATATGAGCACTCAGAGCTACGGATGCGGAGCCATATGCGGGACAAACATCTGCATGTACTGGAGCAAATGCAGAGGAAAAACCGGTCTGTTTACGACAAGTCAAGCGGTTTACGATAATTTAAAAGGCAAAATGGATATTCAGCAGATCGGCCTTGGCGGAGGAACAAACGGCCCCAAAGCATATAACGGCTTAAAGGCCTATGTTGCCGAAAAGGGATATTCGACGTCTGCCGCGACTTATCTGGGTAGCGGCTATTCCTGGAACTGGATCGTTTCGGCAATCAACGCCGGGCATCCGGTGATACAGAGTGCATGTTATAATAAAACAACACAATACATCAATGGAAAGGTTATCTATGTTCCAGAAGGGAAAAAGTATCATGAGGATCATCATTTTGTTGCGGTCTTCGGCTATCAGTACATTGATGTGGTTAACACTCTGATTATTGCGGACTGTCACAGTTCGTCCACTGTGTACAAAGCCTATGCAATTTTAACTTCTCAAATGGGTTGGGATGGATTTACACCCATCGCTATGCCATACCAGCCGATCGCGTTTTATGTGGTATAAGAAGATGAAAAAGAAAGTATCGATTATTCCCCTCACACTGTCGATCGTGATAGCTGCGGCGTGGACGCTTCGCTGGGCAATCGAAAGCAGAGACGTTTCTCTCGGGGAACTCGCCAATTTGTACGGCGCAAATATCGCGGCGCAGGACATTACGGAAATTCATTTGCAAAGGCATCTCTTTCTCGTCGAATTGCAAGATGAAGAGAAGTATAACGCGAATACTGTGGTGTTTAAACCGGGAGATCCGGAATTCGAGCAGTATCTTGCTCTGTGGACAAGCCGACAGTTCAAAATGAAAAAATATGATACAGCGGAGAATCCTATTCTTGCTCACGAAGAGACATGGCTTCCCGCTCCCTGTGTATCATACTATGCCATGATCGATGAAAGACCGCTGGTCGTCCTTGATGTCAATGTCTTTCCGTTTGAAGAT